>JALHNI010000039.1 GCA_022843605.1 Bryobacter sp.
CCCGCAGGTTCAACATTTCGACAAAGACCGAGAAGGCCATCGCGAAGTAAACGTAGCCTTTCGGTATGTGGAAGTGCCAGCCCTCGGCCATCAGATTGACGCCGATCAGAATCAGGAAGGAAAGCGCGAGCATCTTCACGGTGGGATGGCGTTGGACGAACTCGCCGACGGGCCGGGCGGCGAACATCATGATGGCCACCGAAATCACTACGGCGGTGATCATGACGCCAATGTCGTCGGCCATGCCGACGGCGGTAATCACCGAGTCCAGCGAAAAGACGATGTCGAGCAACATGATTTGGATGATGACGCTGCTAAAGCTTGCCTTGCCGGGTGCCTCGTCGTGATGCTCCTCGCCCTCCACTTTTTCGTGGATCTCGCGGGTCGCTTTCCACAAAAGGAACATGCCGCCCACCAGCAGAATCAGGTCCCGTCCGCTCAGCGCGTTGCCGAAAATGGTGACTACCGTCGCGGTTAGACCCATGATCCAACTGATGGAGAGCAGTAGCAGAATTCGGGTCAACATCGCCCCGCTCAATCCCAGGCGGCGGGCACGGGCCTGATCCTTGGGCGGCAGTTTTCCGGCCAGGATGGTAATGAAGATGATGTTGTCGATGCCGAGGACGATCTCCAGCGCGGTGAGCGTCAGCAGCGCGATCCAGGCGTCAGGTTGCGAAATCCAGTCCATGGCTTAGCTCACAATCGGGAACAGCGATTGATGCTGCTCATAATGCGCCGTCATCTTCAGGTCGGCGGCGCTGATCTCGGCGAGCGCCATTTGGAACGCGGCCCAATGTTGGCCTGGTAATGCGAAGTACAGGTCGGTATCCGGCAGGCCGGTGAAGGTGCGATTGCCGCGGCAGCCAAAAGAAAGCGATGCGGTCCCGCTATTGGCGGTGAGCGGGAGCACGGCGCAGCCCGGGCGGCCGATCGTTTGCGTCAGAGCCGAGCCGGCGCCGGCGCGAAGCGCAGCCTCGTAAAGTAGCATCACTGAGGCCGGGGGGCCAGCGAAGAGCACCACATCCGGGGTGAAGGTAGCCATCGCCGCCGGCGCATAGCTGACGTAGTGCGGCGGCTTTGGGAGTACCGGGATCCCGGGGACCTCCTCCATTTGCAAATAACCGGAGGAGACCATGAAACCCACCGTATTCATTAGTTGGGGACCCAGGTCGGCCGGCAGGGCCAAGCCGTGGGTGTGCGCGCCCACGGCGCAATGATAATGGTCAGCCGGTTCGGTGTAGAAGGCGGCGCCGGCCATGGCCTTGCTCCAGAACGCGCAGCCGGCCGGGACTGCCGGGCCGTCCCAGCGACTGAGTCCGGCGGGCGGCGTCGTAGAAAATCCGATGGCGATTGGGCGAAGGGCGGAGGAAACATCCATGCCCCTTCATTTTGATGCAAGCGACGCCAGTATGATGAAAGCAAGCGGAAAATAATTGCTCCGCCGATAAGGGGTCAATAGGATTGGCTGCCGGATTTTGCAACCGGGCTCGCGCCGGTGCGTCCAATGCGGTGAGGCTTGTTGATCGATGGTAACCATGGCTGCCCATACAATCGAGACTTTGTCCTTCACCCCCACCTGGGTCAGCCTTCGCGTACCCTGCCAACTTGAGAATGTCGATGCCGCTCTCGCCATGCTGGAACCCCGGAATATCAATCTGGACCCTCGGAAGCACGACGAGATGTGTACCGCGGTCCGTGAGATTCTGATGAACGCCATCGAGCATGGTGGGCATGGCGACCCAAATCAAAGTGTTGAGCTAACCTGCATTAAAACTCATGATTCCGTGGTTGTTTGGGTGCGGGACCCCGGCCCGGGTTTCCGGGAGACCGACATGAAGCACGCGGCGATCGGCAATCCGCCAGACGGCACGAACCTGGAACACGCCGAGATTCGCGAGGCGGCTGGCATGCGCCCTGGCGGCTTTGGTATCTTCATGGCCCGCCGCATGGTCGACGACCTGATCTACAACGAAAGCGGCAACGAAGTGATGCTCGTCAAGTCGATGAAGTAGCTACTTGCGCGAATCGTCGTAGAAGCGGTCTATGTCGTTTTTCAACTTCTTTAGCGACGGGACGTGGATGTACATCATGTGGCCGGCTTCGTAGTCTGCCCAATGTAAATTCTTGCGGAGCGCCGGTGACAGGCCCATGTGGGAAACCGTGTATTCCACCGCATGCAGCGGCGTCGCCAGATCGTAGTAGCCGCTGGCGATGAACACCTTCATGTGCGGATTGCGCTGCATTGCCGCCCGCAGATTCTCGCTGGTGTCCGCGTAGCCTTGGCCGCCGTTCTGCGTGATGCCCCAATCCCAGGGCGCGGTGATGCCGCCGCCCAAAGCGAAGTACTCTTTCTCATCTTCCCAGCCCAGTTGTTTGAGGGCGTATTGATTCATGATGGCGGTATAGGGCGGGCGAATGGCGGTGAGCGAAGGGTCAAAGGAGGGTGTCTCGGAGGTGGCTGAGCCCTCGTGCCCGGTGAGACGCCCATCAAGGCGGCCGACGGTGAGTCCGCGATCCCGTAGCAGTTCTTTGGTGAAGCGCTGAATCTCGACCCGCAAGTCGGAGCGGTCCAGGAAGTCCCGCGACAGTCCGGTGAGGCGGGCGAGTTGGTCGACACCCCGTTTGCGCTCCTCCGTCGTGAGCGTGTCACCTTTGTAGAGCAGCAGTTGATAGTCGCCGGAGGCGAATTTGCGGCTCTCGTCGACGGCTTTGCGCAGGTCTTTCTGCAGGTCGGCGGGTAGTTTCTTGTGGTACCAGGCGATCGCGGTGTAGGTGGGCAGATGCATGGCGTAGGCCAGGTCATTGCCGCGTTGGAAGCGCACCGTCTGGAAGTTCATGATGGTGGAGATCAGCATGACGCCGTTGAGCGCGATGCCGTGGTCCACCAGCCACTGCGACAGGCCGGCGGCGCGGGTGGTGCCATAACTTTCGCCGGCGATGTAAAGCGGCGACTGCCAGCGCTTATTCTGATTCAGGTAGTTACGAATAAACGTTCCGACTGACTCAATGTCGCCGCGCACGCCAAAGTACTTGCGCGCGGTCTCCGTGTTGCGGGCGCGTGAGAAGCCGGTACCGACGGGATCGACGAACACCAGGTCGCTTTTCTCGAGCCAGGTGGATTCGTTCGGCTCCATCTTGTACGGTGCCGGGGGCAGGGAACCGTCGTCATTCATCGCGGCGCGCTGGGGCCCGATCGCGCCCAGGTGCAGCCAGAGCGAACCGGCGCCGGGTCCGCCGTTGAAGCAGATCGTCAGGGGCCGATTCGGTCCTTCCACCGTGTACGCGACGTAGAAAAGCTGGGCCTCGATCTCGCCGGTCTCGGTTTTCAGCGGCATCATGCCGGTGGTCGACTGGTACTTCAGGGGCCGCCCGTGCACTGAAATCTCCGCTTGGCGTACCACCGGCTTTTGATCCGTGAGTGGTTTGGCCGGGGAGCCCGCGGGTTGGGCCCATAGCCCAGGAAGCAAAATCAAGACGAGTAGCATCCGCATGATGGCTAGGGTAGCAGCCAACGCGGTTTGTTAAACTCAGGGGCGAATGAACTATCGGATTGCGGTTCTGCCGGGCGACGGCATTGGAGTGGAAGTGATGGCGGAAGCCTGCCGGGTGCTGGAGGCCGTGGCCGACGGCTTCACGCTGGAGTTCGCCGAAATGAGCGTCGGCGCCAATGAGTATCTGGCGAGTGGCGATCCTTTGCCGCCCGCGACCCTCGAACGGGCCAAGACTTACGATGCGATCCTGCTGGGCGCCATGGGGTTGCCACAGGTCCGCTGGCCTAACGGCACCGAGATGACCCCGCAGATCGACATTCGGGAGCAACTCGACCTCTACCTCGGCTTGCGGCCCATCCGCCTGATTGATGCGGGTTTGTCGCCGCTGAAGGGCTACGGCCGCGGCGAAATCGACTTCCTGCTGATTCGCGAAAACACCGAGGGGCTGTTCTTCTCGCGGGGCGCCGAACAGAAAGAAAATCCGCCGTTTGTCGAAGACATCATGCACGTCTCGCGCGAACGCAGCGAACGGCTCTTCCATCGCGCCTTCGAACATGCGCGGCTCCGGCGCAAGAAGGTGACCTTGGTCGACAAGGCCAACGTGCTGCCGTCGATGGCGTACTTCCGGAAAATCTTTCTCGAGGTGGCCGCCGGCTATCCTGACGTCGCCACGGAATGTGTCTATGTGGACGCGATGGCGCTGTACATGATCACGCGGCCGCAGGCTTACGACGTCGTCGTCACCGAGAACATGTTCGGCGACATTCTGAGCGATTTGGCCGCCGGCCTGATTGGCGGCATGGGGTACGCGCCTTCAGCCGATATCGGCGACAAATGGGCTGTCTTCCAACCTTCGCACGGCACGGCGCCCGACATTGCCGGTAAGGGGTTGGCGAACCCGGTGGCGATGATACTCTCCGCCGCCATGATGCTTGACTGGTTCGGAACGGAAGCTACTAAGGCGGCAGCGCGCCGCATCGAGAGCGCGGTGGATGCCGTCGACCACACCGTGGTGAAAGGCACACCGGCGATCACCGCGGGGATTCTCGCCGCCCTCTAAACGTAAAAAGCCCCATCCCGGGTAGGGATGGGGCTACGACTTTCGATTGAAAGCGGCTATTCGCCGCCCTTGATCTTGTTGCGCTGTTCCTGCAGGATGGCCTTGCGGGAAAGCTTGATCTTGTTGCCTTCGAGGGCCAGTACCTTCACCAGGATCTGGTCGCCTTCGTTCAACTCGTCGCGCACGGTCTTCACGCGGCTCTCCGAAATCTCGCTGATGTGCAGCAAGCCATCGGTGCCCGGGAAGATCTCGACGAACGCGCCGAAGTCGGCGATGCGGGAGACAGTACCCAAGTAAGTCTTGCCCACCTCGGCGACGGCGCAAATGTCGCCGATCATCTGCAACGCCTTCTGCGCGGCGATGCCGTCGGTGGCGAAGATGTTGATCACGCCATCGTCGTTGATGTCGATCTTCGTTCCGGTGGCTTCCGTGATGCCACGGATCACCTTGCCGCCCGGTCCGATGACCTCGCGGATCTTATCCACCGGCACCGTCATCGAGAAGATGCGCGGCGCGTACTGCGACAGTTCCGGACGCGGCGTGGCGAGCACGGCTTCCATCTTGTCGAGAATCTCGAGGCGGGCCTTCTGGGCCTGGGCCAGGGCTTCGGTGAGCACTGACATCGATACGCCCACTACCTTCAAGTCCATCTGCAGGGCGGTGACATGCTTGCGCGTGCCGGCCACCTTGAAGTCCATGTCGCCGTAGTGATCTTCGGCGCCCGCGATGTCGGTGAGGATGGCGTACTTGTCGCCTTCCACCACCAGACCCATGGCGATACCGGCCACCGGGGCTTCCAGCTTCACGCCGGCATCGAGCATCGAGAGGCAGCCGCCGCAGATCGCGGCCATGGAACTGGAGCCGTTCGATTCCAGCGTGTCGCTGACGATGCGGACGGTGTAGGGGAAAGTGGCAGCATCCGGCAGGACGGCCGAGAGGGCGCGTTCAGCGAGGAGGCCATGGCCGATTTCGCGGCGACCGGGCGAACCCATGCGGCCGCACTCACCCACCGAGAACGGCGGGAAGTTGTAGTGCAGCATGAAGCGCTTGGAGGTGATCTCGCGATCCAGCATTTCGACGCGCTGTTCGTCGTCTTTGGTGCCGAGGGTCGTCGAGACCATGGCCTGCGTTTCGCCGCGGGTGAACAGCGCCGAACCGTGCACGCGGGGCAGAACGCCCACTTCGATGTCGATCTTACGGATCTGGTCGAAGGCGCGGCCGTCCGGACGGCGGCGCTTGTCGAGCATCTCTTCGCGGAAGATCTTCTCCTTCAGATCGCCGAAGCGGTCGCCGGCTTCTTTCTGCTCGGCGGGATCGGTGAAGAGTTCCTTGGCCTTCTTTTTGGCCGCATCCACGCGGGCATAGCTGTCGAGCTTCGAGTACTTCTCGGTGTTCATCGCGTCGCTGAGATCAGCGGCCACGGCCGCCTCCACTTGCTTGGCGATCGTTTCGCTCTTCGCCGGCGCGCTCCAATCCCACTTGGGTTTACCGGCCAGCTTCTGCAACTCTTCTACGCCCGCGATCAGCTTTTTGCAGCACTCGTGTCCGAAGGCGATGCACTTCAGCACGTCCGCTTCAACGGCACCCTTGCCGCCGGCTTCCACCATCACCACGCCCTCTTTGGTTGCGGCAACCACGATGTGGAAGGCCGCTTTCTTGGTTTGGGTGTAAGTGGGGAGCGCCACCAGTTCGCCGTCGACCATGGCGACGCGCACAGCCTGCAAAACGTGATGGAAGGGAATATCGGAGATGGCGAGAGCGGCCGCGGCGCCCATGATGGCCAAGGGACCCGGATCGTTTTCGGCGTCGGCCGACATCACGAGTCCGGCAATCTGGGTTTCGTTGCGGTAACCTTCGGGGAAAAGCGGGCGGATCGGACGGTCGGTCAACCGGCAGTTGATGACTTCTTTTTCCGACGGACGGCCTTCGCGCTTGATGAAGCCGCCAGGATAACGTCCGGCCGAGTAAGTGTACTCGCGATAATCAACGGTGAGGGGGAAAAAGTCCGCACCCTCGCGCGGCTTGGTGCTGCCGCAGGCTGTGTTCAGGACGAACAAATCGCCCATACGAACGACAACCGAGCCATTCGCTTGCTTGGCAAGCTTTCCAGTTTCAAAGGTGATGGTGCGGCCGAAGAGATCGACCGAAACGGTATGAATACTCAAACTATCCTCCTGCGCCGTCCCGAGTACGTCCTCGAGTCCCGGCATATCGAATCAGGCTATCTGTCAAGACAACCTTCGATCGATGAGGGAGATGGGGGAGTGGGCGAGCTATAGCACAAAGGCCGGCATCGGAGCCGGCTTTTGTGGGTCAAACTCTTGGGACCAGAGCGAAGGGAACTAGTGGCGTAAACCGAGGCTCGAAATGAGCTTCTTGTAACGCTCGGGACTATGCTCTTTCAGATACGAAAGAAGCTTGCGGCGCTGTGACACCAACGTCAGCAACCCGCGGCGGGACCCGTGGTCCTTCTTATGAGTCTTGAAGTGGTCCGTCAACTGGAGGATCCGCCCACTGAGCAGAGCCACCTGCACCTCTGGCGATCCGGTGTCAGTCTTGTTGATCCGGTACTTCGTGATCGTTGTCTTCTTAACGTCAGTCGCCAAAGCCATGCGAAAACGGTAACCTCTCGTCTATCCTTAATCTCACTTTATCGTCCTTAGAATGGTACCACAACGATAGGACTTGAGGGCAACTTCATCCGAAGATGCTAGAGCCAGTAAACAATTCTTAGCGTCGGCCAAATCGCCGCCGTAGTGGACCCGAAATAGCCGCTACCGCTAACTCAAGTTCATCGATTCGCAACATTCGGCACGCCCCGTAAAACACGAGGGCTCCCAAAGGAATTGACACCGCCAGGTCCGTCAGGTAGGCGACCTTCGTTGTTCCCAGCCACAACAGCACGACGTGACTGCTACCCGCCACCGCTGCGCCCATCACCATCGAAGCGGCCAGAATCCGCAACGTACTCGTCAGCAAATTGCGTCCGTAAATGCCGCCCATCTTGTGCCTCAGCACCAGGAACTGCACCAGGAAACCGAACAGGGCCACCAAGGACGTCGACATCGCCAGGGCGGCGTGGCCAAAGCCCGGTTGCTGCACCAGTATCGACACGGCCACGAAATTGATCGCGATGCTGGAGAGGCTCACCAACATCGGGGTCCGCGAGTCACCGAGGGCGTAGAAGGCGGGCGTGAGAATCTTCAGCGCCGAATAGCCTGCGAGGCCAATGGCGAAGTAGGAGAGCGCGATGCCGGCTTGCCGTGTGTCGTAGGCGTCGAAGCTGCCGCCCTGATAGATCGAGCCGATCATGCTTTCGCCCAGCAGGGTTAAGCCCACTGACGACGGAATCGTCAAGAGAAACACCATCCCGACAGACCTCGACAGTGTGCGCCGCAGATCGTCTCGATCCGTCGCGATGGCGTGCCGGCTGATGGTGGGCAGGGTCGCCGACGCGATGGCCACGCCGAATAAGCCCAGCGGCAGTTGCATGAACCGGAAGGCGTAGCTCAACCAACTCACCGGACCGTCGGCGCCGCGCAACGGATCGTGGATCGACGAAGCGAAGTTCGTGTTCACCATCACGTTGATCTGCACGGCGGCATTGCCCAAAATCGCCGGACCCATCAGCGCCATGATGCGCCGCACGCCGGGATCGGTGAAATCGAGTTCCGGCCGGAACCGGTAACCCGCGCGGTAAAGGCTCGGCACCTGCCATGCCAGTTGCAGGCAGCCGCCGAACACCACGCCCCAGGCCATGCCTTCAATGCGCGAGATGCCGATCCAGTCGCCCAGCCAGATGCCCAGCACCAGTCCGCCGCCCACCGAGCCCAGGTTGAAGAGCGTGGACGACAGCGCCGGTACCGCGAACTGGCCTAGAGCATTCAGCACGCCCATTGCCTGCGCCGCCAGCGCCACTACCAGCAGAAAAGGGAACATGATGCGCGTGAGGCGCACGGCCAACTCGTGTTTTCCGCCCACGTCGCGGAAGCCACCGGCCAGGGCATCGACCATCGGCGATGCAAAGACCATACCGGTGATGACGAGGACGCCGACCACGAGGAAGAGCGTGGTCGCCACTAGGTTCACCAGCCGCATGGCCGATTCACGCGTATCTTGGGCGAGCCGTTGAGTAAAGACTGGGACGAAGGCGCTCGATAGGGCGCCTTCCGCGAAGAGGTCGCGGGTCAGGTTGGGGATGCGGAAGCCGAGCGTGAAGGCGTCGTAAGCCATCGACGCGCCGAAGAAGCGCGCCATCAGAATTTCCCGGACCAGCCCCGTGATGCGGCTCAAGAATACCGCGATGGACGTGGCCCCTGCCGAGCGGAACATGCTTTCGGCGGCGTGTGCACCGGGCTTGGAATCAGTTGGCTGCACAGGACTGGGAGGAAGCGTTGGCTTCAACTCGGTCCTTTCCCGTACTGTTCCAGGAACAGTGCCACGATCTGAATTCCCAGGTAGTAGTTGGCAATACAGAACTTCTCGTTGGGCGAGTGAAGTCCGTCGTCCGGAAAGCCCAGGCCCATCAGAATGGTCGGGATGCCCAGGTGCTGGTTGAAGTCGCCGACGATCGGAATGGACCCGCCGGAGCGGGTGAAGACCGTGGGGCGTCCCATCATCGTCTCAAAGGCTTCCGCCGCCACACGGATGGCGGGATGATCGGGATTCACCATCAGCCCCGGACTGGCGCTGAGTACATTCACCTGCGTGGTGATGCCGCGCGGCGTGGCGGCGGCGACGGCCGCTTTGAAGGCGGCCACGATCTTTTCGGGATCCTGATGCGGCACCAGCCGGATGCTCACCTTGGCCGTGGCCGTCGCGGGGATGACGGTTTTGGCTCCGGCTCCGGTGAAGCCGCCGGCGATGCCGTGCACTTCGAGCGTCGGCCGGGCCCAAGTGCGTTCGAAGACGCTGAAGCCCGGTTCGCCGGTGAGCGCGGTGGAGCCCACTTCCTTGCTGAGCATCTCGCTCGCGGAGAAGGGAAGCTGTTTCCAACTGGCCAGCTCCGCTTCGGCCGGCGGTGTGACGTCGTCGTAAAGTCCGGGCACTTGAATGACGCCGTCGGCATCCTTCAGCTTGCTCAGCAATTCCACCAGGCCGAAGACCGCGTTCGGCGCCGCTCCGCCGTACAGGCCGGAGTGCAAGTCGCGCGCCGGGCCTTTGGCCTCCACTTCCATGTAAATCAGGCCGCGGAGCCCGATGCACAGCGTTGGCATGCCCTCGGCGTAGAGCGCCGTATCGGATACGAGAGCCACGTCGGCCTTGAGCTTGGCCTGATTCTCCGGGACATACTTGGCGATCGACTTGCCGCCGATCTCTTCTTCGCCTTCGATCAGAAACTTTACGTTGACCGGCAACTTGCCGTGCACGGCGAACAAGGCTTCAATCGCCTTGATGTGCATGTACATTTGGCCTTTGTCGTCGACGGCGCCGCGCGCATAGAGATTGCCGTCCCGTTCAGTGGGTTCGAAGGGCGGGGTCACCCAAAGCTCCAGCGGGTCAGGCGGCTGAACGTCGTAGTGGCCGTAGCAGAGGACCGTGGGTTGACCTGGGGCGTGCAGCCAGTCGGCGTAAACCAACGGATGGCCCGCCGTCGGGATAATCTCCACATGCTCCAGGCCCGCTTTCGTCAGCGCGTCGGCGACAAACTGAGCGCAGCGAACCACGTCGCCCTGGTGCTCCGGCAAGGTGGAGACGCTGGGTATGCGGATAAAGTCCTTCAGTTCGTTCAGCAAACGTTCGCGGTGCTGTTCGACGAAGGCTGTCGTGGCCTGTGACATAGCCTTTAGTGTAGCGGGAGGCGCTTATACTTTCGTCATGGTGGCTCGATTTCTTCTCCAACTGGCGGCCCTGCCGCTGATGGCCCAAATGCCCGCGGTGGAGGGTGCCGCGGTGACGCAGTTGTCGATGCGCTACGTCGAAATCCAGCTCGGCGCGGGCGCCCCGGCCGAACCGGGTCAGGAATACACGGTGCACTACACCGGCTGGCTGACGGACGGCAAGAAGTTCGACTCTTCGGTCGACCGCCAGGAACCGTTCAAGTTCGTGCAAGGCCGCCGTTTAGTGATTGGCGGTTGGGAAGCCGGTTTCGAAGGCATGCGCGTCGGCGGCAAACGGCGGCTGTTTGTGCCCTATCAGATGGCCTACGGCGAAAAGGGCCGGGGTCCGATTCCTCCCAAGGCGGAGCTGATTTTCGACGTGGAACTGCTGGGCGTTCGCGCTGTGCCGGAGGTGCTGGCCGCCGCTGACCTGCTCGCTCCGCTGAACGAATTGGAGAAGAAGGTACTCGGCTTGGCTGATCTGCTGCCTGAGGAGAAGTACAGTTGGCGCCCGCAACCCGGCATGCGTTCCTGGGGCGAACTGCTCCTCCATGTCGCCAGTGCGAATCAAATGCTGTTGAGCATCTCCCGGGGGGAACTTGCCGGGCCGGCACTCGAAAACCAGATTGCGGCAAACGCAGCGAAGGAAACGACGCCTTCTTCGAAGGCGTCAATCCGGGAGCGTCTGGTGGCCAGCTTTTCCGCCGCGCGCAAGGAACTGGAGGCTGCGCGTGCCGGCACCTTAGCGCGCGAAGTAGCTTTCTTTGGCCAGCCGTCGACTCAGCGCGGGGTACTGGCCCGCCTCGATGTGCACGCCGCGGAGCATCTCGGTCAGGCGATCGTCTATGCGCGGCTTTGCGGAATTCGACCGCCCTGGTCGGGCGGGCAGTAAGAGTCGCATACAATCGGGAACGAATCATGGGGATTGACCTGATGTTGCGCGGCCGTTCGCGCCCCGGCTGGATCAGCCGGGGGCGCGTTGAACTGCCGGTACTTGAAAAATGGCTGCGCCAGGAATGCGCAGCCGAAATTGAAGCGCTCGATCTTGACGCCAACCGCGATGGGGAGCCCCGTTTGCTGGCTTGGCTGCATCCGGCGGCCGAGAGTGTCGAGATCGTCGCGTTGCCCGACGGCGAAGTGGAGATCTCCGCCCGCACGACACCGGCCGGCCCCGGCTATCACTTCTACATCACTCGTCTGCTGAAGAAGCTTGGTGAGGAGCACCGCATCGACTGGCTGCCGCCCTCAGAAGAAGAAGACGCCGAGGCCAGCTATGACGACACCGGGTTCTTCTTCGGCGCCGGCGCCGGGGAGGTTTACCTGCAGATGGACCGCTGGCTGGCCACCATTGCCCAACTGATCCTCGAACGCGCTGACGACGGCGACCGTTCCTTCTCGCTGGGGATGCCGCTGCAAACCGGCTTTACCCAACTCGACTTCGCCAATACGCCCATGGGGCCGCGTTCCCGCGAGTGGATCACGCAGGTGGCGGCCGACATTCTGGAGGGTGATTCAAGATCGGCCTCAGCCTTCTTTCCTTGGCCCCGCGAAGGTCAGGACGCTGATTACTGGTTCCGCCGCGCAATGGTGCTGATCTGGACCCAGGCGGCCTGGCGCCCCGCCACCGATGTCCGTGAACGGCTAATCATCACCCGGATTGACCAAGCCATGGAACGCGCGTTGGCGTTGGACCCCACGCTCGACTATCCCTGGCGGGAATGGCTGGAACTGCGCCGTTTTGCGGGCATCCGGAATCATCTGGATGCCCACCTCCTCGGTGAGGCGCAACAGGTTCCGCCGGACCGGCCTCGCCTCGGCTATCGCCGTCATGAAGTTATTCACCGCCTATTGGCCGGTTGGTCCATCCGGCTGCCGGGTGAGTTTCTGGTGCGGGCGGACGACGAATCCTGGCGTGCTCACGACGGAGAGAGAACGGTGAATCTCTCTCTCTTCCGCAGTGCCGACGATGCTGGGTCGGCGGGAAATCAAGCCTTTGCTTTTCAGGGTTCCGAAATCCCTTGGACTTACGTGGAAGAGACACCGGCGATGTCCTCGCGGGCTTACCTGCGGGAGCCCACTTCCCACGACGACCACTTCCACCTGCACGGCCTCGCGGCTGTCACTGGGCAGTTTGCCACGCTTACCATCTCCTACACCAACGCCGCACACTCCGATTGGGCGCTGGCCACTTGGCGTTCCCTCCGTTACCTGCCTTCCCCCAGCGAAGAGATTTAGACGGGGAAGCGCCTGGCGGGCGTGACGTTTTTGCGTCCGGCAACGTCCATCGTCCAATGATCCGAATCCTCTGGCAGGAAGCTGGCCACTGTGTCCGGCAACTGACGCAAAGCCGGGCCTTTACGCTGCCGGCGGTGATTGGCCTGGCGCTCGGGATTGGCGCGACGACGACGATCTTCAGCGTCTATCACGCCCTGCTAATGGGCTCGATGGGCTTCGAGGATGTTGGCCGTTTGGTGTCGCTCTGGCCCACTGACGCACAGCACGGCCAGCAGCACGTCGAAGTCTGTTATGCCGATTTGCGGGAGTGGCGGAGCCGGGCGTCGTTGTTGTCGGAAGTCGCCCTCGCATCCTCGGTGAATCTGGATTTCGCGATTACCGGTAGCGGTGAGCCGCAGCAGGTGGAGTCCACCACGGTGACCGGCAACTTCTTTCGTCTGCTGGGAGCGAAACCGGCGGTGGGGCGGTTGTTGCGGGATGAGGACGACCTGCCCCATGCCACGCCGCGGGTGGTGATCAGCCATCGCCTTTGGCGGACTCGCTTTGGCGGCGAACCCGGGGTGGTGGGCACCCAATTGCGCAGCGGAACGGACAGTTTCACCATTGTGGGCGTGGCCGCGCCTGAGTTCGACTTTCCGCGTGACGTGGACCTTTGGCTGCCCTTGCGGGCGGCGTGGCCCACCGTAGAGCAGCAGGCTCGGGTGCGGGTGTTCCGCGCGGTGGGGCGAATGGGGCCGGGGGCGGAACTGAGCGCATTGCAGGCGCAACTGAACGTGGTGGCGCGGCAGATGGCAGAGGCGGCTCCCGCCGAAGGCAAGGATCTTGGACTCGTGGCTAGGCCGATGCTCGATGAGATCTACGGGAACGCTCGCACCGCGTTGCGGATGATTGGGGCCGCGGTGCTGCTGGTGCTGCTGATCGCTTGCGCGAACGCGGCGAATCTGTTGCTGGCCAGGGCGACCTTGCGGAGCCGAGAACTGGCGGTGCGGGCGGCGCTGGGCGCCGGGCGGGCGCGCCTGCTGCGTCTGCTGCTGATGGATGGCGTGATTCTGGCGCTGCTCGCCGGCCTCGCCGGCTTGCTGCTGGCGAAGCTCGGCGTGTTGGTGGTCGGCCGGCTGGCCCCGGCGGATGTGCCGCGCATGAATCAGATTGCCTTGGATGCGCCGGTGTTGCTGTTTGGCTTGTCGCTCAGCCTGGGCACCGTACTGGTGTTTGCGTTGGCTCCGGCCTGGTTCGCCTCCGGGCGCGATCCGCGCGAGGCATTTCTGCCTTCAGGAAGCAGGTTGTCGGCTGGCCGTTCCTCGTCGAGGCTGCGGGGCGGGCTGATCGTGCTGGAGGTCGCACTCTCGGCGGTGCTGCTGGTGGGCGCGGGCCTACTGATGCGCAGTTTCGCGGAGATCTCCCGGCTGGATCCGGGCTTCGATCCCAGCCGCGTGCTGACGTTTCGGGTGACCCTGGCGAAGCCGGACCAGGAGTCGCGCCGTGCGTTCTACTCGCAACTGTTGGGACGGTTGCGGGCGTTGCCCGGTGTGGAGTCCGCAGGCGCGGTGCTGTTGCGGCCGCTTTCCGGTAACGTCGGTTGGGACACGGTCTACACCGTGGAAGGTCAATCGCCGGAGAAGCAACTGCGGAACTCCAACGCCAACTACGAGGCCGTGAGCCCGGACTATTTCCGGACGATGGGCATCCGCTTGATTGGCGGCCGTGACTTTAGCGGTGCGGACGTCCACACCGCGGCGGGCGTCGTGATCGTCAATGAGAGCACCGCCCGCCGGCACTGGCCGCATCAGCCGGCGCTGGGCCAGCATGTCCGGCTGGGGCGCGGTCCCAACCAGCCCTGGCTGACGGTGGTGGGCGTGGTGAACGACGTGCGCTACCGGGAGTGGGAAGCGGTGCGTCCGGACTTCTATATCCCGTATACCCAGCGCGCTCAGCATCGCAGCGACTTCGTATTGCGTACGCAGGGTGACCCAGCCTTGCTGGTCGCCGCAGTACGCCGCGAGGTGCTGGAGTTGGACAAGGATCAGCCGATTAGCAACGTCACGACGATGGAGGCGCTGGTGGACCAGGCATTGGCCCGGTCGCGCTTCAACGGCACGGTGTTGAGCTGTTTGGCGGTTTGCGCTCTGGTGCTCGTGCTGATCGGCTTGTATGGCGTGCTCTCGTACACGATGGCTCAGCGCCGCGAGGAACTCGGGATTCGCCTGGCTGTTGGGGCTAGCCCCGGCCAGATGGTGCGCATGGTGCTGATGGGCGGTCTAAGATTGACCCTGATCGGAGTCGTGGTTGGGAGTGTCTCGGCGTGGGCGCTCAGCCGGCTCTATGCCAGTTTGTTGTTCAGCGTCAGTCCCGCGGACCCGGCGGTCTACGCGAGTGCGGCACTTGGGCTGGTGGCAGCGGCGATGGTGGCTTGCGCGGTTCCGGCTCTGCGGGCAGCCCGGCTCGATCCGCTGCAAACGCTGCGAGGTGGCCAGGGCGGTTGAGATAAGATCGGGGGTGATTTCGGCGAGTGTTTTCGTCGCCGCCGGGTCCCAAAGGAGTTTTTCATGTTGCGTCTGCTGAGTCTTGCGGCCTTGATAGGCCTGACGATTGGACTTGATCCGGCGATGGGCCAAGCTCCTCCGGCCGCGCCGCCGGTGAACCGCCCGAAGCGTCAACCGCCGCCGACTCGTGACCCGCATACTCCGGGCTATGTGCAGGCAAAAGAGCTTCCCGATGGCGAGGTGCCGCCGCCAACGGCGGACGGAAATTTCATTATCGGCCCGACCCACAATCCGGCACCGGAAATGACGGTGCAGGAGGGCGTGCCGCAGGGTACGGTGTACGAATTCAAGATGGAGTCGACCGACAGCAAGATCTATCCCGGGATTGCGCGCGAGCCGGGCACGTTCGGCCGGCCGGATCCGGCGGACCCCACCAAACTGATCGTTTCGAGTCATCCCGCGCCGTATACGCGCCGGGTGGGTGTCTACGTTCCCAAGCAATATGTACCTGGAACCGCGGCGCCGTTTATTGTCGGCGCGGATGGCATCGATAAGTCGTTGTTTACGGCGCTCGATAACCTGATCCACCAGAAACGGGTACCGGTGATGATTGCGATTTCGATCGGCAACGGCAGCGGCGATGCCCAGGGCAGCCAGCGCGGTTTGGAGTACGACACGATGTCTGGTTTGTATGCGGAGTTCGTCGAAAAAGAAGTGCTGCCGTTGGTTGAGAAGCAATACAACGTGAAACTGACCAAGGACCCCGATGGACGGGCCACGATGGGTGGCAGTTCGGGCGGCTCGGCGGCATTGATTATGGCGTGGTATCACCCGGAGTGGTATCGCCGGGTGCTGACTTACTCCGGCACTTACGTCTATCAGCAATGGCCCTACAATCCCGAGACCCCGCATGGCGCCTGGGAGTTTCACGAGAACCTGATTCCGAAGAGCCCGCGAAAGCCGATCCGGCTGTGGCTGGAGATCAGCGATCGGGACAACCTCAGCACGCGGGATGACTATCATGACTGGGTGCTGGCGAATGAGCGGATGGCCAAGGTACTGGCGGAGAAGGGCTACCATTATCAGTTCGTCTTTGCGCGAAATGCCGGGCACACGGATCGGGCAGTGAAGCAGCAGACGCTGCCGGCGGCGCTGGAGTATCTGTGGCAGGGATACCCGATTGCCGGGAAAAAGCGGTAGCGCAACTGGCGTTACGAAACAAAGCCAATTTTGAGGTTTCGGATTGACATAGGACCGACCAGGAGGTCGGTCCTACAGATTCAGGATCGCAGAGCCGTCCGAAGGTTTTGGGGGGTGATTGAAATCGCGCGATTTGGGATTATTTGCGTTCTGCGTGACCGGTTGGAGGATGACGCGTGCTTTCGCTACAGGAGCAGTTTGGCCAGATCGATATCTACCTTTTCGATCAGTTGCTGAAGGGCCGGATTGTGCCGGGAATGAGAATTCTGGACGCCGGCTGTGGGGGTGGGCGAAACCTGGTTTACTTCCTGCGGGAGGGCTACGAGGTCTACGCCGCCGATTCGGATGCCAGGGCTGTGGAAAGCATTCGGTCCTTGGCCCGGACGTTGGCCCCTAGGCTCCCTGAGTCAAATTTTCGAGTCGAGAGGGTGGAAGCGATGTCGTTTGACGACGGCTGTGCGGAGGTCGTAATCAGCAATACGGTGCTCCACTTTGCTTCGGACGATGTGCATTTCGACGCGATGCTGGACGGTACCTGGCGGGTGTTGAAACCGGGCGGGCTCTTCTTCTGCCGGTTGGGATCATCGATCGGCATGGAGCACCAGGTTGAGCGAATTCAGGGACGGCGATTCAAGTCCCCGGACGGGTCCGAGCGGTATCTGGTGGACGAGGGGCGGCTGGAATCGGCAGCCAAGCGAATTGGTGGCGAATTGGCCGAGACGCTGAAGACGACGATTGTCCAGAACCAACGCGCGATGACGACTTGGGTGCTACGCAAGCACTGACGCCCCGGTTAGGGATCAGCATCGGCCCTGCGTGAAGTCTTTTTGAAGTGGATGGAGGTGAGCCACATGTGCCGGGCTGGTCCTACCTCGGGCCGGCGGTGCTCATAAAAGTAGCCCAGATCGATCTGTAGCGCCTGGCGTGGACTCCAGCGGATGCCGGCGGAGTGTCGGTTGCCCCTCCAACCCACGGCATCGAAGAAAAACTCGTGGGAGGTGTAAGGCGCGACCACACCTTTGGCGCTCAACCGGCTTCGCAGTCGGAAGCGGCTGAAATCGGGGGCGGCGTCCGAGAGAAATCGCTCGATTAGGGCACGCTGATCGAACGAAAAGCGGCGCGCGTCTAAAGCAACGAACTCGGCGCCGCCGAAGAATCGGTGACCACCGATGAAATCCCGGTCAATCTGGCGCTCCTGCTTTGCAAAGTAGTAACCGCTCAAAACGGCGACGCGCTTCGTGGCGTCCCAGGACAAGATGGGGCCGGTACGCACTTGATACAGGCCCAAAGCGCCCGGTTGAGTGCGGATTCGGGAATGAAGAAGGAGTTCGAACCTGGAGGTCAGCGGGAGCGTGACGTCAAACGCATGTTGGGTTTCCACGCTGGCGGCCGCGAGCGAAAAACCCGTTGAGGCATAGAGGAGCAACGCCACAAGTCCGATGGATCTACGAAACGGATGTACCCCGGAGCCTTCTTTGGCCATTACCCCAGTCTCTCGCACCTGTGAACCTCTCACGGTTAATTCGGTTTCACCGGAAGAATCGTCGCCGCTCAGTATGCGACGAGAGGGCGCTAGGTCTTATTCTCCGCCGGTTCAGAGAGCTGCAAGGGAATGATGCCGGCCTGTTGATCGCCCGAGAGTTCGAGCACTTCACGGAAGGATTCCTCAATCGTCTGGACGGCGTTGCTCAACTGATGCAGCCAGGCGCCCCAGAACTGCGGGAGGGGCGGGACCTGGCGGGTCTCGCGAATCTCACGCAAGACATCTTTCTTGTGTGAGGCCATGTCGAAGCCGCGCAATAGGCCCGCACCGACGTCGGTGAGGTTGATGCGGTCGTTGAGATCGAAACGGGCGAGGTCGCGGCGGATGGTACGTTCTCCTCCGCTCTTGGTTGCCACGATCGCGCTTTCCTGTAGGGTGACGGCGCCAGTGACGATGGAGGTGCCGTCGTTTAGATTGAGCAGTGTGGTGGCCATAGCCGGGTTGCGAACGGCGACCGGCGGGGCGGACTCGTGAAGCCGGATACGCGCGGGACCGGAGATACCCGCCAAGATGCCACTGGATAACTCCGTCATGGAGAAGAATTTGGAGACGATGGCCTCCATGTCACGGTCTTCCAGCTTTTCAATCTCTTTCTCGGTGAAGCGCTTGGCCTCTTCGGCGCGCTTGTTGAACTCGTCGCGGTATTGGGTGCGTTCGTAGAGGCGGTTTAGGATCGCCTCTGTCCAGTTGGATACCGGGTAGCTCCAGGCGACGGGGACGATCTCCGCGCCGAGGCGGCTGAGGCTGACGAGCACGGCGTGAATCTGCTTTTTGTTGGTGCTTTCGATATAGATACGGCCCTGGTTGAAGTCGAGGAGGACGGGGACCTGGGTGCGGGAGACGGCCGTGGCCTCGGATTCGTCGTCGACGGTGCGTTTGTCGGTGGGCTGAAGGAACTTGTAGGGGCGCTCCAACATGACGTAAGATCGCTGCTCC
This sequence comes from Bryobacter sp., assembly GCA_022843605.1. Taxonomy (GTDB): domain Bacteria; phylum Acidobacteriota; class Terriglobia; order Bryobacterales; family Bryobacteraceae; genus JALHNI01. The sequence continues at coordinate 18,768 of JALHNI010000039.1, forward strand.
TTGATGGAGGGCAGATCGCTCGCGTTTTTCCGGGTATTGGAGACGGCCCAGAGGCCGAACCAGGGGAACTCGGCGTGGATCTGGAACGCTTCGACGGTGCGGCCATAGCCGGGGCCTTCGAGGATTTCAGCCGGAAGGGCTTCGGCCGCGCTGTCCTCCTGCGCGGCTCCCTGGTCGACGGCGGCGTGGCGGGCGAGTTCGGTTTGGTGGTCGAGGTTGAGTTCCTGTTCCTCGTCCAGGCGGGGGGCATCATAGGGATTGATGCCCATGGCGTCACTGCCGTAGATGCGAGCGACAGCGGCGGCGGCAAGTTGAGAGGCGGCCGCCATGCGCACGGGATCCGCGAGGTTGATCGAAAAGGCCTCGAGCGATTCTTTTACGAGACCGACGATCGCCCAATTACCACGTCCAAACATTCTTTACTCCTGCTTTCTGACTGTGTGATCTGATCCGGCGCCGGGGCACACGGGAGGCTGAGCTCGGATCGGTGCTGATTCGCGGCGGATTCCGCTTGCGGACGGCTCCCGGTGTGGAAGCCAACGGACAGCGTCCGACCGCCCGTGGGCGGCTTTGGAACAGAACCTCTATGGTACCGTTCCCGGTGGATTCTGTCCCGCCTGACGGCGCACAAAATGGGGATCAATGACGGCGTGGGTATTACGGAGCAACTGATTGCGACAGACGCAGGTTGGTGAAATACGCTTCGGTTCCCAGCCCAATCCAAAGTGCCACAGAGCCTTGACTGTCGCCGTGTTTGAGATCGTTCACGATGAGCACGGTATGTTCGGAATCGTTAACGTACAGGCGGGCCTTCACGCCGTCTACGGTCACTTTAAGCCTCGTCCATTCGCCCGGCACCAAGTCGACGTACGACTCGTAGCGTTCCGGAGCTTCTTTCCGAAGCCTCGACCATGGGTGGTCAGGCATGGAGATGTACTGCGTCGAGTGATTCCGCCGCACTTGATCGTCGGCGCGCGCGTTCGTCGGGCGAGTATAAATGCTTTCGTACTTCGATGGGTCAGCGGCTACACGGAAGGCCACGCCCACGAAACCCGCGCTCCGGCGGGAGCCCCAGGGCGGGGCATACCGGCGAGATCCACCTCGATGGTTCCGCTATGGAACGATGTGCCCGAAAGGACAACGAGCCCACCCCCTTCTGCAGTCTTCGCCGCCGCAGTTTCTGCTTCCGCCGCGACGGCCGGCGTGACCCGGACAGCTTTGCGACCCCGGTAAGTCACCGCATCAACTCTCACATCGTGTGGCTGCAATGCTTTTGTCGAATCGAGCGCGAACGATTGGCCGGCACAGCTCAAGGGGAGCATCAAGGCGGGAATGAGTTGTGCAATTGCGGTGAGGAGCGAAGGTCTGAGGGACATGACTTCTTGGACGAGGGGCAGCAATGTTTGGTGTAGGTGGTTCGGGCTCTGGCTGAGTACTGCGTGATACGCCTTGAGTGGATGCTGGCGCAAAAGAACCAGGGATTGCCGCGAAGTAGCCCGATCTGCGCACGAAATCGGCCGGTGAACCTTAAGAAGGAAGGTGTGGATGAAGGATGGTTTGGCTCCCCGAAATGGATTCGAACCACTGTTCACGGCGTCAAAGGCCGCTGTCCTACCGTTAGACGATCGGGGAGCACTCGAACACCATCATTCTACCAAAGCTTGTGCGGTTTTATGAATGGCTCTCGGCGGTGGCGGCCGGATATTCCCAGTAGTTCAGGTTGACGTCGGTTTGGTCGGAGTCCGCAGCGGCGACGACTTCGAAGCGGAAGCGGCTTTGGCGGTCGAAGGCGAGAAGGGACTGGCGGCCTTCAGTTTCCGATTCGCCGAGAATGTGCAGGTCAAACTGGTGGGCGATGCCGCGGTAGAAGTCGAGAACGGCATTGACGGGGGCTTCGGTTTTTACGTGGACGTCGACAAAGCGGGCCCGCGACATGGGAACGAGACCGCGGACGAGGCTGGCTCGCTCGCCGGGGAAGGCGGGGAGCCAATCGGGCAGCGGCATGGTGGTGGCGATTTCGCCGCCGGGCAGGGCTTCGGTCTCGCTTTGCGAGCAGAACTCCATCAGATAGCGCGAAAGGGCGAAGTACTGGCCGTCGCCGGGGTGCTGAAGATAGAGGATCTCGCACTCGTCATCGTAGTGGTCGATTTGCAGTTCGAGCAACATGGGCGCTTCGTAGCGGAAGTCGCCGGGAATAAAGACCGTGTAGCGCGTGTGGATGAGGGTGGTGGGCCCGAAGTTGTTCACCTGCACTTCGAACTGTGCGAGACGGGTGGGTGTGACGGCGACGAGGCGGTGGGTTTCGTTGGGGTGCCGGAACCAGCCATCTTCCAGGATGTGAAAGCCCTGATGGTGCATGCGGTCACGGTAGTGGCCGACGACGTTGAGCAAGGCGTCGGGGGTGGTGTGATCCAGGTCGAGCCAGGCGGAAGCTTCGGTGGGCGAAGTCGGTTGCAGTCCTCGGGAGCGGGCCTTAAACAGGCGCGAGCACGGATAGGGACGCATGCATTCAGGTTCGAGGGGGGGCGGGGCGATCCAACTCTGGCGCAACCGTTCGGCGTGGGGGTTGCTGCCGTCGGGGAGCGGTATCGGTTCGAGCAGGCTTTGCAGGGCGACGCTATGCAGGTCCACCCAGTAACTCTGGTGACGCACTTCGTCCCGGAGTTCAATCCACTTTGAGTGAAGTGGCGATCGCAGCTGCCCGGATTGGTCTTGCATGCGCCTGGCTAATGTCCTGACGTGCCGTTGCTCGCCTGGGAGTCGTAGGCGAGACTTGCTTTGCCCGCCTGCGGGGCCTCAAGCATTTTCTCTTTGCGGTAGATCAAGGTGGAGGTATCGTAGCTGGCGATTTCGAAGTCGTGGCCGTGGGTGATCGCGTCGGTGGGGCAGGCTTCCACGCAGTAGCCGCAGAAGATGCAGCGGTTGTAGTCGATGTTGTAGACCTGGGCGTAGCGTTCGCCACCCGAAATGCGCAACTGGTCAGTATTTTCGGCGGCTTCGATGTAGATGCAGTCCGAGGGGCAAGCTGCGGCGCAGAGGAAGCAGGCGACACATTTCTCGAGGCCGTTCTCGTCGCGCTTGAGTACATGGGCGCCGCGATAGCGTTCCTGAAATTGCGGGGGGCCGTCGGGATAGGCCTCGGTCAGCGCCGGTTGCAGCATTTCACCAAAGGTGATGCCCATGCCCTTGGTGATGGCCTTCGCCGCGCTGAGGATTTCCGTCAAATTTGCCATTCGCTTCCTATTATTCAACGTTTTGCCCCCCGACCGGGGGCTAATTATTTGAACTTCAACCGGGCCGCCATTCCGGGACCTTCTCGCCGGCGCGAAAAAGCTCGACTTGGGCGCGTGCGGCGATGGTGAGCAGGTCGGCTTTGGAGAAGCCGTTTACGGCCAGCGAGATGCCACCGTCTGGTTCAACCAGGAAGAGCGACGGGACATTCGTAATCCGGTATTCGTTCGAAACAGGATATCCGGAATCTTCGTCGTCGAGCAAGGCCGGCACGGTGACGCCGAAGTGGGCGCGGAAGCGCTGCGTCGTGATGGCATCGTCCTGGGAGATGGCCGTGACGCCGACCGCTGAATCCAGCAAGCGATTCAGAAACGGCAGGGTCATCTGGCAAACCGGGCAACTGGCTTTGAAGAAAACGAGCAGGGCCGGTCCGTCCCGCAGGAGTGCGGTGAGCGAGACCGGCTTGCCGTCCAAGCCGGGTAAGGTGAAAGCGGGAGCTGCGGTGCCGGTCGGAATCATGAGTTTCTGCTTGCCCCGGATGGTTCTCGCGATCGCGCGGCCAAATCGGAGCCAGGACATCTTTAAGACTTGCGAGCGATCAGGATCAGAGACAAACCGTTCCAGGGCAGCACTGGATCGAGCAGGCGCCAAAGCCAGACGGTTTTGTCGAAGAGTTTGAGGAAGACTTTGCCGAGCCGTTCGACACCGAGGACTCGACTGGATACCCACCAGAAGACGGCGCCCGCTTTGTTGAGTTGGATGGTGCGTTCTACGGTGAAGCCGGCTTGGCGCACCTGCTGTTCGATGGCGGCGCGGGTGAAGCGTTGCTTGTGGCCGAGGGTACGATCCAGCGAGCCGTGCAGACCAGGACCCTGCGGCACTAACAGCACGAGTTTCCCTTGAGGCGTGAGGGCGCCATGGAGGCGGGCGAGAACCTGCTCGGGCTTGTCCTGCGACTCCAGCACGTTGACGCAGAGCGCTGACTCGAAGGGCCCCTCGAGATCCAGATAGTCGTCCGCTTTGGCGGGATCGAGCTGTTTGACTTCGACGTTTGGCGTGCGGAGGAAGCGATTCCAGAGGGCGTGGAGGTAAAGCGGCTCGCTTTCGGCCACAACGTAGCGGCGGCGCTTGCCCATGAGTTGGCCCGACAAGGCCCCGATGCCGGCGCCGATTTCGAGGACGGTGTCGCCGAGTTCGGGGCGGATGAGCCGGGTGAGCCAGTTGAGGTACTGAGGCGTTCCGGCAAGATTGTTGAGGAACATGCGCCCGTAGGGCTGCTGGTAGAGGTCGTCGATGAGCCAGAAGCGGATGATGACCAGGAGCGCCTTTACTCCGTCCTTCCAGCCGATCTTCTTGCCCTCCTCGTAGGTGCGCCCGTGATAAGAGATGGGCACCTCGTAGATGCGCAGACGCCGCTTGGAACACTTCATGGTGATCTCAGGCTCGAAACCAAAGCGATCCGACCGGACGGGAATAGATTTGAGGAGGTCGGTGCGGAAGACTTTATAACAGGTTTCCATGTCGGTGAGGTTCAAGTTCGAGAACATATTCGAGATCAACGTGAGGTACTTGTTGATGCGCGAATGCCAGAAGGGCAGAACCCGGGTTTGGACGCCGGCCAGATAGCGGGAACCGAAGACGGCGTCGGCGTGGCCGGAGAGCATGGGCTTCAGGAGTACGGGGTACTCATTGGGATCGTACTCAAGGTCGGCGTCCTGGACGATACAGAAGTCGCCAGAGGCTTGCTCGATGGCGGAACGGACGGCGGCGCCCTTGCCGCGGTTGACTTCGTGCCGGAAGAGGCGGATACGGGGATCCTCCTGGGCTAAGCGCTGGAGGATGAGCGAGGTCCCGTCGGTGGAGCAGTCATCGACGATAATGAGTTCCCGGTCCATGTTTTCGGGTAATGGAGCGGCCAGGACCTGGCGGAGACTGCGCTCCGCTACGGCCCGTTCGTTATAGACGGGAATGAGAATAGAAAGCTTCACTAGATCCCATCAGTATAGTAGGATTCGGTTTTGGAGCCGCCAAGGAGCAACATGTCTAACCCCAATGACCGTCGCCATTTTCTTTCCGAAGGTGCCGCCGCCACCTTCACCATCATGGCCCCGCACCTCGTCCGGGGTAGCCAGGCAAACTCCGCTTTGTCTGTCGGATTGATCGGTTGCGGGAACCGCGGGATGTACGTAAGCGGTATTTTCGCGAAGAACGAATTCGCGAAGGTGACCGCGCTTTGCGACATCTACGAGGACCGGCTCACCGTTGGAGAGCAAAAGTATGTGGGGGCCCAGAAGTACAAGGCCCATCAGGACTTGCTGGCCAGCAACGTCGATGCGGTCTATATCGCGACGCCGATCATCTTCCACCCGGAGCACTTTGAAGCCGCAGTGAAGGCACGCAAGCATATCTTCATGGAAAAAGCCGCGGCGGTAGACGTGAAGGGTTGCAACCGGGTGTTGGCGGCGGCCCGGAAGGCGGATCCGATGAAACGGATCAGTATGGACTTTCAGCAGCGCTACGGCAAAGACTACCAGACCGCGCACCGCCTGGTGACGTCGGGTGAACTGGGCGGTTTGCGAATGGTGCGCGCGGCCTGGCTGGGTACAGGGGCGCCGGTGAAGTCGGGCCATCAGGCGAGCGAAGAGAAGATCCGTAACTGGTTCTTTTACAAAGAGATGTCGGGAGACATGCTGATCGAACAGAACTGCCACAACGTGGACGTAATTCATTGGTTCACGGGCATGAAGCCGGTGAAGGCGTCCGGCTATGGGAGCCGTTTCCGGGCGGATCTGGGGGATATTCTCGATAACCTGGCGTTTACGATGCAGTACGCCAATGGATTGGTGGTGAGCTTCAGCGCGAATCAGTTCGGCCGAGGCACAGGGTGGAGCGATGTGGGTGAGACGTTCATTTGTGAGCGGGGCACGATCCATGTTTCCCGCCAGGGCTATCGGCTGCATCGGCAGGGTCAACCGGTGGAGGAAGTGAAGACGACTTACGACATCACCAAGGACGCCGTGGACCAGTTCGTTGAGGGGGCGCGCACGGGGAAGATGGAGAATGCGGCGATCTGGGGTGCGGAGAGTACATTGATGGCGATTCTGGCCCGGGAGGCGATTTACTCCGGCAAGGAGATGACCTGGGAGCGGTTGTTAAGGGGCTAGACGTCGCGGTCCGATGAGCTCATATAATGGCGCGATGACTCGTCGCAGGTTTGCTTATGCCGCAGGATTGACGGCGGCCTCCTATCAGCGTGTTCTGGGGGCCAATGACCGGATCCGGCTGGGGGCGATCGGCACCGGCGGACGCTGCCAGCTCTTGATGCGGATGGCGAATCAGGCAGGCGGGTGCGAGTTTGGGGCCGTGAGCGATGTCTACCCTCTGCATATGGCGAAGGCCAAAGCGACGCTGGCTCCGCAGGCGAGGGAAGTGCAGGATTTCCGGCGGATTCTGGATGATTCGGCGATCGACGCGGTGATCATCGGTTCACCCGATCATTGGCACGTCCCGATGCTGGTGGCGGCGGTAGGTGCGGGCAAGGACGTCTACATCGAGAAGCCGCTGACGCATTCGGTGAGCGAGGGAGCCGTGGCGATTGAGGCGGTGCAGCGGTCGAACCGGGTGGTGCAGGTGGGCTATCAGCAGCGCAGTTATCCGCACATTCTGGAGGCTCGCCAGGTGGTGCAGAGCGGGGAACTGGGGCGGGTACCGCTGGTGCAGTCGTATTGGTATCAGAACTACAACCGGCCGCTGTCGACGACAGAGACGGGCCTGGAAGGGATCGACTGGAAGGCTTGGCTGGGCAAGGCGACGCCGCGTGAGCCCGACGAACTGCGCTATCGGCGGTGGCGCTGGTTCTGGGATTACGGCAACGGAACGCTCACCGACCTTTACTCGCACTGGGTAGATACCATTCACTGGCTGATGAACGACTACGCGGTGGTGAGCGCGCAGGCGACTGGCGGGAACACGTACTTCAAGGAGTGGGAATGTCCGGACACGCTGACGGCCTCCTATCGCTATGCGACGGGCTTCGTGAGCGCGTATGAGAGCACGCTGGTGCAGGCCTATGAAGATGGGGGCATGGTGTTCCGGGGAGACAAAGCGACCCTACGGCTAGACCGTGCCGGCTACCAGATCTACACCGAAGAGGCGATCCGTTCGCAGCGGACGACCCGGCCGACGCCTTCGCGCACGATGAAGGCAACGGTGGACGGAACTCTGCCGCACATGCAGAATTTCTTGTCCTGCGTGAGGAGCCGGCAGACGCCAGCCTCCGATGTGGTGACGGCAGTGGCGGCGGCCAATGCGGCGCATCTGGGCAATCAGGCCTACAAGACGGGCGAGACCGTGTTGGCCAAGCCGCGCCAGAGCGAGTGGAAGCCGCTGTGGAACGGACGCGACTTGAGCGACTTTATCGTCGATACGGCATCGTGCTGGAGTGCGCGGGACGGCGTGATTACAGGCCGGCACGATGGACTCAAGTACAACGACTTTCTGCGGACGCGCCAACACTACGACAATTTTGAACTGAAGCTGGAGTTCCGGCTGAAGAACGGCGAGGGCAATACCGGGATTCAGTTCCGCAGCGAGCCGGTGCCGGATTCACATGAGGTTTCGGGGTACCAAGCCGATATCGGGCAGCAGTATTGGGGAGCGCTTTATGACGAATCCCGGCGGAAGAAGGTGCTGGCGATGCCGCCGCCGGCGGCGCTGGCGGGTTTGGACAAGTCGGGATGGAATCAATATGCGGTGCGAGCCGAAGGGAACTTCATTTCGCTTTATCTGAACGGGGTCCGGACGGTGCACTACATCGAAACGGAACCCGGCTTGCTGCGACGCGGCTTTATCGCCTTGCAGGTGCACTCCGGGCCGCCGATCCAGGTGGAGTTTCGTGAGATTGTCATTCGCGAGTTATAGACTGGGAGGGTGAAGCACTCCCTGATTCTGTTGTTGGTTTCGATGGTGGCCGCGGCCGCCGAGCCGTTCCTGCAGGTTCCGTATCTGCAACTGGGCGACCATGCCGCCGACGCGACGAAGATGGGCCTGATGTGGCACTCGGCGGACGGCGTCGCCGACTTTACGGTGCGGGCGAAGCCGGTGGGTGCGGAAAAGTGGATTCCGCACGCGAGTTTGTCGCATCGGCGGATTGCGGTGCGGAGCATCGAGCCGCACCTGGTGTATTCGGCGCAGTTGCAAGGCCTGAAGCCCGGCGCAGAATTCGACTACGAAGTCCTGCAGGCCGGCAAGGTAGTCTTTGCGAGCCGCGGTTTGGCGCGCAAAACCGCGCAACAGGCCTATCAGTTTGTCGTGTTTGGTGACTGTGGACAGAACAACACGCCGCAGAAGCAGGTGGCGCGGCAGGTGAACAAGCTGCGCCCGGATTTTATCCAGATCACGGGCGACATCGTGTACTCGCGAGGGCGGATCAGCGAGTACCGGGAAAAGTTTTACCCCATTTACAACTCGGATGCGCTGCCGCTATTGCGCTCCCGGCCGATGATCGGCGTGCCGGGCAACCATGACACTTCGACGACTGACCTGACTAAGTATCCGGATGCGCAGGCTTATTACTATTACTGGAACCAGCCGCTGAATGGTCCGGATGTCAACGCGATCGGGCAGGCGCGCAAGTTTGAAGGCGACGCCGCGGACATCAAAGCGGTGCTGAATAGCGCGGGCGACGGCATGAAGCGCATGGGCTCCTTTTCGTTCGATTACGGCAACTCGCATTGGATTGCCATTGATTCGAACACGTATCTGGACTGGACGGCACCGGCGTTGCGCGAGTGGCTGGAGAAGGACCTGCAGGCAGCCCAAGGGGCGACCTGGCGTTTCGTGACGATGCATCATCCGGCCTTCAATTCGTCGCATGCTCACTACAAGCAGCAACATCCGCGTTGGATGGCTGATTTGTTCGAGAAGTATCACGTCGATGTGGTGCTGGCCGGGCATGTCCATAACTATCAGCGGACCTATCCGCTCTCGTTCAAGGTGTCGCCGAAGGCTCCGAAGGTGGGCGTGGTGGATGGGAAGTTTGATTTCGACAAACAGTTTGACGGCGAGACGCAGACTAAAGCAAAGTCGCCGATCTATCTGGTGACCGGTGCGGGTGGTGCGGGGCTTTATGATACGGACCAGGGCGACGCGCGGGCGAGCTGGCAGCCTTACACCGTCAAATTCGTTTCGAAGGTGAATTCATTCTCGTGGTTTGAGGTGGACGGTAAGACGCTGAAGTTCAAGCAAATTGACGGCGCGGGGCGCGAACTGGACCGGTTTACGCTGACGAAGTAGTTACTGAGAGAGTGTCCGCTTGTATTGGCCGACGATCTTGTCGACGTAAAGCTGAGTCTCGCGGTACGGGGGGACGCCATTGTATTTGGCGACGGCACCGGGGCCGGCATTGTAAGCCGCGAGTGCGCGCCGAAGCTGGTCCGGGTGATTCTGATACTGCAGGAGCAGGTCCTTGAGCAGGCGGGCACCGGCTTCAGCGTTTTGCTCGGCGTCCTCCGGATCCACGTTCAGGGCGGCTGCCGTCTGAGGCATCAGTTGCATCAGGCCGATGGCGCCTTTGGGCGAGACGGCTTTGGGGTTGAAGGCGGATTCGGCGCGGGCGACGGCCTTGACGAACTCGGGCGGCAGACCATGTTTCTCAGCGGCGCGTTCGACGAGTTGCTGGGGGGTGGCGGGGACGGGAGCAGGCTTCGGCGCTTCGGGAACGATCGCCGGAGTGGGAACAATGGGTGCGGCAATTGGCTCGAAATCGGTTACTTCGGAGACGGGCAAGCGGGTGACGCCCCCGGCGGTGTAGAGCAGAAAGTCGTTGCCGTCGCGCTCATGCCGGTCGACGCGCAGCGAAAAGCCGTTCGAGAGAACAGCCAATTCGGCTCCGCTACTGGCACTCACCAAGCAAACGAACGCAATCGCCAAACGCATCTGCTCCATTAGACGTCCGCAGGGCCGATTTCGTTGAGGCCAGTTTGCGGTGGGCCGGGTGATACGCGCCCTATCGACGCCTAAGTTGTTGAAATGAAAATGGTATTGGTAGTGAAGTCGGGGAACCCGGCTAGGCGTTGAGGAGCACCGCTAGACCGGAGGCCAGCCACGGCGTGGGCAAAGAAAAAATTACGTGCGGGTGCGGGACATCGTGCGCTTGCCCCGTGAAATTGGCAGAATGACGTAAGCCGTAATTCTTTCGTCTAAATCAACATGGGAGAGGACCGCCTGATGAGTACCGCTATTTCCGCAGTTCCTCCGAATTCCGCGTTCTTTGGCGCTTCGTTAGTCAAGGACAACATCGCGGCGCAGTTCCGCCAGGAGATTCTATCGGGGACGTTGGCCCCCGGCCAGCCGCTGGTAGAAGGCAAGTGGGCCGGGCAACTGGGCGTGGCACAGTCGAGCATTCGGGCGGCGTTGAACATTCTGGAATCGGAAGGGTTTGTGGAGCGCGGGCAGGGTCGCAGCGCTCGCGTGGCGCGCATTCCCATGGAGAACATTCCGCACTGTTTTGACGTGCGCATTGCGCTGGAGGCGTTGGCGGCTCGCCTGGCGACTGAGCGGCAGCCGGATCTTTCGGAACTGGATCAGGTGGTGGCCGACATGCGTTCCGCGGTGAGTTGCCGGAATTTGCCGGCCTTCTATGAGCGCGACTTGCGTTTTCACCTCGCCCTATGCGAAAAGGCCGGGAATCCCGTGCTCACGCAGATGCTGAGGCGTCTGTTGGTGCCCCTGTTTGCGTTCGTGATCATTCGGACTCACGAAAAGATGGGCGGACCCGAGCGTTGGACGCGGAGCATCAGCAAGCACGAGCAGATCCTGGCGGTGATCCGCAAAGGTGACCCCGAGCAAGCGGTCGCGGAAGTGTCGGCGATTTTGGGCTATTTCTCGACCGACATCGATGAACTGACGCGCAAGAAATCGCGGACCACACGGAAGATTCGCGCCAAAGCATAATCCGGCAGTCTCTCGACAACCCCTCCAAAATCGGCTGTAGACGTGTTCATGCACGTTTAAGCGCTTGAGCGCTCAAACCCGATTGCAATCCGCCGGCAAATGATATATTCTTCAACCCGGCCTTCGCCTATTTTTGAGATAAGGGGTTCCCATGAAAACTGCCTGGCCCAAGTTGCTAATGGCATTTCCGGTTGTGTTGAGTCTGATCGCACCAAGTGCCCGTGCGCAGACAGTGGCCGGACAAATATCGGGATTGGTGACCGATTCGTCCGGCGCGGTGATTTCCGGCGCGAGCGTGGTGGTGACGGACGTTGAGCGCAACACGAATGTTCGTTCCACCTCCAATGAAAGTGGATTTTATCTGATTTCGCCGTTGCCGCCCGGACGCTACAAGATGCGGGCCGAGAAGGCCGGCTTCAGAGCCCATCTGATTGAGTCGATTCCGATTGCGACGCAGCAGAAGGCGGAACTGAATCTGTCCTTGCAGGTGGGCGCGGTATCCGAGGCGGTAACCGTCACGGGCGGGGCGCAACTCGTCGACACCACCACCGCCACGTTGAGCGGCGTGGTGGAGAACAAGCGCATCATTGACCTGCCTTTGAACGGCCGTAACGTGTACTCGTTGGCTTGGGCGACGGCGGGTGTGTTCCCGCAGCGTCCAGCGAACGGCAGCGCCAACGAAGGGTTTCATTCGATCGGTATCTTTACCGTGAACGGCGGGCGCGACTCGTCGAACGCGATCCTGATGGACGGCGTGCCAGTGACGATGAACTCGAATACGGCGAACATGAACGCCAACAGCGCCGTGCCTTCCGTGGAAGGCGTGGAAGAGTTCCGGATTCAGACAAACTCGTACAGCGCGGAGTACGGCCGCTCGGGCGGCGGTGTGCTGACGATTGCGACGAAGTCCGGCACGAATACGTGGCACGGCAGCCTTTTTGAGTTTGTGCGCAATAGCAAGATGGACGCCAATAACTGGTTCGCCAACGCGAGCGGGCAGAAACTGGCTACGTTCCAGCGCAATGAATTTGGCGCAAGTTCGGGCGGACCGCTGGTGATCCCCAAGGTTTACGACGGCCGCAACAAGACCTTCTGGTTTGCGGTGTACGAAGGACGAAGGCAGCGTTCCGCATCGACGCGCTTCTTCACCTTGCCGACCGCGGAACAAATGGGTGGCGACTTTTCGAAGACGCTGACCGCGGCGGGCCAACTGCGGAACATCTATGACCCGATGTCGACCGCCCCGGATCCCGCGCGGCCAGGGCAGTTCTTGCGGACGGTGTTTCCGCAGAACCGGATTCCGTCGAACCGGATCGATCCGGTGGCGGCGAACGTGTTGAAGTTCTACGGCCCAGGCCCGAACCTGCCGGGGCAAACAAATACCGGCCAGAATAACTTCTTCTTCCAGGGCAAGGCGCCGACGGATGTGGACCGCGGGACGACCAAGGTGGACCACAATTTCAACGACAGCCAGCGCATCTTCTTCCGCTATACAATCTTCCAGAATCAGAACTCGCAACCCGAGTTGTGGGCGGGACCGGGTTGCCCGGACGGTGGATGCTACTCGAACTATGAACGCCAACAGAACGCTGCTTTGGACTATAGCTGGACCCTGAATCCGACGACCTTGCTGAGCTTGCGCTACGGCTTTGCGCGATCGATTCTGGATCGCGGTAGCTGGCACAAGGGCTTCAGGCCCACGGAGTTGGGGTTGCCTGCATACACCGAGACCGGCGCCGACTTGCTGGCGTTTCCGGAGTTCGCTGTCGAAGAGATGACGATGCCGGGGCTGCTGCACCACTGGAACTTCCGCTCCGCCAACCAGTCCCATACCTTCGTCGGCACTCTGTCGAAGGTCTACGGCAGCCATTCCCTGAAGATCGGCACGGAAATGCGAGGGAACCTGATCAACCACATGCAGGCGCCCTGGAGCTTGAACTTCACGTTTAACCGCGGCATGACCCAGGGCCCGGATCCTCGCGTGGTGTCGGCGAACGGTGGCTTCGGATTCGCCTCGTTCCTTCTGGGAACGGGCGCGAGCGGTAGCGAAGTACACGGGATTCGTCCGGCGATCGAAAGCAAGAGTTTCGGGTATTACCTGCAGGACGACTGGAAGGTAAGCCGCAACCTAACGCTCAACTTGGGTCTGCGCTGGGACTTTGAGACCGGCCTGACCGAACGCTATGATCGCTATGCGGTATTTGATCCGGCGGCGGCCAGCCCGTTGAGCCAGCGAACCGGACTCAACTTGAACGGTGGCTGGACGTTCGCCAACCAGGGCGGGCGTGGGCGGACCCTCAAGAATATTGAGTGGGGCAAGATTGCGCCGCGGATCGGCTTGGCTTACCAAGTGCGTCCGGGAACCGTGATCCGCGCCGGCGGCGGCATCTTCTACACGATGGCCACTTACGGCGCGAACAACTACGGGACGGCACCCTTCCGTGCGACCACACCGTGGGTACCCACGGTCGACGGCGTGACGCCGACGGATCTGCTGCGGAACCCGTTTCCCAATGGTGTTCTTCAGCCGGAAGGATCGCGGAATGGACTGATGGCCGCCTTGGGGCAAGGCGTAGGCTCGCCGATCCCCAACACGATGACCACGCCTTACAACTCGCAGTGGAACTTCTCGATCGGTCAGGATCTGGGGAAGTCGACGACCCTGGAATTGGCTTACGCGGGTAACAAGGGAACCCACTTGCCGCTAGGCTGGCAGATGGATCAACTGGCGGATGCGCAGATCCGGCCCGACGCCGGGCTTCTCGATACCGTTCCGAATCCGTTTTTTGGCATCATTCCAGTCGGTGTGCTGTCGACTCGGAACGTCCAACGCGGCGAATTGTTGACTCCGTACCCGCACCTCCCGGGCGTGTCCTATGCGGGCACGGCATGGGGTAACTCCAACTTCCACAGCCTTCAAGTGACCCTCAAGAAGCGCTTTTCCCAAAACGGGACGGCGGTGTTGGCGTACACGCTCTCCAAGCTGATTGCCGATGGCGGCGACAATGCTTGGGACTCGGCGGGATTCCGGAACTTTAACTGCCGGGCCTGCGAACGGTCCATCTCTCCGTACTCCTACCCGCACCGTCTCGTCCTCACGTCAACTTACGAACTGCCGTTCGGCAAAGGAAAGCAGTTCGGGGCATCGTGGAACGGCTTTATGAACGCTGTGCTCGGCCAGTGGCAGATCAACGGTGTGATGACGTTGAGCAGCGGTTCGCCGTTGCAAATGCTGACCACCGGGAACACGAGCTTCTCATTCGGTGGCGGCCAGCGCCCGGATTCGACGGGCCAGGACGCGAATCTGGAGAATCCAACGCTCGATCGTTGGTTCGACACGAATGCCTTCCGGTTGCCTGCGCAGTATACGTTTGGGACCATGGGTCGCATGCACCCCAACCTGCGGAGCGACTTCGTGGAGATGCTGGACCTCTCGGTCTTCAAGCGGTTCCGTGTGTCGGGCGAGCGTGTGGCGCTCGAGTTGCGCGGCGAAAGCTTCAATGCTTTCAACCACCCTGTATTCGCATCGCCGAATACCACGGTGGGCAATGCGCAGTTCGGCCGAGTAACCGGTACGGCGAATGCCCCGCGGCAGACGCAGTTCGCGCTCAAGTTGCTCTGGTAGTTTGATGCAGTGCCGCCAACGGTCGGAACGCTTCCCGCGTTTCGGCCGTTGGTGGTTTAAGCGCTTGAGCGCTTGTGACCGTCGGCGCGGGGGCGTAGACTAAGTTCAGCGCAAGATGAGAAAGTATTCATGTCACAGGTTCGACTTTTGCGGAGTTATCGCCTTTTGATTTCCTTCCTCCTGTTTGCCGGTCTCCTGGCAGCGCAAACGGAGCACCGGACGGCGTTTACGCGCCAGCACTGCCAGGGGTGTCATAGTGAGCGCGCCAAGTCCGGAGGCTTTGTTCTGGAGGGGGTCGCTTTGGACGATGCGGCAGCGCGGCCGGACGTCTGGGAGCGGGTGATCAAGAAAGTTCGGGCGCAGGAGATGCCCCCGGCCAAGCTGCCTCGTCCCGATGAGGCTTCGGCGAAGTCCTTTGTCAGCGCATTGACCGCGGAACTGGACCAAGCCGCGAAGCGAGCACCCTACGCCGGGCGGCCGGTGATCCGGCGCTTGAATCGCACCGAATACACCAGTGCCATTCGTGACCTGCTGAACATCGAACTGCCGTTGGCCGAGGAACTACCCCAGGATCAACTGGCAGCGGGCTTCGACAATATTGCCGATGCCTTATCAATGTCGCCGCTGTTGTTGGAGCGCTATCTGAAAGTCGCCCGGCGGATCAGCCAATTGGCGACGGGCACGGGTGACACCTCACCGGTGGTGGAAGTGTTCCCGGCGCGTAGTACACAGGCGGCGTGGCAAGGCGAAGGGATGCCCTTCGGCACGCGGGGCGGCATTCGCGTGACCCACTACTTCCCGCAGGACGGGGACTACGACTTGCGCGCGTTTCTCGCCAAAGAAAGCCTCTCGCCGCTGGAAGGGGTCCGATTCTTCCGCACCCGCCTGACGAAGGTGAAGGCTGGCGCGCATACCGTCATTGTGACGTTTCCGGATGAGTATGCGGAGCGCGAAGGTCCGGTGCTGAATGTGGGGGGGCCGGGCGGACGTCCGCTCGGTGGCCCGCTCGATGTGCTGGGCACTGCCGTTCGGCCGACCCTGGAGTTCCGCCTGGATGGGCGGCGCGTCAAGCTCTTTGAGATTGCCGGAATGACGGCCGGCGAAGCGGCGTTCGATGGCCAACCGGGACCGCCCTCGCTTGGGCGGATC
The DNA here is from genome assembly GCA_022843605.1 of Bryobacter sp. Lineage (GTDB taxonomy): Bacteria > Acidobacteriota > Terriglobia > Bryobacterales > Bryobacteraceae > JALHNI01. The sequence goes on from JALHNI010000039.1 coordinate 34,726, forward strand.
GAGATCGCAGGTCCGCACAACGTTACCGGCCCAGGCGACACGCCGAGCCGCACTCGGATCTTCGTTTGCCGGCCGACCAGTTCGACGGACGAGGGCATTTGCGCCAAGCGGATTCTCACCCCGATCGTGCGCCGTGCTTTCCGCCGCGAAGTAGCCGAAAAGGACCTGAAGCCCTTTCTGAAGACGTTCGCTGCCGGCCGGCCCAAGCAGGATTTCGAAACCGCGATCGGCGCGGCGATCCGCGATGTGCTGCTGAGTCCGGATTTTCTCTTTCGCCTGGAGTATGACCGCGACGGTGCAACTTCCGGAACGGCGCAGCCGGTTACCGATGCCGAATTGGCATCCCGGATTTCGTTCTTCCTGTGGAGCACCATTCCGGACGACGAGTTGCTTACCGCTACGGCGAGCGGCAAGCTGCGTCAGCCGAAGGTTCTGGAAGGGCAAGTGCGGCGGATGCTGGCGGACCGGCGGTCCTCGGCGTTAATGGATAACTTCGTGTCGCAGTGGCTGGGCCTGCCGGCGCTGGCCAAGGCGGTGCCGGATAAGCAACTCTTCCCGGAGTTCGATGCGGCGTTGGGCGAGGCCTTCCGAACGGAGACTCGCCTGTTTGTGAATAGCCTGATGCGTGAAAATCGCAGTGCGTTGGATCTATTGAAGGCCGACTACACCTACCTGGATGAGCGCCTGGCGGGCCACTATGGCATCTCCGGCGTGACTGGGCCGGGATTCCGTCGCGTGTCGTTGGCGGGAAACCCGGAGAGGGGCGGTCTGCTTTCGCAGGGCAGTATCCTGTTGCTGACGTCGCATTCCACACGGACCTCGCCGGTGTTGCGGGGCCGCTGGATACTCGATAACCTGCTGAATTCGCCGCCGGCGGCTCCTCCGGCCAACGTGCCGCCGCTGGATGAGAGCAAGGGCAATGGCCGAAAGCTGACGGCGCGCGAACAGGTGGAACGGCACCGGGCGAATCCCAGTTGCGCGTCCTGCCATGATCGGATTGACCCTCTGGGCTTCGCTTTGGAGAACTACGATGCCATTGGCCGTTGGCGAAAAGAAGATGAGGCGGGTTTGATCAACGCCGGCGCCAGGCTGCCGGGCGGTCGTGAGTTTGCCGGGCCGCAGGGATTGAAGCAGATGCTGCTCGGCCGATCCGATGAGTTCGTGCATGCGACGCTTGAGCGCTTAATGACTTACGCGTTGGGGCGCGAGTTAGACGCCCGCGATCAACCCACCGTCCGTGAGGTGATGCGCCAGACGGAGGCCGGCGGGTACCGGTTTCATGATCTGATCCTGGCCACGGTGCGCAGCGTACCCTTTCAGATGAGACAGAAGCAGGAGCGATAAACGATGTTTGTTCAGAAAAAGTATCTTCCTCGCCGGACGTTTTTGCGTGGCACCGGTATTGCCCTTGGGCTTCCCCTGCTCGACGCCATGATCCCCGCGATGGTCGCGCAGAATCTGACGGCCGCCGCGCCGGTCCGCCGGCTGGGCTTTATCATCTATCCGTTGGGCGTTGACCAAGCGAGGTGGCGGCCCAAAGGCGAGGGCGGAAGCTATGAATTCAGTGAGGCGTTGGAGCCGCTCGCGCCGCATCGCGGGAAGTTCGTCGTCATCAGCGGACTCTCTTCCGATCCGGACCGAAGCAAGGCGGGCTTTCACGATCGTGCCCTGGCATCTTTCCTTACCGGCGTCGAGCCGACCGTGGGCAAGGTCCAGGTGGGTATTTCCGTTGATCAGTTGGCTGCCCAGACGCTCGGTAAAGAGACGCCCTTCAGTTCGCTGGAACTTTCCACCGAGAACAACAATGGCGGCGCGGCGCACATTGGGCCGGTTTTCAAGAGCGCCACCACGCCGCTGCCTTTCGAGTTCAATCCGCGGAGGGTGTTTGAACGGCTGTTCGGTGAAGGCGGTAAAATCGATCCGGCCGCAGCGGCGGCCCGCGATGCGGCGGATCGCAGCAGTCTGGATGCGGTTACCGAGCGGATCAGCGAGCTAAAGGTGCAACTGGGCGTGGGCGATCGGCGGAAGCTCGACGAGTATGTCGAGTCCATCCGCGATGTCGAACGGCGAATTCAAGTCGCTTCGCGCAAGCGGCCTACCGACTTACCCGAAATGACCCGACCTGCCGGAGTGCCCGACTCCTGGCCGGATCACGTGAAGCTGATGTTCGACTTACAGGCTCTCGCGCTCCAGGCCGACCTGACTCGTGTTTGGACCTTTATGTACGCCCGTGAGGCGACGTCGATAAACTATCCGCACCTCGATATCTCGATGGGTCACCACGAGATTTCGCATCACAATTTTGAGAAGGACAAGCTGGACGCTCTCGCTAAGATCAACGTCGATCAGTCTCGGCTGTTTGGCTATTTCCTAAGTAAGTTGGAGGCGATCAAGGAGGGTAACTCGACGTTGCTCGACCACTCACTTCTGCTCTATGGCAGTAATTTGAGCGTTCCTACCTCGCACAGTCAACGCGACTTACCTATCATTGTCGCCGGCGGAGCGGCCGGGCGGATCGCTGGCGGCCGATACCTGAAGTTCGCCGGCGATGAAACGCCGCTGACGAACCTGTATCTCACTATGCTGGACAAAGTTGGGGTGCCGACGGAAAAGCTGGGCGATAGTACGGGCCGTCTGAATCGGTTGGAGATGTAAGCGATGAGACGCCAGTTTTCCGTGCTTGCCCTGGCCATTCCGATGGCATTGTTGGCGCTTGACCCGGGTACCCTGATCGATGCGGTGCGGAACGACGATCGCGCGGCGGTGGAGCGCTTGCTGCGTCAAGGTGCGAGTCCGAATGAGCGGGAGAGCGACGGCGCGACCGCGCTCGCCTGGGCCGCTGTACGCTCGAACGCTGAGATCACGGCGATGCTCCTGAAGGCCGGTGCCGATCCGAATCTGACCAACGAACTGGGCCTTGGACCGTTGATGCTCGCGATCGACAACGGCTCGGCGGAGATCGTCAGTCAACTATTGGCTCAGCGCGCCGATCCGAGTGTGGCTCGCGAGAATGGCGAAACCCCGTTAATGACCGCAGCCCGGTTGCGGCGCTTGGACATCATGAAACTGTTGCTGGCCCGCGGTGCCGCCGTTAACGCTCGCGACAAGAAGTTTGGTCAGACAGCCCTGATGTGGGCGGCCGGACAGCCAGACGCCGTGCGACTCCTGCTGGAGTACGGTGCCGATTCCCGGGCCGTTACCAAAGCCTGGGACGTGAAGTACACCAATTACTTGCCCACGACGGTGACGTTGGGGAAGACGGGCATTCCCTGGAATAACGAAGGCGATTTCGTCACCAGGAAAGGTGGCTTAAACGCCTTGTTTTTTGCGGTGCAAAACAATGCGCTCGAATCGGCACGGATTCTTCTGGATGCCGGCATCGATGTAAACTCGACTTCGGCTGATGGCACGACGCCCTTGGTGGCCGCGCTGTATAAGTGGGATCCGCCTAAGGGGGTGTTCGTCCCGGGCCGCGGCGCGCCGGCGACGGCCGGAAGTTCCCAGCGATTTAGCGCCGACGTGCGTCTGGCCAATCTTCTTCTGGACCGGGGCGCGTCAGCGAAAGTGGCCGATGGTGCGGGCTATACTCCGCTGCACGGAGCGGCGCTGGCGGTTGCCAAGGCTGCGCGAAGCGGAACGCGGCAAAAGAGCGCCTACGGTCAGACGGCCGCGGCCTTGGCCCTGGGGTCCGATGACAGTGGCGATGCCGCTGGAACATTGAAAGAGGCCCTGGCGCTGGTGACGAGATTGCTCGATGCTGGCGCTGATCCCAATCGCCAGACCATCTATCCGACTGGGGGGCCGGCCGGCGATGTGCGCATCAATCCAGCGCCAACCGGATCCTCGCCCCTGCACATTGCCGCCAGTTCCGGCAGTGTGGAACTTGCGCAGATTCTGGCGGACCGGGGCGGGAATCCGAATCTGTTCCGCAAGGACGGACATTCACCGTTCTCCGTCGCAGTGCTTGCCGGGGACCTCGGCATCACGAAGGTGTTGCTTGCTCATGGCGCCGATCTGCGCGGCCGCTGGAGCCCGCAGGACAAGATTCCCGATCCGGTGGAGGCGATCACTCTGGCGCGGCAGAACCAGTCGATTCTGCATTTGGCGGCCATTCAAGGCAAGCCCGAGATCCTGGAGTTTCTCCACCAACAGGGTGCTCCTTTGGACGTCAAGAATGCTCAGGGCGAAACGCCGCTGCAACTTGCCGACCATCAGGAACGCTACCGCGAGGCGATTCAGCGCCAAGGCGCGGACGGTGATCCGGAAAAGCTCAAGAAGATCGTGCGTCAAACCGCGGGCTCGGATACTTTAAAAAAGCTGGCTAAGCAGTAAGGAATATCGATGATTCAGCAACTCTCGTCGAACCGCCGGAAGTTTTTGAGAGGGACAGCCGCCGCTGCCGCCGCGGCCAGCGCTTTGGCGCAAGCGGATGCGATGCCGATCATCGACACCCACTTCCATCTCTACGATCCCACCCGCCCGCAAGGCTCTCCGTTCCCGTTCACTCCGAATGCGCCGCCTTTTCTGCCCAAGCACTTCCGCGAGACGGCGACTCCGCTTGGCATCGTCGGCGGCATCAAGGTGGAGGCGAGCCCCTGGGTCGAGGACAACCTTTGGGTGCTGATGATGATCCAGGACGAACCGATGATCACCGGAATGATCGGCAATCTCGACCCGGTTATCCCTCAGTTTGGCGAGTATCTGGAGCGGTACCACAAGAATAAGTTGTTTCTCGGGATCCGCTATGGCAACGTCTGGAAAGGGCAGGATCTGGTCACCGCCATCGACAAGCCCGGTTTCATCGACAACATGAAATTGTTCGCCCAAACCGGCCTTACTTTGGAGGTCGCCAACCCCCGTCTGGACCTGATCGAAGCCACCGTCCGCCTCACCGATAGGGTGCCCGACTTGCGCGTCGTTCTGGGTCATCTGCAAGCCTTGGCCCTGCCCACGGATCCGCGGCTCCTCCGCAGTTACTCCGAGAATCTCCGGGAACTGAGAAAACGAAAGGCCTTCGTCAAAGTGTCCGGGCTGCACCGCGGGCGGGGCACCCCAGCGCCGTCGCTGGATCCAGCGGTCTACAAGCCGGTGATGGATTTCATCTGGGACATCTACGGAGAGGACTATCTCGTCTTCGCGGGGCGCAACCGGGAGGTCCTGGAGATCCTGCGCGGATACTTCATGGCGAAAGGCAAGGCGGCGGCCGAGAAGTTCTTTTGGAAGAACTCCATACCGGCCTTTAAGTGGATCCGGCGTGACCCGAAGCAGCCGCAATTGGCTTAACGAAGCTCTCGGGGCGCGCTGGTAAGCTGAAGGGCGAGATGATCGGGCGACTAGCTTATGTCAGCGGACGCGTGCAAGGGGTGGGTTTTCGGAATTTCGTCTACCGGGAGGCGCGGAAGCTGAGTGTCCGCGGGTATGCGAAGAATCTGGACGATGGGCGGGTTGAAGTTCTGGCGGTGGGAAGTGAGGCCGAAGTGCAGGAGTTGATGGGGCTGGTGGCGCGGGGCCCGCGATGGGCGGAGGTGCGTCATTGCGAGGTGCGCGAGAGCCCGATGGTAAACTGTGAAGGTTTCGAGATTCGCTAAACCATGAATGATTTGAAAGCTCTTATCCGCGAAGTCCCCGACTTCCCCAAGCCTGGCATCAATTTCTACGACATCACGACCCTGATGAAGAACGGTCCGGGGCTTCGCCGCGTGTTTGACTCGCTGCACGAGCGCTACAAGGGGCAGGACATCAGCGCGGTAGTGGGAATTGAAGCGCGTGGATACTTCTTCGCGCCGGCCGTGGCCTACTCGCTGGGTGTTGGCTTCATTCCGGTGCGCAAACCTGGCAAACTGCCGGCGAAGACGGTGCAGGTGGAGTATGCGCTCGAGTACGGCACCGATAAGCTCGAGATGCACGAGGACGCCGTGCAACCTGGCCAGCGGATTCTGATCATTGACGATGTGCTGGCAACCGGGGGCACGGCCAGTGCGGTGGCGCAGATGGTGGAGGGGCAGGGCGCATCGGTCGCCGGTTTGGGTTTCGTGATTGAACTGGACTTCCTGGCGGGACGCGGCAAGCTCGGCGATTACGACATCTTCTCGTTGCTGCACTACTAGGATGGCCGGGAATGTGGATGGCCAACGCGGCGGAGCGAAGGCTCCGCAGGCGCTGAGGATGGCGATAAAGGCTTTCGCCAAGATCAATGTGGGGTTGAAGGTGCTGTATAAGCGCCCGGATAATTACCACGAATTGCGTTCGATCTTTCAGACGATTTCTCTGGCCGATGACATTACGATCGAATGGCGGAAGCAGCGGACGACGACAATTTTGCTGGACGATCCGTTGGGGATTCCCGATAACCTGATGGTGCGCGCGGCAAAGTTGGTTCTTGACGAGACCAAGCGAACCGGCGCCGTCAGGATGTCGCTGAAGAAGCGGATCCCGATGGGCGGCGGTTTGGGAGGCGGATCGACGGATGCGGCGGCGGTGCTGATGGTGTTGCCCGCGTTGGTGGGGAAACCGATCGCCGCCGGTCGTTTGGCAGAATTGGCGGTGCAACTCGGCGCCGACGTTCCGTTCTTCCTGCTGGGGGGCACGGCGCTGGGCTTGGGGCGCGGCGAGGAACTCTACACCCTGCCTGATCTTCCTCAAACTAAAGGCGTTTTGGTTTGCCCCAAGGTGCACGTGTCGACGGCGGAAGCCTTCCGGACGCTGGCGCGCGAACCCTACGTTCAATTGACTTCGCCCCTGGGCTCTCGTATCCTAGAAGGGTTTCAGGTTCTCGCCCGGAGTGTGACCGCTCAACGGCCAGTCGGGGAGTGGGCTACACTTTGCGAGAACGACTTTGAGCCAGCCGTATTCCGCCAGCATCCCAATCTCAAAAAGATCAAGAGGAAGTTGGTTCGGTTGGGTGCCATGCCGGCCGTGATGACTGGCAGCGGAGCGGCCCTTTTTGGGTTCTTCGACACCCACCGGGCTGCGGAAGAGGCGCGCCGTTCGTTCGGCGAAGAGTCGTTATCCGGTGTGCAGGCTCATCGGTTTACGCTGGTGAACCGTAAGCAGTACGCGGAACATTGGCAGCGGGCGATAGAAGCCGTGCGGCCTGGGATGTCGAGAGAGTAATGGCCGCGCCTAAACCGCAACGGAATAGCCGGCCGTCGAGAGCTATGCGTTTCGATCGATTGAAGATCATTACGGGAAACGCCAACCGAGGGTTGGCGGCGGAAATCGCCGATCGGCTGTTTGTCGATCTGGGCGATGCACGCGTGTCGAATTTTTCCGACGGCGAGAGCTACATTCAAATTAAGGAAAACGTCCGGGGCGCGGACGTTTTTGTCGTTCAACCCACCTGTAATCCGGTGAACCATCATGTGATGGAACTCCTGCTGATCATCGACGCCTTACGGCGCAGTTCAGCCGACCGGATCACAGCGGTGCTCCCCTATTTCGGCTATGCCCGGCAAGACCGTAAGGACCGTCCGCGCGTGCCGATTTCGGCGCGGCTGATGGCGAGTTTGCTGGAGCGCGCCGGTGCTGATCGTATTTTGGCGCTTGATCTGCACGCCGCACAGATTCAGGGCTTCTTCGATATTCCCGTAGATCATTTGTTTGCGACGCCGGTGCTGCTGGAGTATTACCGTAACCAGAATCTGGACGAAGTGACGGTGGTTTCGCCGGACGCTGGTGGCGTGGAGCGGGCGCGCGCTTTTGCCAAACGTCTGAATGCGCCGCTGGCGATTATCGATAAGCGCCGCGAAGAGGCCAATGTGGCCGAAATCATGAACATCATTGGCGATGTGCGCGGGCGCAAGTGCATCATGCTGGACGATCTCATCGATACGGCCGGCACGCTGGTGAAGGGCGCTGACGCCCTGTTTGCCGCCGGAGCGCAGAGCGTTTCGGCGTGCGCGACTCATGCGGTGCTTTCGGGCCCCGCCATTGAACGAATCGAAGCGTCTCGCTTAAGCGAGCTCGTAATTACAAACTCCATTCCCCTGCGGCCGGAAGCCGCGGCCTGTGGCCGAATCAAGGTGATGAGCGTGGCGCCGTTGCTGGCGCGGGCCATCCAGTCGATTCATGGGGAAACTTCCATCAGCGTGCTGTTTGAGTAGGCGGATGCAAGGAAAAGAAATAGCAGAAAGAGGGTAAGCAAACATGCGCAAAGACATTACCGTTGCCGCCGAACCGCGGAGCGCGCGGGGCAAGAACGAAATGAACCGCCTGCGGGTGAAGGGTCTCAACCCGGCCGTGATCTACGGAGCGGGGAAGGACTCCGTGGCGATTAGCGTCAATCCCAAGGATTTGCACAAGATCCTGCATTCGGGTACCGGCCACAACACGATTTTTGACGTGGTGGTGGCGGGCGGCGAGACGACGCCGGTGATGATGGTGGATTGGCAGATGGATCCGATCAAAGATACCTTGCTGCACGCCGACTTGCTGCGCATCGATCTCACCAAGCGCATTCGCGTGAAGGTGCCGGTGCATACCTCCGGCGACCCGATGGGCGTGAAGATTCAGGGCGGCCAGTACGAAATCATCAACCGCGAGATCGAAATTCGTTGCCTGCCGGACGACGTGCCGGAAGTCTACGAAG
>JALHNI010000040.1 GCA_022843605.1 Bryobacter sp.
GTCAACTCGGCCACGTAACTCATCGCCAGGCCTGGACCCGCCGAGGTCAACCGCAGCTTCCGGATATCGAACTCCAGTGGATCCTTGTTGGGGTCACGCGGCAGCACCGAGAGCTTGGTTCCGTCGCAAATCACCGTGTCCAGAATTACCCAGATCTTGTTGCCGTCGACGTCGACCGCAGCGGGCTTAGGCAGGTCCCGCGGATCGACATCCTTCAGCGCGCGCAAGTCTTTCACTGGCTTGTTCGGCGGAGCTTTCGGCCGCGGCGGTATCGTCACGGCCAAGCCTTCCACACGCACCAGTTCGGCTCGATAGGGCTTGGTCAACAGCGAATTCAGCTCCACCTGAAATGTGAATCGCTTCAGCGCGATCAACGGCGGGCGGTCCCGTCGGCGCTGATGCCACAGCTTCACGTCCGTCCCCACCACATGTGCCTGCACGCCTTTGCCTGCCTGCAGCAATACCAGCAGCGGGGACTTCATCTCCATCGATACGTCCAGGCTGCCGATCTGCACTTCGCTATGGAACTGCTTCTCCATGTACTCGATCGTTTGCGCCCGAATCAGCGGCGAGATCCGCCCGGCCAGCATCTTCGCGGCGATGAAGAGTCCCACGAAGACGACGGCCGCCGTAACCCCCAGTCCGATGAGTACCTTTTTTAGCATGTCTGCCCTTTGCAGCACGTTAGTGCCCAACGCCGGATCTGTTTAAAATCTCAGCGATCCTGCGCCTGCTCCCACTCCGAGCGGCAACTTTTGCGGCCCTCCCAATCAAATGTTTCCTGAGGCCGCGTATCATCGCTTGCATGCGTCCCGCGCGCCATCTTTCTACTGCGGATACTACAGCCTCCGTCGAGGCCTTCATGGCCGCGCTCGATCACCCATTCAATCGAGAGGTGGCAGCGATTCGGGAAACAATCCTCAGCATCGATCCGGCCATCGCCGAGGGCATCAAATGGAACGCACCCAGCTTCCGCACCCACGAATACTTCGCTACGGTCAATCTGCGCGAGAAGAAGGGCATCGGCGTCATTCTGCACCTGGGAGCCAAGGTCCGGGACCTACCGCCGGACGGCGTGGTCGTTGACGATCCAGCGGAACTGCTCAAGTGGCTGGGTAAGGACCGGGCCATGGTCGTCTTCCAGCATCTCCAGGACTTCGAAGCTAAACGGACCGCCTTCGCGGCGGTCATCCGCTCCTGGATCGCCTACGTCTGATCCATCGGGATCACCGTACCCTGCCAAACGCCTCCGCGTTTCCTGCCCAACACCAGCGCCTCTTCGTTGCCTATACTCGCCGCCACTAGCTCTCCATTCTCGCTCCAGATGGCGCTTTTGCCAGCTGAAACGCCCTCTCCCGTGAAGCCGCTATAGTTCGCCAGCAGGACAGCCAGTCCATGTTGCCGGGCATAGCCCTCCAGCAACGCCGTCTTGCGCGCATAGCAGCTTTCGGTGATCATCGCGCCCACTGCGTAGAGCTTGGCTCCGCGTTTCGCCGCCTTGGCGGCGTGCGAGGGAAACGTCGCATCGGCGCAGATCGCCAATGCGACCTGGACCGCTTCCACCTTCATGTCCATTCCGCCTGGCCCCGGCTCAAACACACCCAACTCGCTCTCGTGCACATGCACCTTGCAATAGGTCGATACCGTTCCCCCGGGATTCAGGACCAGCGCCGCAATGTGCAGTTCATTCTCGTTCTGCAGCAGCGGCGCCCCCACCACGATCGTCATCCCGGTGCTCGCAGTCAGGTCGCGCAACGGATCAAGCCGCACGTCGTCCGCCTGCATCGCATTCGACAGGGCCAGTGCCAGTTCGTAGCTGATCAGCGACAACTCGGGGAAGACCAACAACTGCACACCCTGTCCAGCCGCGGCGCGTGCAAACCGGAGGTGGTGCGCGAGATTCGCGCGGATATCGCCCGGCACCGACTTCGATTGGGCGGCGGCAATCGTCAGCGAAGCCATCCCCGTGTTTATACCATCGCTACGGCTACTTGTGAGTGGGGCCGAATTGACGTAACGAACGTTATCGGAAGTCCGTGACCGCGAAACGCGCCGCGCAGTCACAGCCCCCGCCGTTCCCTCCCATGAAAGCGTGTGTCATAATTGCGGCAAATCTCAGTTCCAGGAGCGGTAATGATGATCATGCGTCTCGCCCCGATGTTTCTTACGGGTCTGCTAATGGCCCAACAACCGACTCCCACCCCAACGACCGGCGGCGGTGGCAATGCCGGTGCCGGCGGCAACGCTGGCGGCGTCGCCTCGCCGAACCCCGGCAGTACCACCACGCCGTTCCCGGGTCGCACCACTCCAGGGCAGAATCCTAACGAACGCATGCAGTTCCCTGAGATGGGTCCGCGCCCGATCTTCATCTCCGGCAAGGTCATGATGGATGACGGTACCGCTCCCACTGAACAAGTGGTGATCGAGCGCATCTGCAATGGCTCGCCGCGCCCCGAAGGCTACACCGACTCCAAGGGAAACTTCAGCTTTGAGCTCGGACGCAATCAAGCCACCATGGCCGATGCCAGCTACAGCAATGTCGATGACTCGTTCGGCGGGCTCAGCGGGCGGGGAACCAACAGCCGTTCCAATGGCCCCGGCAGCGGACCCCAAATCACGGAACGCGACCTGATGGGCTGCGAACTCCGCGCCGCGCTCGCTGGTTATCGCTCTGATGTCGTCAGCCTCTCCGGCCGGCGAACCCTGGATAACCCGAACGTCGGCACCATCATTCTTCACCGCCGTGCAGGCGTCGAAGGCTACACCACCAGCGGCACCTCTCTGATGGCGCCCAAAGATGCTAGAAAATCCTACGAAAAAGCCGCCAAGCTCGCCAAAGGAAAGAAGTTGGCCGAAGCGCAGAAAGAGCTTGAGAATGCCGTCGCCCTCTATCCGAAATACTCCGCTGCCTGGTACGAACTCGGCTTGCTGCACGAGCGCGAGAACCGCGTCCCTCAAGCGACTGAGGCCTACTCGAAGTCCATGGAAGCTGATGCAAAATTCATCAAGCCCTACCTGCAGATGGCTGGTCTATACGCACGTGAGCAAAAGTGGAAAGAGGTCGCCGAGACCACGGAACGTGCCATTAAGTTGAACCCCTACGACTTTCCCGGCGCCTACTTTTACCACTCTGTCGCCAAGATCAACCTCCAGGACTTTGAGGCCGCCGAGAGTGCTGCTCGTGAAGGCATCAAGATGGACAGCCAGCACCGGATCCCCAAGCTCGCTCATGTGTTGGGTGTCGTTTTGGCCCAAAAGCAGGACTTCTCTGGCGCCGCCGAGAATATGAAACTCTACCTCAAGTTGGTCCCCAATGCTCAGGACGCCGACAATGTCCGGAAGCAGTTGGCGCAAGTGGAGGGCAATCTGGCTCAGGCCAGCGGACCCAAGACGGCGCAGTAGTCACAAAAGTTTTGGCGATTGGAATCAAGCGATTAGGTTCAAAGACTTAAACTGGCCTGTTAAGTTGAGATCGGGGCAGTCTTTCGGATTCTAAAGGAGGGGATCATGTGTACAACCTCTGTAAAACCAATATCTTGCCGGTTCGTTTCGTTGTTCCCTCTTGCTCTCCGGCACTGGTTTTGAGACCGTCTTTAGAGACATGAAAGCCAAGCCCACTCCGCCCAAGACGCTCGACCGCCTTATTTCCAAGATGGGGCTCGGCTCGCGCACCGAGGCTCGCTCGTGGGTTGGGGCCAGCCGCGTCAAGGTGAACGGCAAGGTCATCCAGAACCCCGATTTCTGGGTGAACCCCGAACGCGACAAAGTCGAACTCGACAACCGCCCGCTCGAAAAAAAGAAGTACCGCTACCTCCTCTTGAACAAGCCGGCCGGCTACCTCACTACCTATAAGGATCCCGAAGGCCGCCCCACGGTTTACGACTTGCTGAAAGGCGTCACCGACTTCCTATCCACCGTCGGCCGCCTCGACCTGGACACCAGTGGGCTGCTCCTGCTCACCAACGACACCCAGTTCGGTGAGCGCCTCACCAACCCCGACTACCACGTCCCCAAGACCTATCTGGTCAAGGCCGCCACGCTCCTCACCGACGATCAGCTCGACCGCCTGCGCGCCGGCGTCACGCTCGACGACGGGCCGACTCGCCCCGCCGAAGTCGTCCGCGTTCGCGACGCCGCCACCAAAACCTTCATCGAGATCACCATCACCGAAGGCCGAAACCGGCAGGTGCGCCGGATGCTTGAGGCCATCGACAGCTTCGTCCTGAAGCTGGTGCGGGTCCGCATTGGAGGCCTCGAGATCGGCGGCTTGCCGCCCGGTAGTTGGCGCAACCTGACGCCCGCCGAGGTTCAGAATCTGGTCGCCGCCAGCCGCTCCACCAAGGGGCCCAAGCCACGCACGCACTCCACCTCGAAGGCCCTCGTGGCCGGGGCCACTCCGATAGAGGAGGACGAGGATGCCGACGACCTTTCCGAAGAGGAGACTGACGAATAAATGCTGATCCGGATCGCCCTTGCCCTGGTTGCGGGCGCGGCCTTCGCGCAAACCACCAACACCACGTTCACCATCACCCCCGCCCTGGTTACCCAGTGCAGCAGCGCAGGGCAGGGAACGGTTCAACTCAGTTGGCGGACCGCCGAGTCCTCCGTCCAGGTCCGGATCGGTTCCTCCACCGGCCCCGCCATGACCGGTTTTCAAGCCGGCAACGGCGGAGCCACCAGCGGCGATTGGGTCTCCGACGGCATGGTCTTCGTCCTCGTCAACCCCAGCGGCCAGGAACTGGCCCGGGCGACTGCCAGCGTTCAATGCCGCCCAGCCAGCTCGAACCTTGCCGATCAGCTTGCCACGCAGTCCTACTTGCCGCTCGAAGTCGGTAACCGGTGGATCTACCGCTACAGCGATCGTTCTGTCACCGCCAATCACCTCGTCCGCACCGTAGACCGTACCGTCGTCGAAGCCAGCGAAACCTGGTATGTGCTGCGCGACCAAATCGTCCCCGGTGCTCGCATCACCGAGAACCTCTATCGCACCGACGCGGACGGACGCATCTACTGGCGCCGCAACTCGCTCTCCCAGCTCTTCCTCGACCCCACCGCGAACCCCGATCCCAACGCCCTCGCCGTCATTCAGCAACGCAACGTTGCCGTGGATACTCCGTTCGGCCGCATTTCGCACGCTCTCACCTATGCGGCGACCGTTTCTCCCCTGATACTTCAGCGCGGCACCTATTCCCGCGGCGTCGGGCTGGTCTCCATGCAGGATTCGCAGCAGACCGGCTCCTCAGGGGGCCTACTCAACGGCATTGAACTCGTGGAAGCGGTGATCGCCGGCAAGGTCCGCTTCACCTCTCCCTCCAATGGCCTGGAACTGGCACCGGAATCCCAGTTGCTTGACCTGGTGGGTCGCAAGGTCCGCAATTGCGCCGTGCCCTGTTACAACGCTGCCTGCGGCTTGGCTGGCGGCAATCCGGACCCGCCCGGCACCTATAAGCCGTGCATCTTTACCCGGGTGAAGCTCGAACATCCACAAGCCGTTTCGGTGCTCATCGAAATGACGAACTCCGCGAACGAAGCGGTTTATTCCGCCACTCGGCCGCTCACGGCCTCGCCGAACGAGCACCTCTGGTTTGAGACCATCCCGCTTTACCGGACTGCCGGCGTTTTTCTTCCGCTGGGCGCTTACCAGTTGAAGGCGACCGTGAAGTCCGAGGCCGGGGAGACGCTGAACACCAGCACTGCGGCCCTCCGGATCGAGTAGTGATGGCTTCGTTCTTGCAGGAGTCCTACGCCGTCCTGGAGCGTACGCCCGCCACGCTCACCGCTCTGTTGAGTGGCCTGCCCGCTGCATGGACTGACGCGACCGACGGTCCGGGAACCTGGAGCCCCTACGTGGTGATCGGTCATCTGATCCACGGTGAACGCGCCGACTGGATGCCTCGCCTCGAGATCATTCTGGAGCATGGCCCCAGCCCACCTTTTGCGCCCTTCGATCGCGACGCCCAGTTCCAAGAGAGCGCCGGCCGGACGATGGATGCGTTGCTCGGTGAGTTCACTGACCTGCGCAATGCAAACCTGGCCCGTCTTCGCGCCCTGAATCTGAAGCCCGGACAACTGGACTTGCAGGGGACCCACCCGGCATTCGGACTTGTCACCGTCCGCCAACTGCTGGCCACCTGGACCGCCCATGATTCTCGCGCATCTGGTGCAAATCAGCCGTACCATGGCCCGGCGCTACCGCCTCGAAGTCGGCCCATGGGCGGAGTATCTCTCCGTAATGCGCTAGTCGTCAGTCAGCCGGGTGCGATATCTTAGAGGGAGTGGCCCTCAAGAAAGTAACCGTCGAAGAACAGCCGAAAGTCCCGCTTCTCAAATGCACCATTTGCGGGGCATCCTGCACGCCTGCTAGCTACGTCCAGCCAGGGGCGGACGAACAGCTGTGCTGGGTCTGCAAACGCTTGAAAATTAGTGCCTGGCGCGATTCCGACGTTCAGCCGCAATCCCCGCAGGAGTAGCCCTTAGGCGACTCGCGGCTCGACCAGCAACTGATTCACCACGCTCTTCACGCCTTTAATCTTCTTGGCGAGCTTCTCCGCGCGCTGCTTAAAGCTTTCCTTGTCGACCTTGCCCTTCAGGGTAACGACGCCGCTCTTTACCTCCACCTCGAACGCGCCGCCGCGCACATCGGGATCGCTGGCCAGTTTCAGCCGCACCTGATCGTAGATCGTATCGTCGGAAATGGGTGCCTTCTGGGCGAAGGCCACCGGGCCTATCAGAGCAAGGAAGGTTCGGCGTTGCATGTGATTCTCATTTTACTCTAGCGCCACTTCCGCGATTCGATACCATAAGTACTGTGAATGTTTCCCGCCGTGCGCTCCTGACGGCGCTTCCCCTGGTCGCGCAAACCAGCCCCCCTGCCGTTAAGCGTCCGAACATCCTGTGGCTGTCCTTTGAGGATTCGAGCCCCATGCTCGGTTGCTACGGGGATCCCCACGCCATCACCCCCAACTCCGACGCCCTCGCTAAGCAAGGTGTCCGTTTCACGCGCGCCTATTCAGTCGCCGGTGTCTGTGCGCCCTCGCGCTCCGGCATCATCACGGGCATGTATCCCAGCGCCGTGGGCTCCATGCACATGCGCAGCAGCATCAAGCTAGGGCCTGATGTCCGCTGCTTCCCGGAATACCTGCGCATCGCCGGCTACTACTGCACCAACAACGCCAAGACAGACTACAACTTCCCGTCCCCTGCTCGTGTTTGGAACGAAAGCGGACCCAAGGCTCATTGGCGCAATCGCCAACCGGACCAGCCGTTCTTCGCCGTCTTCAATCAGGAAGTCACCCACGAGAGCCGCTACCCTCGCCGCGGCAAAGAGCATGAGGCCGACATCGCTCGCCTGAAACCGGCTGAGCGTCAGGATCCGGCCAAGCTCACCACGCTTCCGCCTTACTACCCCGACACGCCGGAAACACGCCGCGATTGGGCCAACGTCTACGAAGGCCTCACCGCCATGGACTATTGGCTGCGCGACCGCCTCCAGGAGATCTCCGAAGCCGGCCTTGAGAACGACACCATCGTCTTCTTCTGGGGCGACCACGGCGTTGGTCTTCCGCGCGCCAAACGCTGGCTCTACGAAAGCGGCACCCGCGTTCCGCTCATCGTCCGCATCCCGGAGCCGTTCCGCACCGCCGGCCAAGGTACGCCAAACAGCGTGAACTCCTCGTTGGTCAGCCTGATTGACCTCGGGCCGACGGTGCTGAATCTGTGCAGTATCCGTGTCCAAAGCAACATGAACGGCCAACCGTTTCTCGGTGCCGGCGTCCGCCCCCGCGAGTACGTCTACGGCATTCGCGACCGCATGGACGAGCGTTACGACATGGTGCGTTCCGTGCGCGATGCCCGCTATCGCTACTTGCGCAATTTCGAGGAAACCCGACCCTACTATCAGTACATGAACACGGCGGAGCAGGGAACCACCATGCGCGAGATCCGGCGCCTGCAGGCTTCCGGCGAACTCTCTCCGGCCGCAGCGCGTTTTGCCGCTCCCCGGAAACCGGTGGAAGAGCTTTACGATGTCGAGGCCGACCCGCATGAGATCAACAACCTGGCCGGCGATCCCAAACACCGCCCCACGCTCGACCGCATGCGTGCCGCCCAACGGAAATGGGCGCTGGATACGCGCGACCTCGGCCTGATCCCTGAACCGGAACTGGTGGAAGCCGAGAATCGCATGGGGACTCGGCAATCGATCCTCCAGGGACCGGAGTCAATGCATCTGCTGCGCGAGCTTTATGACGCGGCAACCGGTCCCAATGCGTCACGCTTCTTCAATTCCCGCAATGCGCCGTTGCGCTATTGGGCCGCCCGGCGCGGTGACGGCGCTACCATGCTGGCCACTCTGCTGCGGGACCCTTCCGCCGCCGTACGCATCGCCGCCGCCCGCCGTCTCGGCAATATCGATGTCCTGGCCCAGGAGTTAGCCAGCCCGCAACAATGGGTCCGCCTGATGGCGGCCAACGCGCTTGACGAGATGGGCGAAGCCGCCCGGCCCGTTTTGCCTGCGTTGCAGGCCGCTCTCAAGGATCCGGAAAACAACTACGTCGTGCGCGTCGTCAACCACGCGCTCAATGGCCTGCTCGGCACGCGGAACCAAGTGAAATGATCGCTTTCCTGCTGGTTCTCGCCGCCGACCTGTCCGGCCTCGAAGCCGTGATGGGGCCACTGCCCGCCAGGCCATCCGGGGCGCCTATCGTTGAAGTCATTTCCGAAGTCACGCTCGATGGCGGTCTCGTCCGCCGCCAGATCATCTTCATCGGACGGGATCAGGATCGCGTCCCGGCCTACCTGTTTCTGCCGCCTGCCAAGGGCAAGGTTAAGCATCCTGCCATGCTCTGCCTCCATCAGACAACCCGCCTCGGAAAAGGCGAGCCCGCCGGCCTCGGCGGCAAGCCGGATCTGCACTACGCCCTTGAATTGGCCCGCCGCGGCTACGTCACGCTTGCGCCGGACTATCCGAATTTCGGTGACTATACGTTTGACCCTTACGCTCACGGCTACTCCAGCGCGACCATGAAAGGCATCGTCAACCATCAGCGCGCCCTCGATCTGCTCGCCGCACTGCCCCAAGTCGATGCGAAGCGCATGGGCGTCATCGGCCACTCTCTCGGTGGCCACAACTCGCTATTCCTCGCCGCCTTTGATTCTCGCGTGCGCGTCGCGGTCACCAGTTGCGGCTTCACCGCCTTCGCCCGCTACTACCAGGGCGACCTCACCGGCTGGAGCCATCGCGGTTACATGCCACGCATTGCCACCGAGTACGGCAAGAGCCCTGCCCGCATGCCCTTCGACTTTTCCGATGTTTTCGCGGCCATCTCCCCGCGAGCTGTCTTCGTCAACGCCCCCTTGCACGATGCCAACTTCGACGTGACGGGCGTCCGGGAGACGTTGGCCAAGGTCGAGCGCCGCTTCAAGCGCGGCCGCCTCGAGGTCGCCTATCCCGACCGCGGCCACGAGTTCCCGCCCGACATCCGCGAGCAGGCCTATCGCTTCATCGACCGGCAGTTGCTACACTCAAGGTAGCCGGGCACCAAAGAAGGGGGCGAAACGGCTTCGACGGGATTGCGTTGTTTTGAAGAGGCGTGTCGAGTTCCGAGCTCTCGTAAAACGATCGGAAATTATAACTGCCAACACGCAGTTTGCATACGCTGCTTAATTAATTAAGTAGCCGCTGCTCATCGGGGTGCTCCTGACCTGATGTACCGGCGTCATCCTTAGGAGATCGGCCAAAGGCTTCTGTTCGTAGCCGGCGGTTTAAATCAATCGGACTGGACGATCGTCATCTTGCCGGTTCTGAGGCGGTCGTTAAGATTTAGAATTCGGATACACACGTAGGCTCTTCAGGGCAGACTTTTTCGGACGCGGGTTCAACTCCCGCCGCCTCCACCACTTCTGTTTTTCGCGCCGCGATTGCGCGGCGCGGCTTTAGTTTGATGCCGGGATCGACGTGAATGCGGGGCCGTTAAAGCGCAGCCCAAGCACCGCCACCGATCCGGACGTGACGGTAAACGTCGCTGTCCCAGCGCTACCCGCCACCGCACTGAGTCCCGGAACGTTTCTCAGTACCACCGCCGTCTTGGCGTTCGCGCTGAGCGTGATGGTGCCGGAACCCAGGGATGCCCCTGCTGCGTTCTTCGCCGTTACGGTGACAGTCGTGGACGTGGTGCTGGGGTTTACGATCGCCGCGGCGGTAACGAAGTTCGTATCATCGAATGTCAGCGAAGTGGAGCGCGCTCCCACCGGCGATAGCGGCACGACAGCTTCCTGGTCCGGCAATCCCGCGACGCTCTGGCGGAAGACCGCGTAGCCGGTGACACCCACGGGCGGGGTGACGGCGACGTAACCTTGAGATAACTCTCCGACGTTGCGAGCCTCCAGCCTGACGGAGCCGCCGGCGGGAATGCTGACGTTGTTTGGGAATCCTGCGACGGCCAACGGCGTGCCGTTGTCCCCGGTCACCGCGATGGGAAACGAGACGGCGGTTGCGGTCGAATTGGCAAAGTACAACGCCGTATACCAGCCGCCACCAGAGACGAACTGCGGAAGAACTTTCTGGCCCGTGCCAAGCGTGCCGGTGCCGGTGAGTGTGAACGTCGTGCTGGTGGTTGAACTCGCGTTCACCGTTCCGTCAAGGCTTGTGAACGTTCCCCGGGCGCCTTCGAGACGGCCGATTCCGCCGAGAATATTCAACCTTCCAAGTCCGGTCGTTGTTCCGCCAACTTGGGGAATCAGGACTCCGCTCGGGACTTCCAGGGTGCCGTAAAGAATCGCGCCGTCTGGGAAAACCAGTGCGATATTGCTGATGATGGGGCCGGTGCTGGCACCCGAGATGCCTGACGAGTCGACCCTCCCCCCGCCGCTGAGCGTTGCATTGCCTAAGCCGGAGATTGTCCCGGTTCCGATGATCGAAAAGTTGGGCACGCTGAGCGTCGCCGTGCCGGACAAGGAAATATTCACCGTTTGACCCAACAGGCCTGCGGCGCAAATGGCGAGGTAGACGGGTAGTCTGAGCATGGCTCAAAATACCACAGTGCCCAGCGGATACGTGCGGGCTCAGACTTCGCAACTGTGGCTATTGAATTGCCTGCTACTCTGGATGCACCCCGATGTCCAACCGAATGAGCACCACTTGACCCCCTCATCCCTCTCAGGCGTCCGTTTGCGCGTAGGTTACGAACTTACCTACAACTGCCTCCAGGAGACGCCGATGATCCTGCTGGTCAACGTCCACTACTCGCGTGCTTCGGACCTCATCATTCCTGACCAACTGCGGACTGATCCCGCCGTACCTATCCGGGCCTATCGCGATGGGTTCGGCAACTGGTGCCACCGCATTACCGCACCCGCGGGCCGCATTCGCATCAGCAGCGACGGACTCATTTTGGACAATGCCCAGTTGGATCCCTACCTGCCGGACACGCCCCAACACGAAGTGCAGGATTTGCCCGAGGAGACCTTAGCCTTTCTGCTGGGCAGCAGATATTGCGAAACGGATCGCTTGTCCGAGACGGCCTGGCAATTGTTCGGCAACACGCCTCCCGGCTGGGCCCGTGTCCAGGCGATTTGCGACTACGTTCATAACCACATCTGGTTTAACTATCAGAATGCGCGCGCCACTCGATCGGCCTACGAGGCCTTCAATGAACGTACCGGCGTCTGCCGGGACTATGCCCACTTGGCCGTTACGTTTTGCCGCTGCATGAACATACCCGCGCGCTATTGCACGGGCTATCTAAGCGACCTGCATACGCCGCCGCCGTGGGGTTTGCCTGATTTTGCGGCGTGGTTTGAAGTCTACCTTGGCGGAGCGTGGCATATGTTCGATCCACGCAATAACGTTCGCCGGGCCGGACGTATCCTGATGGCTCGTGGCCGGGACGCTTCGGATGTGGCCATCGCCACTACCTTCGGCCCCAGCTTCCTCGAGAGCTTTCGCGTCTGGACCCACGAAGAACCGTCTTAACATTCTTTACTCCGGGTTTACCAAGATTTGGTCCTGGCTGGACAGACCATCGTCTATCGTGAGAGATGGAACAGCATGGACTTTGATCAGATTAAGCGCCGCGCCTGGTTCTCCGCCAGTCTCATCGCCTTACTCGGCGTGCTTGGCTTGGTGATGGCCCTGCTGCAGTATCGCTGGACGGGCGAACTGAGCCGTGCCGAGCAGGATCGTCTGGGGGACGCTCTCCAGCGTTCGCTGTCCCGGTTAAGTCACGATCTCGACGAAGAGATTCTGAGCCCGGCGCGAGCCTTGCCCCCCACTGACACTGAGGTTGCGGAGCAGGGCCGCGAGGCGGCATACATCGCGCGTCTCAGACGCTGGGCGACCCAAACCGGAGATACGAAACTTCTTCGCGCCGTGGGTTTGGCAATTCCCGATCACGGCGCGCTCCAGTTGAAGATCCTTGACCCTGGCAAACGGGAGTTTGCCGTCGCGGATTGGCCCGCGAGTTGGTCAATATTGCGCGAGCAACTCACCCGGAGAGCGCGAGGCGAGCGCGTCGCCCCGACGGAGCCGCAATCGCTGATCGTTGAGATTCCCAGGTTTTCGCGGACTGTGACCGCGTCCTCAATTAGTGAGCATGACTGGCTGATCCTGGAATTCGATCCCGTCTACATCCGTGAAGTCCTGCTGCCTCGTCAGGTTGCCCGCCATCTGCCTTCAGGCGACCAGGAGCCTTATCAGGTGGAAGTGTTTGAGCACGAGAAGTCGATCTTCCGCCTGGGCCTCGCGGGCAATGAGTCGATCCGTCAACACGCCTCCGCGTCGATCCGGCTATTGGTGCTTGCGCGTCCCGGAATGATGGCGAGACCAATGGGAGGTCCGCCGCCCCACGAGCATGGACCGAGGGCCAATGGCGACGGCCGACCGCGTCCGCCCCTCACGGGCGGAATGGGACTCGGACCCAGGGGCGGAAGCGGAAGATGGCAGATGTTTGTGAGCCCTCCCGGAGGTTCTCTGGATACGCTCGTTGAGCGCGCCCGTTGGCGGAACTTCGCTTTGGCGCTCACCCTGATCGCGCTGATTATCGCCACGGCGCTACTGTTGGTTCGGTCTGCCCGTCAGGCCCAGCAACTCGCTGAACTGCAGATGAACTTTGTCTCGAGCGTCTCGCACGAGTTGCGTACGCCACTCACCGTGATCCGGACGGCCGCCTTCAATTTGCGTGGCCGCGTGGCCGCTAAGCCGGATCAAGTGGAACGCTACGGTAAGCTGATTCAAGAGCAGAGCGAGAAACTCGGTGCGCTCGTGGAGCAGGTCCTCCGCTACGCCAGTTCCCGCGTCGGCCAAGTGATTCATGAGCGGGAGGCCGTCGTGATCGACGACATTATTGAAGGCGGAATTCGATCGAGCCAATTGGCGCTCGACAGCTCGCCGTATCAGTTGGACAAACAGGTTGACCCTGGGTTGCCTCTTGTCCTGGCCGATGAACGTGCGTTGCAGCATGTGGTTCAGAACTTACTCGACAATGCCGTTAAGTACGGTACAGAAACGAGTAACTGGATCGGGCTGAGCGCCCATCAGGCCGGCGAGTTTGTCGAGATAAAAGTTGCCGACCGCGGACCTGGAATCCCCCCCGACGAACGGGCGTTGGTCTTCGAGCCTTTCTTCCGTGGCCGCCGCGCCCTGGCCGATCAGATTAATGGCACTGGCCTGGGCCTGAATCTTGTGAAGAAGATCGTAGAGGCGCACGGCGGCACGATTCGGGTGCAGTGCCACGTCCCGCAAGGCTCAGAGTTTATCGTGCGAGTTCCTATCGCCCCCCCGGAGATGCAAGATGAGTTCGCGCATACTGCTGGTTGAGGATTCACCCGGGCTCCTCCTCACCATTCCCGACTTACTCTCCACTGACGGCCATGAAGTCTTTACTGAGCAGGATGGCGAAGCCGGTTTGGCGCGCGCTTCCACCGAAGAATTCGACTTGATCATCTTGGATGTGATGCTACCCAAGAAAAATGGCTTCGATGTCTGCCGGGATTTGCGCCAAAAAGGTATCGACGTGGCGATTCTGATGCTGACGGCAAAGACTCAGGTCGTCGATCGCGTCGTTGGCCTGAAGCTGGGTGCGGACGACTATCTCGCCAAGCCCTTCGACCCAACTGAGTTACTTGCCCGCGTCGAGGCCCTACTGCGCCGCGTAAAGAAGGATCACCGGATACCGGTGCATACCTTCGAGTTCGGCGAGGTAAAAGTTGATTTTGAGTCGGGCGAAGTGTCTCGGGCCGGTGTGGAAGTGGCGTTAGCCAGCAAGGAACTACGTCTCCTCCGTTATCTGGTGGATCAGCGCGGCCGCGTTGTCCCACGCGAGGAGTTACTCCGCAACGTTTGGGAATATCAGAGTGAAGTTTCTTCCCGGACCGTCGACGTCCATGTCGCGTGGCTGCGACAGAAGTTGGAAGAGAATCCGCAACTTCCCCGCCACATCCATACCATCCGAGGCAAGGGCTACCGCTTTCTGCCTTAGTGCAAAGAAAAAGGGAGGGACTCAGTTGAGCCTCTCCCTCTCACCATCGGTGCCGAAAGTCTTAGCGTGGACCCCGTCTACCCTCTCCTTGCCCTTGCATAGCGTCGTATTTCGTCTTCTGTTCCGCCGTCAGCAGAGCGTAGAACTTTGCGCTCGCCTTGGCGCGAATCCCCGCGAGTTGACCTTCCACCACCCCGATCGCCGCGGCAAGCCGGTCAAGTTCGGCGTCGCTGGCATTCGCCTTCACTGCGGTCGCGAGCGCCGTGCGGGCGGACGTTAGGGTCCCACGCGCCGTCTCCGACGCGGTCTCCGCGGCATCAAAGATGGCCTTGGCCTGCGTCTTTTGAGTATCGGTCAAGGTCAGGTATCCGGTCAGAAAATCCAGCGAGTTTCCGCGGCCCCGCGGACCCTGCGCTACTACCGGCAAAGCAGCCATCAACATCATGGCGGCGGTAATCAATCGTCTGTTCATCATTCTTGGTGAACCTCCTGATCCTTTAAACGCAATGGCCGCCAATCAGTTGCGCTGCCGGTCGTAAACATTCCTTTACCCAATCGGCTCAGGTCGGATCATGTAACCGGCCCGGGGAACCGTCACAATATAGGCCGGGCATGCCGGATCGTCTTCCAGTTTCCTCCGGAGCGTTGCAACGTGGACATCCACGGTCCGCGTGCTCGCCGATCGATATCCCCAAACCTCCGCAAGTAACTCTGTGCGTGAGATAGCGCAGCCTCTGCGGGAGAAAAGATATTGCAGTAACATCAGTTCTTTTGTTGTCAGGTCCACCGGCTGTTGATGTTTGGTCACGCGTGCGCGTAGTAAGTCGACTTCGATCGGACCCAGATGACAGGAGTCCACCATTGCCACCCAACGCGACCGCCGCATCATGGCATGGATCCGCGCGAGTAACTCCTCGGGCTCAAACGGTTTGGTCATGTAGTCGTCCGCGCCCAGGCGCAGCGAAGTGACTTTGTGACCGGTGTCCGTCCACCCAGTGAGGATGAGAATCGGCAACGTGACGCCGCGATTGCGCAATTGACGGCACACTTCCAGGCCACTTTGGCCCGGCAACGTCAGATCCAGTAGCAACAGATCGAAGCTGCCCTCGCCTGCCAGCGTTGCGGCTTGTAATCCGTCCGCCACCCGCAGCACCCAGAAGCCTTCGGCCAGCAGGGTATCGGTGAGCACCGACGCTAATTGCGAATCATCTTCCGCCAACAGGATTCGGCCTTTGAACAAGTCTTCCACAACTATTTTGACGTACGCGGTTTACTGGTGACCGTTAAGCCCGGGACAACTCTTCATTAAGAACGTAAAGAAGAGGCCGGAGCGGACAACCATTCACCAATGCACCGGCGTCCAACTTTGCGACGGACGAAGTTTATGAACTACACCTCCAAACTGGCAAAGCAATTCTCCGGCGAACGATGGTTCCCGCTCGGCATCGGTCTCGGCGTCGTTCTGGCGCTCGGTCTGCTGGTCAATTCCGTGGCCAACTATTTCCTGGTTTCGCAGCGCATCCAGACTGACCAGTTGCGGCGCGATCTGGCCGACCAGATAGCCCGGCTCGACGCTGACCTGCAGGCGACGCCGAACCACACGCATCTTGCTGCCGCTCTGGCGCGTGCGGAATCCCGCGCCGCCGGGCGCTTGGCCTGGATCGAAGTACGTGATCATACCGATGCTCTTCTGGCTCGCACCGGCTTGTCGATGCCGCGCACCTTCACCTCCGCTCAGGTCTGGACGAACCTCCGGGCGCGTAAGCCCACCTTCACGGTCCGCCAAACGGCTGAGGGCGAGATGGTGATAGAGGCGTTTGTTCTCCGTCTTCCCGGACTGCAACAGAGCCAGTCTCTGCCGCGCTTTCAACCGGTTGGCCTCGCGAATGTGGCCGCCCCGGGTCGCCCGTTAGCCGTCGTCGAGGTGGGGGCGCCATTGAATGGCGCTGACGACCGGTTATGGCCGCTGCGGAGGAATCTGCTCTTGAACTGCTCTGGCGCGATCGCGCTGCTCGGGACTCTGCTGATGATCCATGCCCGGTTCCGTTCTTACTTGGCCGGACAACGTCTGGAGCATGAGGTCTCAATCGCCCGCCAGGTCCAGCAGGACCTGCTCCCCTCGCCGGGCGACACCTCCGCGACCTTCGACCTTGCGGCTGACTTCCAGCCCGCCGCACATCTCGGAGGCGACTTCTACGATGCCTTCCCTGTCTCCGGCCCTAGCGGCGACGGCGCCGCTTTCGTGCTCGGCGACGTGTCAGGAAAGGGCGTTCCCGCCGCATTGCTCACCGGCGTGATCCACGGCGCGGTTCGATCCAGCGCCTGGACGGAGAGCCGCTATCAACACCAGCACGCGACGGAACAACTGAACCGTCTGCTGAGTGAGCGAGCCGCATCCGAGCGCTTCGCCAGCCTCTTCTGGGGCTATTGCGAAGGCGAGACGCTCCACTACATCAACGCCGGACATCTGGCCCCCATCCTGATGCGCGCCAATCGGCCGACGTGCCTGCGCCTGGACGCCGGCGGACCCGTGCTGGGGCTCCTGCCCAATGCGAAATACGAGGCCGGTTCCGTAGAACTGGAGCCTGATGATCTGATCGTCCTCTACTCCGACGGTCTGGTGGAGGCCGCTAACGCGAACGACGAACAATTTGGCGAAGAGCGCGTAGTCGCCTTAGTGGCGCAGCACCGGCATCTCACCGCGGCCCAGATTCGTGACCGTATCATCCGTGCCGCCCAAACCTTCACCGGAGGGGCCGAACTGGATGACGACCGTACCGTGCTGGTGCTCCGCTTTGCCGGGGTCGCCAGCCGAGCGCAAACCGTTGGTTCGCGCGAAACGATACATGCCTAAGCGTTGGGCCGATGCTTGCGCAGTTCCAGCTTGGCGATGGCGTCGCGATGCACCTCGTCCGGGCCGTCCACAATACGCAGCGTCCGGGCATTGGCCCATTGCCAGGCCAACTCGGTATCCTGGCAGACGCCGAGCGCCCCGTGCGCCTGGATTGCCCGATCCAGCACCGCCAGGCAAACTCTCGGCGCGATCACTTTGATCATCGCGATCTCGGCGCGCGCCTCTTTGTTGCCCACCGTGTCCATCATGTAAGCAGCCTTCAAGGTCAGCAATCGGGCCTGCTCTATCTCCATACGGGACGCAGATATGTCCGCCATAATGGTGCCCTGTTCGGCCAACTTCTTCCCGAACGCCACGCGGCTTTCCACGCGCTTGCACATCGTCTCCAGCGCGCGCTCAGCCACGCCGAGCGCGCGCATGCAATGGTGGATGCGCCCTGGCCCCAGCCGGCCCTGAGCAATCTCAAAGCCGCGGCCCTCGCCCAGCAGCAAGTGGTCCGCCGGTACGCGCACGCGGTCATAGTGGATTTGCGCGTGGCCGTGCGGAGCATGGTCATAACCAAAGACGTGCAGCATCCGCTCGATCTTGACGCCGGGAGTGTCCAGCGGTACCAGAATCATGCTTTGCTGGCGATGCCGTTCCGCCGCGGCGTCGGTCTTGCCCATCACGATGGCGATCTTGCAGCGCGGATCGCCGGCCCCGGAACTCCACCACTTGCGCCCATCGACGATGTAGTGGTCGTTGTCGCGCAGAATGCTGAGCCGGATGTTCGTGGCATCGGAACTGGCGACGTCCGGTTCGGTCATCGAAAAGCAGGAGCGGATTTCGCCATCGAGCAATGGCCGCAGCCACTTTCGCTTATGCTCCTCCGTACCGTAGCGCTCCAGCACTTCCATGTTTCCCGTATCCGGAGCCGAGCAGTTGAAAATCTCCGGTCCCATCGCTGACCGGCCCATGATTTCGCAGAGGGGAGCGTACTCCAGATTGGTGAGTCCCGCGCCGTGGCCGCTGTGCGGCAGAAATAGATTCCACAGCCCAGCGGCGCGCGCCTTGGGTTTCAATTGCTCGATGATCTCCACCGTCTTCCAGCGGTCGCCCGTATTCACCTGGTCCCAGTAGAGCGGCTCATTGGGATAAACATACTCTTCCATGAACTGCGTCACACGGGAACGCAGTTCCTCAACCTTGGCCGTATAGCCGAAATGCACGAGAGCCTCCTAACGAAATGTATGATGCCGCGGATCGGGCAGGTGCCCGACTGTATTGAAACTGAAGAGCGACAGGTCGCCCGGGCGATGGCGTACGGTCGAGACCGACGAGTTCAGCAGCGCTCCGGCCAGGCGCATGGCGTCGCGCGGTTCCAGGCCCAGCACGCGGGACATCGCGATCCCTACCGGCGTCGCCGACGTGAAAATCATGACGTTTCCGCGCCCGCCCTGGCTGATCAGCTTCTCAAAGGCGCCGCCGATCCGCCCCTGAAACTCGATCCAGCTTTCCGTCGATCGCACCGGATACCGGCCATCCATCCAGGCTCGAATGACGGCGATATCTCCCGCCGTCCACTTACGGTGCACCGGGTGAGCCGGGTCGTCCAACACGAGTTCCATCTGCGCCAGATGCTCGCGAAACTCGGGGTCGTCGGCAGCCAACTGCGGTGCCACTTCCCCGTACACCGCCTCCAGGTCGAACTCGTTCCAGGCGGCGTCGATCTCGATTGCGGGAATTGGCGCCTCCGCGGCTCGAAAAATCGTCTCCACCACTCGCGCCGTCTCTTGCTGACGCTTCAGTCCGCCCGAGATGATTCGCGTCAATTCTAAAGTCTGTGTTCGTAGGTGCTTCCCCAGCCGGCGTGCCTGATCCACGCCGAGTTCGCTGAGCGTGTCGTAATCGATGCGCGTGCCGGCCTGACCGTGACGCACCAGGTAAAGCCAACTCAAGTTGCCTTCTCCACTTGCGCTTGCTCCATCTGCGCATAGGCCAGATCGCCCAAGCGCTGCACCGTGTCGCCGAAGCGCGCGAAGCGTGCGTCTCGCGTCTGCCCGCGCACGTACCGGAAGTAGATCTGCTGCAAAATGACGGCGATCTTCATCAGTCCTAGGGTCTCATGCCATGGCAGATGGCGCAGATCGCGGCCCGTGCGCGCGGCATAGCGTTCGATGAACTGGTCCTGAGTGAACCATCCCGCTGGGCTTTGGCCGCTGGTTCCGTGCGCTCCGCCGAAGCGCCAGTAGGCCAGCGACATGCCGAGATCCACCAGGGGGTCTCCGACCGTGGTCATCTCCCAGTCCAGTACGGCTTCCACTTGAGGCGTGTCCAGCGCAAACAGCAGGTTGTCGAGCTTATAGTCGTTGTGCACGACGCTGGGCGGCCCCTCCGGCGGGATGGTTTGATTCAGGTAGGCGACCACCGCTTCCAGCTTCGGAAGGGGCTCGGTCCTTGCCCGTTCCCATCGCTCAGTCCAGCCCTTCACCTGTCGCGTGACAAAGCCGACGGGCTTGCCGAGGTTCTCCAAACCGGGCGTCGTCACGTCAACGGCGTGAAGGTCCACCAGCGTATCCACCACGGCTTCGCTGATCGCCTGGCCGTTGTCCGTGATTTCGCTCGCCTCCCGGTAGCTGCGGCCCCGGCGCCGTTCCATGAGGTAAAAGGTAGCGCCGATAATGGCCGCATCCTCGCAGCAGTGCAGCACCCGGGGAGCTCTTGCGAAGACCGGAGCCAGCGCCGAGAGCACACGGTACTCGCGTGCCATATCATGGGCCTTCGGCGGCACCGGGCCCATCGGTGCGCGGCGCAGCACATACTCCTGTGCCGGAG
The DNA here is from genome assembly GCA_022843605.1 of Bryobacter sp. GTDB lineage: Bacteria > Acidobacteriota > Terriglobia > Bryobacterales > Bryobacteraceae > JALHNI01. The sequence continues at coordinate 20,143 of JALHNI010000040.1, forward strand.
TCCTCAACAGATAGGTGAGATTCGAGTGGCCGCCCGCAAACTGCTCCACCTGTAGCGGACCGTGGAAGCCATCCATCCGCCCGACAAGATACGCGGCCAGCGCATCCTCCGCCAACTCCTCGCCCTGACGCACTGGTATCGTTTCTGGCACGAATCGTCGAGCGTATCATAAGGCCTGTATGCAACACATTCGATACGAACTGGCGGGCGGCGTGGCGGTAGTGACCATGCAGCGGGGCAAGTCGAACCCGCTGAATCAGGCGATGGTGGCCGAGCTTCTGGCGGCGGTGGATCAAGCCGAGGCTGATCCCGCGGTGCAGGCTCTCGTTCTCGCCAGCGATCGTCCCCGCTTCTTCTCGCCTGGTTTCGACGTCACCGAAGTCTTCCGCTACGATCGCGATCAGATCGCCGTTTTCCTCAACCAATTCGCCCTTTTCATGGACCATCTGCAGTGGATGCCCAAGCCCACCGTCTCGGCGCTCAATGGCCACACTTATGCCGGCGGGGCGTTGGCTGCCCTATGCACGGATTTCCGGGTGATGGCCGACTCGCCTGACTACGGCTTCGCGCTCACCGAGGTGAACATCGGGGTTCGCTTGCCGGCCAGTGTCTTTCTGTTGTTGGCCTCGGCCGCCGGTGTGCCTCTCGCCCGCCGCGCCTTTCTGACGGGTGAGCCGATCCGCCCGGCGGAGGGTCTGACGGCGGGACTCTTTTACGCGCTCCATCCGGAGGCCGAGGTTCTGGCCCAGTCGATCGCCTTGGCGCAGTTTCTGGCCACGAAGCCACCGGCCACCTACGCGGGCATCAAGGAGAAGACACTGCTCGCCGCCGGTCTGCGGCGTCTCGATGCGGGGACCAACTGGGTCGATCCCGACGCCTGGTTTACTCCCGAGGCGGAGCAGATGAAGCAGAAGTTGGCTGCGAAGCTGAAGGGCTAAGTAACTCCGGCGCTACGCTCTTGAGGTACCAAAGCACCACCAGTAGCGGGAGTAGGTACTTGTCCCAGGGAAAAGCCTTGAGCATAATCGCGAGCTGCAGCATTACAAGGCACAAGGCCAGACTTGGTTGGGCAAAGCGAATGGCGGCGATCGTCGCGGGAATGTAGAGGATGACGGTCACGAACAGCCAAACCGGCATCATCTTGGAGATCTTGAAGAGAAGGCCGTGGCTCTCCACGGCGGAGACATTGACGAAAAGGATGAGTAAGGCTAGCGCGATCAAGAGCGCCTTCCTGGTGAACAGCCGCCGCCATTCAAGCTTGCGCGAAAACAGGAGCCATTCAGGGATCACAAAGTAGATTCCCAGGCCGGCGAGCATATGCATCGCGGCTCTCGGGTCAAGGGCGAACTGACGGGCCTGTACTTTCGGCACGATGAGCACTTTATTCGTAAATGCTCCGGATGGTGCGAGCCCGCCGAAGAGCAGGATCCAGAATCCGATTGACGAGGCGGCAAGCAAAGGCGCGAGCCAACGCCACCGGATCCGTAGACCTTCCGTCCGAATTCCCTTTAGGAATTCATAGAGCGCCAGCGCTGCCGGAAATGCGACAGCATACTGCCGGGTAGCGATCGCCATTGCCATCGCCAAAGCCGCCCAGCCGTGGCGATCACGCCGATAAAGCCAGAAGCCCGCGAAAACGAGGAACGCCGCCATCATGTCGGTGTAGAGGAAGACGCTGACTTGAAGGTAATAGGGAAAGCTGAGGAGACCGATCGCGGCTAGGATAGATCTTCGTGATGGGCCGGAGAAGGCGATGGTGGAGACGATGGCGAATGACATCGCGAAGTTGATGAGCCGGCCAACGAAGGGGCCGCCATGAAACAGCGTCTCCAGCCCTCCCATGATGAGAAACAGCAACGGAGTATTCAGTTCGCCATAAGTCTGAAGTAACTTCAGCTTCGGTGGCCACTCCTGGCTGAACTCAAGAATCGTTGGCCAATAGTGAGTCTCATCCCACCTCAGTGGGTACATTAAGCAATCGAACGCAATAAATAGTCCGAAATACACCGCCACGACGGCGAAAGCTACCAGGGGTTTGGAAAAATGCCCGGCAAACGTTCTTGGATCGAGGCGGGCGGCGGTCAAGCCGAAACGAACTGCTCTTGGCCATTGAACGTGCCATGGCTGACTCTGGGTGGCCCGCACCGTGGCATAGCGATAGAAAGAGGCCCGGCTCTTCGGTTCCAGTTGCCGCAGTTCGACCGGCACGTGAGAAAAGACCTTGCGGTTGGCGGCGAGAAAGTGCGCCTCCGTTTGGTCCGTTTGGCTGCTGAGGGAATCGTTTCGGCGGCGATAGCGCACCACGACTTCGGGGACATACGCAAAGTGGTACCCCGCTGCAAGGCGTACGTGCAGTTCCCAGTCTTCCGCTGCGCGAAGCGTCTCGTCAAAGCCGCCTACCGCGGCAAAGGCGTCCCGCCGGATGAGCGTGTTTGAACCGCTGCTAATGAAGTTATGAGCGAGTAACTCCGTGTAGACGGATCCTGAGTAAGTCGCCCGATCGTCGGCGCACAGGGGCTTGAGATTCGCGTCCACGAAGTCGGTCCAGCCATAGGCGACGGCTGCATCCATGGATTGTTCCAGCGCCTCGAGCTGGCGCAGGAGCTTGTCCGGCAGCCAGACGTCGTCGGAGTCAATGAAAGCGAGATACTCGCCGCGCGCGAGCCGGGCGCCGTGGTTGCGGGCTGCGGAGGGTCCGGCATTGGGCTGCCGCTGTACCGTGAGGCGCGGATCGTCGAGTGTCGAGAGTAACTCAGGCGTTCTGTCGGTGGATCCGTCATCGATGACGATCAGTTCCAGGTCGCCAAGGCTTTGGGCCAGCACGGACTGGACGGACTCGAGGATGGTCGTCTCGGCGTTCCAGGCGGCCATGATGCAACTGACTAAGGGCGGCTTCATCGGGAGAGCCAACTCCTCAGGCGATGAGCCAGCGGCGGCTGATAGACGGACTGGTTTACCTCGTTGACGCCCGGCGCGGCGAAGTAAGCTGCAGGTTCTTTTGACCAATCGTGCCGTCGATAGTCCCGCATGGCCGGAATCCGAGGTTCGGACGCGCGTTGATAGTGCAGAAACAGCGCGACGCGATCCCGGGAGGTGGCCGGGTTGCCCTGATGCCAGACTCGAGCGTCCAAGAGATAGAATCGGCCGTTGCCGAAACCGGCGATCTGCTCGGGTTCGCCGCAGTTGGCCTTAGCGACCACGCGGCGGGTGTCGGTGTCGTCGCCGGCCGCCGTTGGGGCGGTGCTGAGGCGGTGGCTGCCGGGGATACACCAGGTCGCGGACTCCGGCGGGCAACCCGAGAGTCCCACCGCCACCGTGACTGTGGGCCAGAGAAAGCTCTCCAAATCCACATGCCAGCGATGGGCTTCATTGGGCGTCGCGCGCCGAATGTTGGCCCCCCACATCACCCATTCGTCCGAGCCCAGAATCGGCACCACGGTCCGCAGGATGGCCGCGTCCTGCGCCACTTGGCGAATAGCCTCCGTGAGCAGATAGGGAACGCTGGCCCGGCCCTCGGCGCGAAGCTGATCGACCGCCTGCTGGAAAAGCGGCTCGTCGCGTAAGAGGGCTTCGATGACCGACGGATCGGCTAGGTCTTCCGCCGGAGAGGTGAAGCCCCGCTCGGCATAGGCTGTCGCCCTAGGTGGACGTGGCAGTGTTCGCTTGAGCCGCGGCGGGTCGCCAGTGAAGCCGCAGGATTGCCAGAAGGCGAGGGGCGCTCCGCCAGCATCGACGGCGATTTGCTCCGCGCCGAGCGCCGTCGCTTGGTCGATCGCTTGATGAATCAGGGCGGTGCCGATGCCCTGCCGGCGATGAGCGGGAGCAACGGCCACTGACTTCAGATGGGCGACTCTAGACGGGCCAGGTTTCACCCAGGTCATGACGCCCGCGTGCGGTTCGCCAGGGACGCTGGCCCACCATGCACCCCCGTGCTCATCATTCTTTTCGTGCCCGGTCAGCAGCGCATAGCGCTTGGCTTCCTCCACGGTGGGCTGGTCCGGCCGGAAGCTCAATTCGATCATCGCGTTCCCACCGTTTCTCCCATGGTCAAGCGCCGCAGAATCAGCGCGCCGCCGCCGCGTTCCCAGCGTCTGATCAGCAAGCCGGACATTCTACGAATCCGTCCTCGATAGGCCAGATTGAGGGTGGCCTTGGCGGCGGCACCCATCACCCAACGCAGTTTCGTCAGCCAGGGGTCGCCACTGCGGAGGGCGGCAAGCAGTTGCGGCCAGGGCCGCAGCGCTTCGGGAAAGTTCCGATTCAACCGCACCGCCAGTTCCGGGTAGCCGTGGGCAAGTTCATGCCTCACCAGGATCTTGCGTGCATGCAATTCGAGGTAGGCGCTTAGCGTATCCATCGTGATGCGCACGGGTGCGTCGACGCGGAGCAATTCGTGCTGCTGCAGGGTGGATTGCAGCCAGATATCTTCGGCGAAAACGTCCGGCATCTCATCGAAGCCGAGTTGGGCCAACCTCCTTTGCACTGCATCGCGACGGATGGCATAGACGTTTCCGGCCAGGCAGAGTTCGAGCACCGGGTCGCCGATCCAGGCGATGAGGCGGGGCGCGAATCCTTCGGGCCGGTGGGTAAACTGCCGGCGGCCTGTGTAAGCCAGGTGCGAGGACTGGCAGGCCGCACCCCAGAGGCGCGAGAGCGTATCGGGAGCCGGGGTACAGTCGGCATCCAGAAAGATCACCAGGTCGTGCTGCACGGCGCGGATGAGGGCATTCCAGGCGGCAGGCTTACCGGGGCGCGGTTCCGTGATGAGGCGGATGCGTGAACAGGCCCTCACCCAGCGTTCCACCACCGCGGCAGTTTCGTCGGAACTGCCGTTGTCGCAGACGACGATTTCGCCGACTACGTCTGCGGATTGCCGGGCGAGAAGCGGTAGGAGTTCATCTAGCGCGCGGGCTTCATCGACGGCGGGAATGGCGATCGAGCATGGCGATCGGGGGGCGATGCTGCTACGCACGGGACGAGAATAACATGCGCATTGTCGGGAGTAAGTACTAGGCTTTCCTTATCCTATGGCAATTCGCTATCTTATGGTTCTATGCCGCCTACGAGTTGTTCAGAGGGATACCGCTGACCGTCGTCATTCCTGTCCATGGCGCTCCGGAGCAACTGGCTGAGTGTCTGTCCGCCCTGCGCGCCTCGACGTTGCAGCCGGACGCGATCATCGTGGTGGACGATGGATCGCCCGCGGAGAGCGCGGAACGAATCCAGGCGTTGGCTAAGGCGCAGCGCGCCGAACTCATCGTGCAACGGCAAGCGGGTCCAGGGGCGGCCCGTAATCGCGGCGCGCGGCAAGCCTCCAGTGAGTTCGTGAGCTTTATCGACGCCGATGTCAACGTTCATCCGCAGACGCTGGCCCGAATCGTGGCAGCGTTTACAGCCGATCCGGGATTAGCGGCCGTGTTCGGTTCTTACGACGACCGTCCGGCGGCGCGGACGCTGGTGAGCGACTACCGCAACTTGCTGCACCACTTCGTGCACCAGACGGCGAGACGGCAGGCCTGCACGTTTTGGGCGGGCTGCGGAGCGGTCCGGCGAGAAGCGTTCCTGGCCGTAAACGGCTTCGACGCCGCCTTCAGCCGGCCCAGCATCGAAGACGTGGAACTCGGCTTGCGGCTAACGAAGGACGGTTACCGGGTGGAACTGCACCGCGAGATTCAGGCAACGCATACGAAGCGCTGGACGCTGGTCTCGTACTTCCGGACCGACTTGTTTCAACGGGCGATTCCCTGGACACAACTATTTCTGTCCCGTCGCGACGCCATCCCGCCCGACCTCAACTTCGGTCAGGCTCAGCGGGCCAGTGTCGCTCTGTCCGGCTTGATTCCGCTGGCCCTGCTCTCCGGTTTCTGGTTTCCGCTGTGGGGGCTGGCGTTAGCGGGGGCCGGCCTCGTGATGCAGGCTTGGCTCAACCGTCCCTTTCTTACCTTTCTCGCCCGATTGCGTGGTCCAGGCTTTGCGCTCGCCGCGTTTCCGCTTCATTACCTGCACTACCTGGCCAGCGGCCTCGGTTTAGTGGCCGGGGTTGTCCTCAGTGCGAGCCAAAAGCGATAGGGTTCGTGCGAATATCAGAGAAATATGCGCCCACTTACTTCCGGTGTTCTGCTGCTCGCATCTCTCGCCTTGGCGGAGGCGCCCTTGTCCCGGGAGGCGGCGGACTGGTGGTCGCACGTGCGCTTTTTGGCGGACGAGCAGTTGGAAGGCCGCGCGTCGGGGTCTCCGGGGCACCTCCGGGCCGCCGAGTACGTGGCTTCGCAGTTTCGCGCAGCGGGGCTGAAGCCGCTGTTGCCGTCCGGATACCTGCAGCCAGTGGAGTTTCGTTCCCGCAAACTGGTGGAGCCGCAATCGTCGGTAGAACTGCTTCATCAGGGGCAGGTGCAGCGGCTCGCGTTCGGAGATGACCTGATCCTGGCCAAGTTAGGCACCTCGGGCGCCCTGGTGGAAGGGGAGATTGTCTTCATCGGCTATGGGTTGCATTTGCCCGAGGTGGGGCACGACGACTTGGCCGGCGTCGATTTGAAGGGCAAGATCGCATTCTTCGTTTCCGGTTCTCCGAAACGTATTCCGGGGGCTCTAGCCGCCCATGCCCAAAGCAGCGAGCGATGGCTTGCTCTGCGCGCGGCGGGCGCCATCGGGACGATTACTTTCGCCAATCCCCGGACCAGCGACGTGCCCTGGGCCCGCGTGGCGGCCATGCGCCAGATGCCATCGCTCCAACTGACGGACCCCGAACTGCAGGACGGGGCGGGGAATCGCGTGGCGGTCTCGCTGAGCCCGGCGGGTGCTGAAAAGCTTCTGGCGGGAAGCGGACACACGGTGGAGGAACTCCTGGCCTTGGCTGAAGCCGACAAGCCCATGCCGAAGTTTCCGCTGGCGGCCAAGTTGCGGGCGAAGGTGACGTTCGAAGAGACGGCGATTGCGTCGCAGAACGTGGCGGGGATCAAGCGCGGGTCCGACCCGAAGCTGCGGGACGAATACGTGGTCCTGTCGGCGCATTTGGACCACCTGGGTAAGGGGTTTAACGGCGCGATGGACAATGCCTCCGGCGTGGCTTCGCTGATTGAGATCGCCAAAGGGCTGAAAAGTAAGAAAACGAAACGCAGCGTAATCGTTTTGGCGGTGACCGGCGAGGAGAACGGCTTACTGGGTTCGCGGTACTTCGCCAATCGCCCGCCGGTGCCGAAAAAGAACCTGATCGCGGATTTCAACATGGATATGTTTCTGCCGCTGGTGCCGCTGAAAGGAATCATGCTGCTGGGGCTGGAGGAGTCGGATTTGGGTGACCGCTTCCGAGCCGTCAGTACGGCGCGCGGGGTGCCAGTGGTGGCTGACCGCGAGCCGCTGCGGCGGCGCTTCATCCGGAGCGACCAATATAGTTTTATCCGGAACGGCGTGCCGTCGCTGGCCTTTAAGTTCGACGCAACTCCTGGCACTCCCGAGGACCAGGTGATGAAGGACTGGACGCGTGATCGGTACCACGGCGTGAAGGATAATTTGTTGCAGCCGGTGGAGAAGGAAGAGGCTGTGAAGTTTGTCCGCATCCTGCAGGCGGCGATTGAAGATACGGCGGACCAGCCGGCGCGGCCGCAGTGGAAGCCGACGAGCTTTTTCAAGCGCTTCGTACAGTAGTTTGATCCAAGCGCTTCGCGCGGTAAGCCAATTCCAGGGTTACGAAACAAAGCCAATTTTCAGCTTTTCCTCCTGAACTGATGGAGTTACGGGCCTAGGTTGCCCGCAGTTTCAGGATCGCAGAGGGCCACAACTCTTTTGCGGCCGAGATTCGGGGTTAGGGGGCTCAAACTGTTGGGCCGGAGCGGCTTAGCCCCGGAGAGATTTATTCGTTGGCGTTGTGACCGGGCTAACGTTTGACCAGGATTTCGCGGAGATGGTCGCGGGTGAGATACATCTTCACGCTGGTGAAATCGCGGAAGACGCGTTCAATAAAAGGGTTAGTGAAGAACTGGTAGGGAGTGCGGCGGCCTCGTTCCTGAATGGATAGAGTCCGGTAGTCCTGAATGCGGTAGTAGCTGGCGGGGACGGTTTTCGCGCGCTCGTCGTTGTGGAAGAACGCAAGCATGAAACTATCGGGCACCAGGAGGCGGTGGAGTTCGGCGACGGTGAGTTCCAGCATGGTGGGACTGAGGTATTGGAGACAATCCCAGACGAGAGCGCCGTGGAAGGGCCCTTCGAGCTGACGGAAGGTCAGATTCATGAATTCCTGGGCGCGCGCGGGGTTTTCCTGGGACTGGTAAAAGTCTTCGTCACCGCCGAAGAAGTCGTCCAGTGACGAAAGGAAGTCTTCGCAATAGAGGCGGTGTCCGAGCCCGGCAAGGAAACTGACGTTGGCCTGGGAAACAGGGGACAAGTCCAGAAGCCGGAGCGTGGGGCGCCCTTGGAGTTGCTGGAAGTACTGTTCGAGGCCCGCGCTGGGGCGAATGGTGCCTTCGGCGGCGCTAGGGCTCATCTCCGAACCAGGATACTACTAACGTTTCCGTTTAGTTAACGTTTGTGTTCATTTGCCGCAGCGGCCATGGTTTGGGCGGGTGCGGAGGCGGTTGTGGTGGCCGGCGGGGTTGCGGCCGGGGCCGGCGTGGCCGAGGTGGCGGGGCGGGGAGCAGCCTTCGGCACTTCGACTTTAGTGACGTCGATGGAGCCCTTAAAGATGGCGCCATCTTCAATGGCGATGCGGGCGGCGCGAATGTCGCCGACAAGGTGGGCGTCGCGGCGCAGATCAATTTTGTCGGAGGCTTCGACGTTGCCGTGGACGGTGCCGTGGATGACGACGTCACGCGCCTTCACGGTCGCCTTCACCCGAGCCGTTTTGCCGATCGTGACTTTGTTTTCCAGCAGTTCGATGGTGCCGTCGATTTGGCCGTCAATGACCAGGTCTTCCTTGGCAAAGATCTGACCTGCGATGAGGACGTTTTCGCCGATGGTGGCGGTGGTGCGAGATCCTTGATATCCGGTGGGTGTGGTGGACACGGGCATTCCTTCCATGGGCGCGACGGGGGGGCTGGACAGGGTCGCGGGGCGCGGCGATTCTTCTTCTTTTCGGCGATTCCACATCAGGGGGCGACCTCTCTCATCTGGTTCAGATTAAGGTCTATCGTAGCGCCCGGTCCCGGCAAAAGCAATTGATCTGGTACTGTCGGCATGTGAAATGATGGAGGCCTCGGGAAGGCCTACTTTCTGGGATAATACCGATAGTACTTTTTACTGTGTCCCGTTCAAAAGACCTCGAGACTCAACTCGCCCGCACCGAACAGCAGCTTCGGCTATTGCAGCAGATTAGCCGTTTCATGACTCGTGAAATGAGCCTGCAAGAGATTCTGGCCGGCATCAATCGTCTGATTGTGGAATTTACAAAAGCCGACTCGTGCCTGATCTATCTGCTGCACGACCGGGAACTGGTGCTTTGTTCGGCGAACAATGCGCCGCCCGAGGCGCTGGGCCGGGTGCGGCTGAAGTTATCGGAGGGCTTGACGGGTTGGGTAGCGCGCGAGCGCCGTCAGCTTGCCATTTCGCGCGAGGCGTATCTCGATGCGCGATTCAAGCACTTCACGACCTTACGGGAGGATACGTACGAAGCGTTTCTCTCGACGCCGATTATTGCGCGCAATCGCGTGGTGGGCGTCATCAACGTGCAGCACAAACTGCCGCACCAGCATGATGGTGATGAGATGGAGATGCTGAGCACGATCGGCGAACAGATCGGCACGCTGCTGGTGTTGGCCCGCATGAACCCGGACGCGGTGGAGCATGCAAACCATTTGGAGTTGGTGTTTCCGGCGGCTTTGCGGAACGCTTAAAGCGAGATGCGATTGAGACAGTTGCTTTTGTTGCTAGTGGCCGCCGGGGCGGCGGGACAGACGCCGGAGGCGAAGCCGGCGTCATCGGTGCCCACCTGGCGGATCAAATTCTTCCACGACCGGAACGATTCGGCGATCAATTTCAATGAGCTGGTGTCGCCCGCGGCCGGGACGGCGTACGCCTTCGGCGCCTTCGCCGAAGACGGGAAGCGGCCACGCGGCGTGCTGGTCGCGTCGCGCGATAGCGGCAAGAGTTGGGAGACGATCAAGCTGCCCGATCTGCCGGTTTCCGCCGACTTCACCGACGCGAGCAACGGTTGGCTGGTGGTGCGCGACGCCGTTCACCGGACGACCGATGGCGGGGTGACCTGGAAACGGGTGGCCAAGCTGAAGGGCGTATTGCGGGTGAAGTTCCTGAACCTGAACCGGGGATTCGCGGTGGGGTACCCGAAGGCAGTTTGGTCGACGAACGATGGCGGCGTGACTTGGGCGAAGGTGCCGGAGGCGCTGGATTCGGTGTCCCGGCCGGAGAATACGACGTTTTCAACGATCTCCTTCGCGACGGAAACGCGCGGATTGATTACTGGTTTCTCCCGCCCGCCGCGGCGGGGTGCGGCGGCTCCGGAGTGGATGGATCCGGAGGGGCAGAAGCCGCTAGTGCCGAACCTGATGCTGGTGCTGGAGACGATGGACGGGGGACAGACCTGGAAGCCGCAGACGGTGTCGGTGTTTGGACAAGTGACCAAGGTCGTTTGGGGCCGGGGGGGATTCGCGTTGATGGATTTCGGGGCCGGATTTCAGTATGCGAGCGAAATTGTCAATCTCGGCGATTCTTCGGCGTCGTTTCGGAGCAAGGATAGGGCGATTAAGGACATCGCCTATCACGATGGCCGGATGTGGGCGGCGGGCACCGTGGTGGCGGGGAAGCTGAGCCAGTTACCGATACCCACGAGAATTGAGGTTGTGCAGAGTATCGACTTTAAGAATTGGTACAGCACTCCCGTGGACTACCGGGCAGTGGCGAACCGGGTAAAGATCGCGTTCGGGGGGAAACAGGGTTGGCTGGCGACCGATGGCGGCATGATCCTGGCTTTGGAATAAAACAGAAACCGGCGACGCTGGTTTTTCCACAGAATAATCAGTGGAAGACGACCCTATCTTTCTGATAACACTTTATATAAATAGCGTTGATAAGGTCGATAGGCTAGCCACAAAAGTATTGACCGCAAATGCGGGTAGTGGCATTCTACAGGTGGTTCCAAGAGGTTACGGGAACAGCCGAACCTGACGAATCGTAGCGGACTTGAAGTGATGATCCGGTGCCGGTAGCGCAACGAAAGTAGCGTGGGCGGTGTCGGGGAGCGACGGGTGAACGGGCGAGACGTTCGGGTAAGCTTTCCGGTGCAAAACTTCGGCGGCGCTTTGATCCTGATGGCCTGATAAGGGGAGACCCGAAACAGTCGCCAAAGGGGGAGCGGGGCGAAGGGAGCGGCCGGAAGCCGTGAGTGGAGTGTCGGACAACGGGTGAACGCGTTGATCCGTTCCGTCGAAGCGAGCGATCGCCGGCGACGGGCGGGGAGCGGTAAGCCGAACGGGTTCGAGGCAAAACTGACGGTGCCACTGAAGCAGCAGTTCAGGAGCGTTGACCTCGCCATTGGGCATCCGGAGACGGAGAGTTCAGGGCGGGCGAGCGAAAGAACGTTGCGAGGTCGGCAGTTTCGGACGCGAAACGGTGCGGAGAGTCAGCTGGAGCGTTGAAGCGCGGATGCCCGAAAGGTGCTCGTGCTGAGCAAGAGCCAAAATCACCCGGGCGCGGCCGCCATGTTTCGATCGTTGCTAGCCGATCGGCGAAACGAGGTTGCTCCAACGGATCACTTGGAACCATTTATCTTTTTCCCGCCTGATCCCCCGTTTAATCCTCCCCAGCAGCCCTTTTCCTCCAGATGCTTTGACGTTGCTTCCCCCGTTTGGATATAGTCCAAGTTGGCCTCGTTGATGAGGCCCGACACGACCTGTTTGGAGGAAGAAATTATCATGGCCGATACCGTTACCGGGGCACAATTTAAGCAGCAGATGCGCGAGGGCGCGCCCAAGATGGGCTTGTTCCTGAACTCGCACAGCCCCACCGTCGCCGAGCAGTTGGCGCACAGCGGCTACGACTGGTTGTTGGTGGACATGCAGCATGGCCCGATGGGCTACGAGAAGCTATCCGCGATGCTGGCGGCGATTGCGCTGGGCGGGGCCAAGAGCATGGTGCGTGTGGCCGGCTACAATGACCGCGCCGGCATCCAGCAGGCGCTCGATCTTGGCGCCGATGGCGTCCTGGTGCCCTACATCAACACGGCGGAAGAGGCGCGGCAAGCGGTGAGTTGCACGCGCTATCCGATGGCCGGGACGCGCAGCGTCTATTTCCCGCAACGCTCAATGAACAAGGCTGGATTGCTGGGCTATGCGGGCGCGGCGAACGACAACGTCATCGTCGCGCTGCAGGTGGAAACGAAGAGCTGCATCGACAACATGGCGGAGATCGCGGCTGTGCCCGGCGTCGACATGCTGTTTTTGGGCCAGAACGACCTTTGCATGTCGATGGGCTTGTACGTGAAGTACGAGTTCCCGCACATGTACACCTCGCCGGAACTGCTAGAGGCGACCAATACGCTGATTGCGGAAGCGACTAAGAACAACGTCATCCTGGGCATCTTCCTGTTTGGGACCTCGCGGGTAGGCGAGTTCCTGGAGAAGGGTTTCACGTTCCTCAGCGTGGGCAACGATCTGCACCACATTCTGACGCAGGCGACGGCTTACGTGAAGGACATGGAAACGATCGCGAAGGACAAGGGCAAGAGCTGGACGCGGCAACCGACTTCTCTAATGTAGAGCTGCCGGAAGGCGGGAGGGGCCAATCGGCGCCTCCCGCCATTTTCATTCAGTCGTGACTGGGGGGCGCGGCACTGGAGCCAGCCATCGCCACCCGGATGCGGGGTTGGGCGAGTTGGTCGGCCAAGGGCCGGATGTTCATGAGGCGTTGTCCTCGGAAGCCGCACGGGCAGTTCTCTTCGGTGAGGGTGGCGCAGATGCCGGTGGAGAGGCGGATGACGGGGAAGAGGCTATTCGCCAGGCTCGTGACCACCAGCTCTGAGGTTTCCGGGTTGAGGACTTCAAAGACGGCTTGAGCCGGATCAATGTGCAGGCCAGCGTGTTCCACACACTCTCTCGCCAGCAATTCGTTGCGGTGCCCAAGGAAGTACTCGTAGATCGGGACGTTGAAGGCGCGCCGAAGTTGTTCGCGGCTTGACTCGGTAAGAATGCCAGCGTCGCCGAACGGCAGTCCAGTAAACGCGACGATCGGTCGCTTGACGGAAGGGAAGTGCGCGCCACGGTTGTAGACTGAGGCGGCCATGCGGCGCAGCATCGCCACGGGGCCGGCCAGGCACTCGGCGCGGAAACGGTCCAGGTCGGTGCCCCAGCCTTCCGGAAAGCACATCACCTTTTCGGTTTCGACGAAACCCTCCATGAGAATCGCCGTGCGGGGCAGGGGGGCCTGGGGGTACTCGAAGCGCTGAAAGCCAGATTCGTCGGAGTTCAGATTCAGAAATCGTTCGCGTTCCGAACTGTAGCGCTCACTGGAGATGACGGGAAAACGATCCAAAAGGCTCTCGGGCCGGGGCGACGTTCTCACGAGGGCGACCAATTCGCGGTGAGCCGGCAGGTCTCGACCTTCGGCGGTGCCGAGGGAGAGGAGCATCAAATCACGAATCCGCTCCTGGCGGGTGGCCAGAGCTTTGCGGTTCACTTTCGGGGATCGATCAGCCTTCAGCCAGGGAGGCGAAGACCATCGAATAACTAAACGCATAAGGTTTCTACCAGTATTGTCGAATGAGAGGGGGATTCCTCTCAAGAATTTTCAGATCTCCTCTATTTTTCACAAAAGTCGTTGAAGTTTTCAACGAATAATCGCCTGGCTAGTATTGGATCGGTATTGAGGTCCTGTAGTACAGCAGTTTGCGTTTGTACGACGGCCGCATTCCAGCCTCGAGGGAAGAAGGACGAATCGGTTCCGAAGAGGAGGCGGTGGGGTCCGGTAATGGCCAGTGTCTCTTTGAAGACGGTTTTGAGATCGACTGCGGGGGCCTGCAACTTTGTCCAGCTGTTGCTGGAGGAGGTGTCGAGGCAGACGTTGGGACAGAGCTGAGCGGCCATCAGAGTCTCGCGCCAAAAGCCAGCGCCGAAGTGGGGGATGAGGAATCGCGTTTGGGGGAATTCAAGAGCTACGGCGGGGAGGTCGATCGGGTTGGAGTACTTGAGGTCGAAGCGGGAAGGGAGGCCGAGTTTGCCCCGAACGCCGACGCTGAGGATGCCGCAATGGACGAAGATGCGGGCGCCAGGGACGGACTGGATCAGGTTCTTCACCGCTTCGTGTTGGACGGAGTAGCCGTGCATGGCGGGGAAGAGGCAAAGCATGGTGAGGTGCCCCGCGGCGACGAGGGGCGCAACCTGCGCGATGGTGCCGGGATCGAGGGGGTTGACCATGGCGGCGCCTCGGAATCGTGCAGGAAAGGCCTGGACGGCGGCGGTGACCGAGTCGACGTCCTGCGGGAGGCTGGCGATGAGCATGGCTTGCTGGACGCCGTGACGGTCGAGTTCCTGGATCCAGGTGCCAGCGAAAACAACGGGGTCCTCGGCGGGAGGCTCCCAGCCGAGGACCCCGAAGACAGAATCCAGATTCGATTGCTTCTGCTGCGCGAGCAGGCTGAAAAAGCGATGCGAGAAGAAGTGTACGTGGGCGTCAGCGACGGGGAGTTCACCCCAGGGCGTTCGCACTCGTGACCTATTCGCCGCCGACGGCCGAAGCGCTGAGCAACTGTTCGCGGGCGGGCGGACCGGGGAGCTTGGTGAGTCCCGCGGCCAAGGCCAACTGGGTAAGGCCGGCGACGTTGTTGACGCTGAGCTTCTTCATCATGGTCTTGCGATAGCTGCGGACGGTTTGAAGGCCCAGGGCGAGCATGACGGCGATTTCCTTGCTGGTTTTGCCCTCGGCGACCAGACGCAGGACCTGCAGTTCACGCGGCGAGAGGCCTTCGAGCGCCGACGGAAGCGGCTTGGCGTCGAGGTCGCCCTTTTGAATGCGCGTAAGTAAACGGTCAGAGACTTGGGGGCTCAGGTAGGAGCCACCCTTGGCGACGGTGCGCAGGGCGTCTAGCAGATCGCTGTCCGAGGCACGCTTGAGCACGAAGGCGCGGGCACCGGAGCGGATCGCACTAACGACGGAGTGTTCGTCGTCATACATGGACAGAATTGCTACGCGAATATCGGGCTGATATCGGAGAATTTCAGCCGTCGCCTCAATGCCGTTCAGGCCTGGCAGGCCAATATCCATCAGAACAATATCCGGTCGTAATTTGCGGGTGAGCGCGACGGCATCAGTCCCGTTGTCAGATTCCCCGATGACTTGAAAGTCCTCGTCAAGTTTCAGGATCGCGCGGATCCCGTCTCGCATAATCTTATGATCATCGACCAGTAGAACACGTGTGATCATTTTGTTTTTTGTTTGCCTATTCCCAATCCCGTACAGCTATAGAGACAATTGTACCTTGCCCGGTTGATTCGATGAAGAGAGTACCGCCGGCGAGCGCCGCGTGATGGCGCATCAGGGCTAGTCCTAAGCCTCTCCTCAGCCCCTGACTTGGAGGCTGATTGACGTCGAAGCCGCAACCATCGTCGCGAATTTCGAGGCGAACGGAACTTGGCGTACCTCTCAATAGCAGGTCTACCCGTTTCGCGCCGGAGTACTGCACCGAATTCTCCAACGCCGCTTCCGCAATTCTATAGAGCGATGAAGAAATTCGCAACGGAATTCGCAGGCGAGGTTCTATTTTCTGGCGGATCGGCGCCCGCTGCTGGCGTCGGAAACGCTCAACGAGCCGCTCCAACGCAAAGACTAATCCAACGCGTTCGACAACGGCAGGGTTGATTTCGTAACTCAGCTCACGTAGCTGCTCGATCACCTGGCCGAGGAGGTTTTGCACTTCGGCGGTCTTGGCCGTAAGTTCAGGCACCTGGGTGCCATGTTCCATGCGGATGAGGTCCAGGTGTAGACCCGCCGCACTCAGCACCTGATTGACGTCGTCATGCAGGATGCGGGCGATGCGGGCCGATTGAACCTCTTGCGCGTTCATCAACGCGACCAGGGAATCCGCCAACGTATCAGCGGCGGCTCCCCCCGTAGCTTCGTTCAAATCAGACAAATCCTCGACATCGATTGTCGCTTACTTTTTGCGCGCAAGCACCTTCTTGGACGCAGAGATTACATCTCTCGCCAACAGTCCGTACTTGTCGAGAATGCTCTCCGGCGTACCGGATTCGGCATAGCGATCCTGGACGCCCACAAACTCCATCACGCAGGGTGTAGCGGAGGCCACAGTCTGGGCAATCTTGACGCCGAGGCCGCCGTCCACGAGGTGCTCTTCGGCGACCACGATGGCGCCGGTCTCGCTAACGGCTTTGTGGACCGCTTCTACGTCATGCGGCTTGATGGAATACATGTCGATAACGCGCGCCGAAATGCCTTCGGCCTCAAGGGCCTCGGCGGCGCGGATGGACTCGGCGACCATCAGGCCGTGGGCGATGATCGTCAGATCGTTACCGTCCAGCAGCGTCTTCGAGCCACCGATGGGGAACTTTTCGCCTTCGGTGTAAATGATGGCGGCTTTCGACCGGCCGGCGCGGATGAAGCACGGCGCAGGGTGATAGGCGAGCGTCTTCACGAGCTCAAAAATCGCCACATCGTCCGCGGGAGAGACGACTACAAAGCCGGGCAGGGAGGTGGCCAGGGCCAGATCCTCGATCGACATTTGCGAGGGGCCATCCTCACCAATAGAGATACCGCTGTGCGTGCCGACGACCTTCAGTGGGACGTTGGGATAGGCGGCGGTGACGCGCAGTTGCTCAAAGCCCTTGTTCAGGACGAAGGCTGAGAAACTGGCGACGAAGGCGATCTTGCCCGAAGCTGCGAGACCAGAGCCAATGGCGACCATGTTGGCCTCGGCGATGCCGCAGGAGATGAACCGTTCGGGGAATTCCTTGGCAAAGAGGTGGGTGAAGGTGGACTTCGACAGGTCCGCGTCGCAGACGACGACCTGGTCATTCTCGCGGCCCAGGGCGACCAGCGCCCGGCCAAAGCCCTCGCGCGTCGCGGGGCCAATCTTGAGTTCGTATTTGGTGTTCGTGGCCATGTTCGTAAATTCCTTATGCCAACTCGGCCATCGCCTTGGTGAATTCGTCGGCGCTGGGGGCCGAGCCATGGAACTTGGGGTTGTTCTCCATGAAGCTGACGCCCTTGCCCTTAATGGTGTGGGCGATGATGACGCTGGGTTTGCCCTTGGTGGCGGCCGCCTCAACGTAAGCATTGCGTACTTCGGAAAGGTTGTGGCCGTCGATGGTGATGGTGTGCCAGCCGAAGGCGCGCCATTTGTCGCCGAGGGGCTCCAGGTCCATGATGTCCTTCACCCAGCCGTCGAGTTGGATCTTGTTGTAGTCGACGATGGCGACAATGTTGTCGACCTTGTGGAAGCTGCCGAACATGGCGGACTCCCAGATCTGGCCTTCCTGAATTTCCCCATCGCCGAGCATGACAAAGGTGCGCGAGGGCGAGCCATTCATTTTGGCGGCGAGTGCCATGCCGAGGCCCACGGAGAGTCCTTCACCGAGCGAGCCGGTGGAGGCTTCGAGCGCGGGGATGAAGCGGACGTCGGGGTGGCCCTGGTAGATGGAGCCCATCCGCCGCAGCGTGTTTAGCTGGTCCTTGGGGACGTAGCCGGCTTCCGCCATGACGGAGTAAAGCACGGGTGCGGCGTGGCCTTTGCCGAGGATGAAACGGTCCCGGTCAGTCCACTTGGGATTCTTGGGGTCGTGCTTCATCTGGTCAAAGTAAAGGCCGACCAGGAGTTCGACGGCCGACAGGGATCCACCAGGATGCCCGGACTTGGCCGCGGTGATCATCTCGATAATGTCGCGCCGGACGCGCTTGGCAATGGCTTCGAGTTCAGTGAAAGACGGGGTTTCGACAGACGTCATGGTGCTTCGTATAGGGTACCACTAGGCGGTTGGTACGGGTTTGGGCTGCTAGAATACGGGTTCCGCATGCGTTTCCTCCTTTTGTTGGTTGTCTCACTTGGTTTCGCTGCTGAACCAGGGCCGTGGCGGCCGTTGTTGCAGAAAAACAGCTTCGCCGGGTGGCGGAGTCCGTCGGGCCATACGCCGCTGGAGGGTGCGTGGACCATCGCGAACGGAGTCCTCACGGCCAAGCCCTACGTGCAGCATCGTACTGACTTGTGGAGCGACGAAGAGTACGAGAACTTCGAACTCGAATGGGAGTGGCGCGCCGAGAAGGGGGCCAACAGCGGCGTGAAGTATTGGGTGCAGTCCGCCGTGACGCTGGTGGTGCTGAAGGAAAACGTCGAGTGGCGCCGGGTGGCGGATCCGCGCGAGGCTCCTGGCGAAACGACGCTCGAGTACTCGCGCGGCTTCGAGTATCAGATGGCTGACGATGCGCACGAGCCGGATGCGTTGAAGCGGCCGGAGGCGCGAGCGGGTGGGCTGTACGGCGTATTCGCTCCAAAGGTGGCCGCGGTGAAGCCGCACGGGGAGTGGAACCACAGCCGGGTGGTGGTATGCGATGGCCGCTTCGAGCATTGGCTGAACGGCAAGCAGACGCTGAATGTCGGGTTGACGGATTTGAAGCTGCCAGCCCGAAGGCGGGGTCCGCTGGCGTTGCAGTATCACCAGACGGTGGTGTCATTCCGGAAGATGCGTGTGCGGCGGCTTGCCCGGTAGATAGAATCAAGCTTGCCTATGCCTCAACTCCTGAACAAGATTGCCATCATCACGGGCGGTGCCTCCGGCATCGGCCTCGCTATCGCCCAGCGCTTTGTCGCGGAGGGCGCGATTGTCGAAATCCTGGACCGCAACGTCGCCGAAATGGAGAGTGCCGTGGCGTCGCTCGGCGCGCAGGCCACGGCTACCGCTTGCGACGTTGCGGACTATCGGCAGGTGGACGACGTGATCGCCGCAATTCACGCGCGCCGCGGCCGGATCGATATCTTGATTAACAACGCCGGCATCGCTCATGTGGGCAATGCGTTGACGACGACGCCCGAGGACTTCGAGCGCGTGCAGCGGGTGAACGTCTTTGGGCCGGCCAATTGCCTGCGTTCGACGCTGCGCTTCATGGTGGCCGATGGCGGCGGGTCAATCGTGAATTTGGCCAGTTGCCTTTCGGTGATGGCGATCGCGGACCGGTTCGCTTACGGCACCAGCAAAGGCGCGGTGCTGGCGATGACTTACTCTGTGGCCAAGGACTTTCTCGATAAGAATATTCGCTGTAATGCCATTCTGCCGGGCCGCGTGCATACGCCGTTTGTCGATGGCTTTATCGCGAAGAATTACGCGGGGCGCGAGGCGGAGATGTTCGAGAAGTTGTCGAAGGCGCAGCCGATCGGGCGCATGGCGCAGCCGAGCGAGATTGCCTACGCGGCGCTGTTTCTGAGTTCGGATGAGGCGGGTTTTATCACGGGTACGGCGTTGCCGGTGGATGGCGGAACGCTGACGATCCGGTAACGGGTGATTTCATCATGATGTGTCATGATGAAATCATGTCCCAAGCGAGAGAAAAGTTCGCCACGCAGGTCAATTCGGAGATTCTGGCGACGGTCCGCACTCTCGCCCAGAAAGAGGGGCGGCAAATTCAGGCGCTGGTCGATGAAGCGCTGGCCGATCTGATCGAGAAGCGGAAGAATTCCCGCCCGCGTCCGGAAGTGATGCGCGCGTATCTGGCGAGCCACGAGAAGTACGGGGAGCTTTACCAGAAGCTCGCGAAATGACCGACTATCTGACGCTGGCCGAAGTCCTGGCCATGCACGAGGATCAGATTGAACGCTATGGCGGATCACCGGGAGTACGCGATCCCGGTCTCCTCGAATCGGCGCTCTACCGTCCCCAGACGGGTTATTACGCGGATCTGATCGAAGAGGCTGCGGCCTTGTGGGAGAGCATGGCTCAGAATCATCCCTTTATCGATGGCAACAAGCGGACAGCGTTTGCCGCCACTTACACGTTTCTGGCCATCAACGGCGCGGAGTTAAAGGCGAATGCTGACGATACTTATGCCTTCGTGGCTGGTTTGTATGAGCGCGGAGCGTTCAGTTTTGACGAACTCGTGCCTTGGCTGCGAAGTAACGTGAAGCTGGCTTCCTGATGCACGGCTGAGCCGGTCGGCCGGAAGGACTTAGAGCTCTTCGCCGCAGGTGATGCGGTGGCCGTCGGGGGTGCGCAGGGCGAACTCGCGCATGCCCCAGGGCTTGTCGGTTGGGTGCGAGGAGAGCAGGGCGCCTTTGGCCAGGAATTCCTGAAAGAGCTCATCGACGCCTTCGACATTCCAGTAGGCGAAGTAGGAGTGATTGCCGAGTTCGCCGGCGGGGCGCTCGTCGACGCATTCGCCGAGCATGACGCGGAAGCGGTCGCGGGTGAGGAAGCTCCAGCCGGGGGCATCGATGAGGTCCTTTTGGAAGCCGAGGACGTCGACATAGTAGCGGGTGGAAAGGGCGAGGTCGCAGACGGCCAGGACGCAGCGGGAATTGACGATTTGAGCCATGGTCCGATTGTCGCTGAAGGGCGTGCGTTAAGCGATGAACGCGTATCTCGCCAGTGAGATCCGAAGTGGTTAGCCGCGCTCGAGTCCGCGAGCGTTTCAGGCTTTGTTCAACAGGCCGTGCAAAGTCGTTGCAGAATGCGGCTGAGTTTAAGGCGATGGTTGACGAATCGTTGTCGGCCACCGGTGGGCGAGTGACCGCCAAGGAACGCGCGTGGGCGCGGAAGATGCTGGCGCCGCGGAAGCGGCCCAGGGCGGCGAAGCCACGGAAGGCGGCTTGTGCGGCGTCACGTTTGACGCGGGCGGGTTGATTGCGCTGGAACGGAACGACCGGCGCGTTTTCTCGCTGGTGGACACCGCGCTCGAAGACGGTGCGCGACTGGTCGTTCCGGCTACGGCGCTGGCTCAGGTGCTCCGGAATCGGCGACGCAAGTTCGCCTTTGGCGAATGATCCAGCATGACCGGACCGAAGTGGTGCCGTTGGATGAGTTCTACGCGCAGGCGGTGGGTTTGTTGCTGGCGCAGTCGGGTACCTCTGACATTGCCGATGCGCACGTCGTGGCTTGTGCCCGACGCCGTGGGCAGGCGGTGATCACCAGTGATCCGTTTGATCTGCGGAGGCTCGATCCGAAGTTGCGGCTCATCCGCGTGTGAAGGTCGGTCGGGAGTTTCGCGGAGTCCGTGTTTGCGGCGGCAGGCCTTTTCGAAGTCGTTCGGCACTCCGCCTCGTTGGTTAACCACGATAATGTATTCTATCGTGTTTAAACACAACCCCCAAAATTGATCCCTGTCGTCAAAACTTCGCTCCATAGTCAGCCCGAATTTATGAGGAGGATGCTGCCGGAACCTCTAGTGTCGGATGTACCTGTGCTTGAAGATTCTTGTTCGAACTCAATGTGTCTTCAAAACGAAAGAGCGCGAATGTTTCGCATCGGCGGTTGACCGAAGCTGATTCGAAACTTCTGTGAACGGACTAGACTAGACTAGACTCTTTGGAGTGCGCCGTGATCAGGTTTCTGATCCTCGGACGAGCCGTGATCGAGGAGGAGCCAAGTGCCGGTCTTTATCAGTTATTCGCGCGTAGACAATTCCTTCGCAACTCGTCTCGCAATGCAGTTGGT
The DNA here is from genome assembly GCA_022843605.1 of Bryobacter sp. Lineage (GTDB taxonomy): Bacteria > Acidobacteriota > Terriglobia > Bryobacterales > Bryobacteraceae > JALHNI01. Next base: position 41,733 of record JALHNI010000040.1, read on the forward strand.
CAAGCACCGTGCCAACGTCTGGATTGACCAGTGGGAGCTACATGTCGGCGACTCACTCATCAGCAAGATTCAAGACGCCATTCAGGGCGCGAGCGCACTGATTGTGATTCTCTCCAAGGCTTCTGTGGAGTCTGAATGGTGCAAAAAGGAGCTAAACAGCGGACTCATTCGGGAACTCGATGAGAAGCGTGTTGTCATTCTTCCAGTGCTGATGGAAGAGTGCACAATTCCTCTATTCTTAAGGGAAAAGCTATATGCTGACTTCCGGACCGACTTCGACGCCGGGCTACGGTCCGTCCTTGAGGCCATAGCGCGGGTGACGTCGGATACCTTGATCCGGACCGAATCACCAGAATGGCATGTTGATTGGGCTTTTGATTGGGCCCTTACAGGCCGAAATGATTTCTCGCTGACGTTAACCGCAGTTGAACAAGCCGTAGGGCAGCCGTTTACCGTTCTGACCGTGATCCAGGTGAAAGCCAACGCGGTTGCTGCGGACCGATACGTAGCGATGTTGGAAGCGGGATTTGATTGGGTGGAGCGGGCGATTCTGCTTGAGTTCATCGGTGCTGCCATAAACGAAAAAGCGCTTCGAATCCGGTTGGAAGATGAGAAAGCTCAGAAGTTCTCCGTAAGGCTCGTCGATAAATCAAGCCCGGCTGTCTTCGATCTGGAGATCGTCTCGAGGCGCTTAGGTAGTGATACCGGCAGAGACATCGTTCTCGACATCGGCAGCCAAGTCAATGTATTCCGCGCGCATCAGCAGGAAGTTCAGAAGAGATTAAGCCCTCGAGAGCAAGAGCGAGTTCGAGGCATTCGAGCCCTCTTTGCCTCCAAGGGACCAAACCCTCGAGATTACGTCGCCTGTTAAGCATCGTTCTCAACTTCGTTGTTCTGTGCCGAAAGGCTCTCCCCTTGCCAGGCGCTTCACGTCTTTCGCTACCCCATCCATGGGGACACTCGACACGCCTCGAAGACTGAGTTTGGCCTCCTCGGGAGCTACCTTTAACAACTTCCAGGCCTCTGCATCGCCGAGTGCTGGCGTGCTGCCAACTTCTCGGAACCCGAGTGCACCCCCCGTCGGAGGATGCGGTTGATCAAGGACGGCTTGTAGACTGGCATCGAATCTTGCCAGAAGCTATGATGCTCATTGATGAACCCGGAGCCGCTTGAAAACTCGTTCGACACAGGTCGCATTCCAACCAGCTTTCGTCGGAAGATCTCCGCTGTGTTGCTGGGAATTTGCTACGGCGGATCAATCGTCAACGGTATAGAACAGGGAATCAATTTTGTTCTGAAGAGCGAGACAGGACTCAGCGAATTTCCCGTTTTGGGAGCACTCGTCGGCATCGTAGTGACCTGTACCGGAGAAACTGAACCAAACTAAACTGGAAATCCCAAGAGGCGGAGAGGCCGGAAAGGGAGGAGAAGGTGAAGAAGAGTCGGTTTAGTGAAGAGCAGATCCTTGGGATC
>JALHNI010000041.1 GCA_022843605.1 Bryobacter sp.
CCGATGGTTAGTCGGGGAAAATGATGGCTGAAGTGTCAAGCTCCATTACCCCATACAGCGCTTCAATGAGGCCCCGATGGTTAGTCGGGGAAAATGTCATCGCGAATTTGGAGGAGATTTTAACCAAGGGTCGCTTCAATGAGGCCCCGATGGTTAGTCGGGGAAAATGGATTCCGGCGCCACATTGGAGAGGATTTCCAAGGGCTTCAATGAGGCCCCGATGGTTAGTCGGGGAAAATGGCGAAGATGAATAACACAATCAATGCCGTTACCTGGCTTCAATGAGGCCCCGATGGTTAGTCGGGGAAAATGTTTGACTCCTTCGTTTCTTTCACCGTATGATTAATCTGCTTCAATGAGGCCCCGATGGTTAGTCGGGGAAAATATCGACAGCTGGGACGAGAAGAACGTGTTCCTAGGGCTTCAATGAGGCCCCGATGGTTAGTCGGGGAAAATAGCGGGGTCGCTAAACATTCTGTTTTCAAAGGTCTGCAGGCCAGTTTGCGAGCGGCGGCGAAAGTGGGGAGCCTCAGGAGGTCGCGGCCCGGAGGTGCAAAGAACAAGCTCCCTACTTTCAATAGTCTACAACGCGCGAGCGCCTGCCGGGGTTTGTGCACCGCCGAAGCGCTCGCGAGCCAGTTTAGCGGGTGACGAAGACGGGGTATTCGGGGATTTCACCCTCCATGTATTTGGCGAGCAGACGGGCTTGGATCTCCAAAAGACGGCGGTAGGATACGCGGTAGTCGAAGAGCGGGTGGGTGACGAGGGTGTCCATGCGCTGTTCGTAGGCCTGGAAGAAGGCGCGGCGGCCGGAGGGGGTGAGTCCGACGGCGTTGGCGGAACGGGCGAAGTCACTAAGTTGGATCATGCCGGTATTGAGGGCGGTGAGGACGGCGGAGTCGACGATGAGGGCGCGAAAGGGCTCCATGAGATCGAGGGCGAGGGCGGGGCGGCCAAAGCGGAGTTCGTGATAGAAGCCGACGAGGGGGTCGAAGCCGACGAGGTAGCAGGCGAGGGTGAAGTCCTTGGCGAGGACGGAGTAGCCGAGGGAGAGAAGGGCGTTGATGGGATCGCGGGGAGGGCGGCGGTTGCGGGAGGTGAAGTCGAAGGTGAAGCCCTCGGGGGAGTCTCCTTCTTCGGTTTTGAGCATGCCGGCGAAGGTTTGAAAGTAGAGGCGGGCGGCGAGACCTTCGACGCCTAGCAGGGATTCGATGGCGCGCTCCCGTTCGGCGCGCTCGGCAAGTTCCTTCATCTGGCTGAGAACGAGCGGGGGCGGCTCCAGGTGATTGCGCATCAGGAGAGTGCGCTGGTTGCGGATCTTAGCGGCGACGAGAGATCGCGCGAGCCGGAGGCGAAACCAGGCCTCTTCGCGGAGACGGAACTGAGTGACGCGCAGGAAGACGTTTTTGGTTTGGAGGCCCTGGGTGAGGCCGTAAAACCAGCCGCCCTGCGAGAAGTAAGTGACGGGGATGCCGGCTTCGCAGAGAACCTGGAGCGCCTGGGTGGAGATCTGGATGTTGCCGAAGAGGTTGATCTGGTTGATTTCGTGGAGGCGGAGCGACTGGCGGACGGCTTCTTTCTCCTTAACCTGGAGGAGGTCGCCACTCTTCCCTACCCGGAAGCCTTGGGTGTTGAGGTAGACGGGGCGGGCGTCGTCGCGGGCGCTGACGAGCGGGCGAACGCGAGCGGAACCGGGCCGCTTGGGCTGGGCGTCGCCGAAGAGGGACAACTGGAGTTCGGGCTCCTGCGGCGAGGCGGCGAGCAGGCTGTTGACTTCGTCAGGAAGGCAGATGGGCAGGAGCGAGCACCCGGGGCACTTGGGCGAGTCTTCAAGCGGCGGCGGAATTGCGCCGATGCGGGCGGTTTGCCAGGCCTGCTGGAGGAGCAGTAGGGTTTCGGCGATGAGTTCGTCGGTGATGGGCAGGCGGACGCGCTGGCGGGTGCTGGAGTAAAAGACGAGGGCTTCGTCGCACTGGTAGCCGTTGTCGCGGAGGACAATGGCTTGGGCGGCGAGTTGGGCACGGTCAGCCGGCCAGAGTTCGAGGGCTCCGGCGGCGTTCTCTTTGGGTTTGCCGTGTTTGTAGTCGACGGGGGTAACTGTCTTCTGGCCTGCGGCGCCGGGGCCTTCGCGGACTTCGAGGAGATCGATTTTGGCGATGAGGCGGTGACGGTCACTGGAGAGGGTGATGGCGCGAGTTTTGAAGTCGGGGGCCTCATCGAGGTCTGGGGCGGAGGGAAGGGCTTTGCCGGGCTGGTCGACGCGTTTATGTTGGACGCTGCCTTCGACGGTGTCGACACTTTCGCGGAAGAGGCCTTCGACCCATTCATAGAAGAAGAGGCGGGGGCAGTAGACGAACTCGTTGAGCATGCGGGCGGGCAGGTAGTCCGGGAGCGGTTCGCGGCGGGGGCTACCGGGGAAATCGGGAAACTGGATGAGGGGCGAAGCCATGGGCCTCCATGGGAGCGGACCTGGGCCGTGGGGAACCTACACGATGATGCAAGGCGAATCGACCTTGGAGTAGGGTTTGCCCAACGCGGAAATGACGCGTTCGCCGCGCCCTTCGGAGGGGCCGAGGTTTACGAATAACACCTGGTCCTCCTTTTGGTGGATGATGGCGGCGAGTTCGGCGCGGAGGCGCGCGAGTTCACCGGCGTTGAGTTGGCATTCGAAGACAGAGAATTGGAGATGGTCACCCCAGGCGCGCATGGTGCGGAAGACCTGGCGGAGGCGTTTGTCGTCGGAGATGTCGTAGCAGATGAGGTAGGCGGAGCGCATGGGTTAGGTGAGGTCGGCGGGTTGGACGGGAAGGATGCCGGGGAAGCGGCGGAAGTCGACGGCGTTGAGGGTGAGGAAGTTTGAGATGCGGTGCACCTTCATGGCGGCGGCAATTCGGGCGTCATGTACTCGAACGCCACAGACTTCGTGTTCAGTGACGAGACGTTTCCATTCTTCGAAAACCTCCAGGGTTTCGGGAAGGATGGTGAGAAAGTGCTGGATGTGGCGAACCTCTGTCACCACCTGTGCAATGTTGAGTCCGAAGCCATTCTTCGCGATCGGCCGCGTTGAGACGTTCCAAAATTCCGCAATGACCTGCGTGGTGCCGTAGAGGCGGTGTCCAGCTTGGCGAAGGTTCTGGATAGCGCGAGCGCTGTCGGATAACTCTGAGTTGGGATCAAGGGAAAGGCGCAGCAAAACGTTGGTGTCGACAAACCAGGCGCGACTCGTCTCATCCATGGCGAATCAGTCGTGATCGCCGTAGATGAACTCTCGCGTCAAAGCGGAGTCCGGGAAGTCGGGGATTTGACTGGAGAACTGAGATAGGCCAGCCAAGCACTCGGCCATTTCTTCGCGCGTCAAACGCGGGGAAGGCGGTAATACAGGTTGAGCGGCTGCTTCCTCAAGGATCTGCTTGACGTACTGCTCGACGTCCAGCCCACGGTCTGCGGCTTGGCGGGCCAGTCCGTCGGGGATGTGAACGGGAATTGTCATGGAAATGCCTTTCTCACTTTAGCTGATTTGACAAACTTGTGGGGACGTTCGGGCATCCATGCGACTCCACTACCGGATAGATCACGGAATTGGCATCGCGGGTCAGTCGTGATCGCTGTATATAGCCTCGCGAGTCAAGGCGGAATCGGGGAGGAGAGGAATCTTATCGGAGAACTCGGCCAAACCATTCAGGACCTCGTCGAACTCCTCCTGGGTTAAGCGAGGCGACCTCGGCAGGACCGGCTTGGCGGCCGCCACTTCCTTGATCAGGATCTGCTGATGTAGGCGGCAACCTCGAGTCCGCGACGAGCGGCAAGGTCGGCCACTTCGTCCGGGATTTGCAGGGAGATGGTCATGGTGATGGAGTTCTTTCGTCTATTTTATCGCTGAGTCGTCGGGGAGGCCGCGGGTGAAGCTGAAGAACTTGCCTACGCTAATTCGCTCGGCCGAATAGGTTGGAGGGCGGCGGGTCGCCCACAAGGCGATGATGGCATCGAGGGTGGCGGGCTGACTCCAGATGGGCCAACTGACGGTGATTGCACCGCGATGACCGGCGCTGGCACCAATCGCCCCGAGACGATACTCGGTCCGTTGCTTGACCGGCATGGCGGTGAGCAGCGGCAAAGTGAGTGCAGCGAGGCGATTGGCTCCGTGAACGGTGAGCGCCTTGTCGGTGGATGGGTCCTCGAAGCGGAGGGCGTAGCGGCGATCTTCAAACGGATCCCAACGAAATGACTGTGTGGCGTCGGCGCGATCCCATGGAGAAAACAGGGCTTCGCTGATTTTTTCCGGAGCATTCAGATCAGGGGGCGACTTTAGTTTGGCCAGTTCTTTGGGCAAGGTGCCTCGGGGAACGGCAGCGAGCCGTTCTAGAAAATGCTGGTGCCCCTGGCCGAAGAGGAGGCAGTAGGGCGTCGCACGAACGCGGTTATCTTTAGGGTCGTCCTTCACGGCACCGTCGCTCATCAATGCGCTCCAAAGATCAATGGCGCGCCGGTCATCCGGATGGGATGAGATGGAGGCGGATTGCAGAAGGTCTCGAGCTTCCTCACGAGAGTAGTCCAGATCGGCGTGCGCGCCGAAGTCGTGAACTTCGGCCAGCGATTGGCAACCGCGCGCCGCTGCATCAGCGAGTTGATCCGGTGTGACGGGGACGGCGGTGCGAACGCGGGGGCGAACTGGATGTCCCGCCCACCAAGCCCGCACCTGCCAAGCGGGCTCAGCGTGGCGAACGGCGCGAAGAAGACCGAGCAGCGCTAGCGAGGCGAGGAGGTTGTCCGGTTCGAGCCCGGCAAGGACGTGTTCTTCAGGCTTCATCTGTCACCTCGGATTGGGCGCCGAATTCGGAGGCGCGATGATCGGCCAAGCGAAGGATGGATTCCAGGCGGGCCAGCTCCCAGATCCCGTAGCGGAGCTTGAGACGGTTGAAGAGGCCGGACCAATCGAGACCCTGCCAATCGAAATCGAGGCGCTGGGGTCCAGGGGACGCGGGAAGGTGCAGGGTGTCTCCGTTCGTGGCCAAGAGATCCCGATCCTGGTTATCGAGAGGATCGTCGAAGGGAAAGAAGGGACGGCCATGGCCATGGTGACTACCGATGAGCCAAAGAATGAGGTCGGGGTCGAGATCGGGCGAGGACGCCCAGGGACGATGCTCCAGGGCGATGCGTACGGAGAGGGCTTCATGGCGCCAGTGGTCCGGCAGACCAGAGGCAGCGCGGACTTTTCGCTCGAAGGCAGGAGCGAGGTAGCCGCGCTGAGACTTGGCGAGAATGGTATCGATGGGAGCTCCATTCCGGAGATAAGACTGAAAGCGGCGGTCGCCTTTGCCGAAGTCATGATACTCGGCGGCTAAGGCGGCGGAGCGAAGTACGGGATCCGGGAGCCCCGCGCCAGCGGCGAGCGCTAGGGTCCAATCTTTGACGTGCTGGGTGTGATCGGCGAGAGACAGAGGTTGTGAGCCAAAGCTACTGGACTGGCCATTGTCGGTGGTGAAGCCGGGCGCTCGGCCGTATCCGATGAGGATGAAGCCGCCGGTATCGTAGTCACGCACTTCGAGCACGCGATGCAGCGCGTCAAGTTCGGCGTGAAGAGACTCGGGAAGATCGGTGATATCGATGAGTTGCCGTTTGAGTTCAACGAGACCCTCAACTTCGGCATGAATGCGCTTAGCGGCAGAGAAGATGTCACGGGCCAGAAGGTTTGGATGAAAGCGGATCGCGACATGCTGGGACCGGAAGGGTTTGGCGGCTTCGCCGGCGACGTCTTCGACGGGGGTATCACTGGCCGGCGCCCAGCCCCAGCGATCACAGCCGCCGTAAACGGACGGAACGATGATGACATCGCCGGGGCGGATACCTTCGGCGCCGACGACTTGGGTATCTTCGTTCTCTTCCCCGCGCCAGCGGAGGACGAGGCGGCTGGCGGTGCGAGTGCGTACTTCTTCGCCTTGACCTTCGCCCTCAATTTCACCGACGCGGGCGGCTGAGGCAGCGTCTTTGGTGAGCCAGGCGCGCACTTTCCAGATGGGCATGGCGAGCCCCTCGGAGGGGCGCGGCGGTAGGGTGCCGACGATCGCGGCGAGATGCTCTGTGCGTTCCGGGAGGACGTCACCCAGATCGTCACGCCAGACGATTTCGACGTCGGCGGGACCGGTTTCGGGGCCGTGCAAAAAGATGGCGACATCGGGGTCGGGATCGGGGCGGGGATTCGTCATGCTCCAGAGGTCCAGATATGCGGGAGGCATGATGGGGGCGTCGCCTTTGGTACTGGAGACCTGGCGGATCTTCTCGTCGCCCACGCGGGCAATGAGTTCGGCCATGGCATCAATGCCAAAGTCGACGTTCGGTGGTTGGTCGTGACTTTCGGCCTGCAATAGAGCCCAGGTGAGCTTCGATTGTTCGCCATAGATGGGGTCGGGTTGCTTTGACTTGAGGTCGTCTTTGAGGGCGAGAATCGCCGCGCGGGCCAGGATGTCTCGGCCAGAGCGGTTCAGGCGTCCGAAACGCTGGCGGAGTGCATCAAGGGGGGCGATTTGGGTGACGAGGGCATCGAAGTCAAAATCGGCCCCGGCTTCGATGCATTGGGTAGAGACGACATAGAGGGGAGCCTCGCGGGGCGTAGCGCCGGAAACCAAGACGGGGCCGTATTCGCTCATGAGGGCGGTGCGGTCTAGATCACGCGACCGGCCAATGAGCAGCACTTTTTCGCAATCTCCGAGTTCGCGGAAAACGGAGCGAGCCAAGTCGATACGGTTGACGACGATGAGGAGGCGCTGAGCGCCAGCGGCGCAGAGCTTTCTTGCTTTATCGGCGAAGGCAGCCGGGCCGGTGACTTCGAGCAGTTCGGCTGGCTTGGCGGCAGCCAAGCGGGCGCGAAGAATTGGGTGCTCGCGGTCTTCGACGGCAAGGCGAAAAGGTTCGGTTGCCGAGTCGCCTGGAGTGGCGGACAGGGTGACGGCCTGCCAGGGGCCGGGGGCGTGTTCGGCCCAAGGGTGCCGCCGGTAGCGAGCAATGGACGCCAAGGTCTGGCGGAAGGGCTCGGAGAGGTGGGCTTCATCCAGAAAAATGAGGCAATCGGAGCCAAGCAGGCCAGCGTGAACCGGCTTCATGGAGTCCGATACGCCATAGCCACGGAAAAGCAGGCGGGAGCCGACTTGATCAACGGTGGAGAGCAAGATGGTGGGTTGCGCAGGGGTGCGAGCCCAATCGGAAGACTGAGGAATGCCTCCGCGCAGTTTTTCGACAAACAACGCCACACGTTTATTGGGGGCAGAAGAGAGGGCGCGCAGGCGCTCGCCAATCTGAGCGGCTACGGTGTCATCGTTCGCTTGGAGTTTGGCTTGAATGGCGCGGGCTCGAACTTCAGTTTGGTCAACGATGAGACGCCGGTCCACGACGAAGGCGATCCGCAAAGGAGCGCGCCGCGCGGCACCTCGTTGGGCTTCCATCGCGAGATGAAAGATCGCGACTTCGAGAACGGCGGTTTTGCCGGAACCGGTGGGCAGGTCGAGGCATTCCGGCCAACAGCCTTCCTCACAGACGCGTCGGGCGAGAGCGGATTGCCAGGGGAACGGATCTTTGCCTTCGTTCACCTCACGAAAAAACTGATCGAACTGGTCGACCGAAAGGGGGCTCATGCGTTACGTCCTTCCGGTAAGGGGAGGCAAAGGCCCAGGCCGACGAAACGGCCAGCGCCGAGGATAACTGGGCCGCGGACCTTTTCGGCAAAGGTGACCACTACATGGGTAAGCAGGCGATTTTCGAAAGCCGAGGGGAGACGCCAACCCATCCAGGCGGGATTGCGGCCGGATGGCGTAGCACCGGGAACGCCACGGAAAGCCGAATGCTTGCTGAGTCGGACGGATTGGGGTTCGGGCAGCCCAATGTTGCGGCAAGCAGCGGAGAGAAGGGCGGTGGCCTCTGCTTCTCGGGCGGCGAGGTCTTTCTCTTTCAAGAAGCGATCCAGGACGATCGGAGTGACGGAAGCCCAAGCGCGGGCGGCGCGCAGGTAGCGGGCTGGTTGAAGGGACCGTTTGGTGGATTCGGCGATGGCGGCGACGTTCCATACGCCTTTGTCGGGCGCGCCCGGTTTGCCGAATTCAAGGCGAGCGAGGCGGTCCACAGCGCGGCGGAACGATTGCCACTGCGGATCGGAGGCGAGGCCAGCCAGCCAGTCCTTCTGCTGTTGGGCCCGAATTTGCTCGAGTTGGCGGGGAAGGACGATGGCAAAACCCATGAGGCGGCCTTCGGAATACTCGAACCCGACATCGGCTAGCGGAACAACGGTCAGGTGAGGGTCTCTCGAATGCTCACCGCTGAGCTGGTGGCCGGAGACGAACTCGGGTGGCTGGCCGCCATAGTGATGCATGAGCGCATCACGAACGCGACGACCGAGGATCCCGGTACCACGTAGATCCGGACTCCAGCCCCCGACATCTTCGAATATCAGCCACTCCACACCGAAAACACTCTGGGCAAGGGGTGAGGCGAGCGGCAGGATGCTCTTCGCCACGGGCTCGCCGCCATTTGAGCGCCGCCCCGCCTTGAAGTCGCGTTCGAGGAGTGCTAGGCGTCCAGAGTAGACGGTTCGTTCGGCGGACATCGCGGAAGTCGAAGGGAGACGTTGAAGTGGGTTCTGAGAACTATTCACAAAGCGGCAACGAACCAGCGAAGCTGAATGTCCAACGTAGGCCGTATCGCGAGCGACGGCATCAAGAGCCGCGAAGTGCTCGGGGTTTGGAGATTCGGCCCAATGTAGGCGGATCGCCGGGTGATCGGGGATGGCGGCAGGAAACATGCGAGGCTGCTTACCTCGCATCCCTGGGAGCGTATCGATGGACGCCCCACGGGCATCATTGGGCGGAACGAACGAAGTGCCGACAAAGCGCACGTTGGCTTCGCTCGCCTCGATCCATGGCACGGGTTGTTGCTCCAGCCATTCAAGTGCTTCGCGCTCGTCCGGGTTATCGCCTCGGCTGCCCCAGGCAGATACAAGCGCGGAGAAGATGCGATCAGGCTGAGGCGGCCAGTCCGGGCGGGGACTACTTTGGCTTTGAGCGGCGTAGGAGACACCGGCCAGGAACTCGATCTCAAGAATGAGCATGGGCTTTAGACCGCGGTCTCCGAGGCCTCGCCGCCCTCTCCGGCCAGCGCCAAACGCCGGCTTTCTTCGACGATCTTGACGAGCTTGGGCTGCGGTTGGAGCACCAGGGGATCTTTGCTCAAGACAAAGCCAGCTTCACGAGCCGCGCTTAAGCATGACGCGTAGAGGTCAAGAGCCGCAGGCAGGTCGAGGTTGATGTGCTCAGAAGAACCGTCAGCTTGGACCAATTCAAGGGGCGCAACGCCATCACAAACCAAATCACACCGAGAGCGGAGAGCATAACCCTGCGCATCTTGCTCCAACAACGCCACTAGTCCTAAAGCGGCGAGGAAAGCCCGCGCGGGCACGTCACGCGAGGGGCCGCCGAAACGGAGACGACGTAGCCCGGCAAGAGTAATCACCGAAGTCTGTTCGACATACTCACACGTAATGCCGAGGTTCGCGATGCTGGGCGCGATGTTTCCATGATTGATTTCGGAAGGCCGGACCTTTTTAGCGTCTTTCCCAGCCTTTTTCTGGTCAACATCCCAGCCCTCTTTTGACTTGAAGACCTCGACTTTACGGAGAATCCCAAGAGGATCCATGCGGCTACCCGTCCTGCGACCTGCGCTGATCGCAGCTACTTCGCCGTCTCTATCCTTGTATCCATCAACTGGCACTTCGATGGCAGTTAACTCACTTGTGACGCAGCGAGGGAACTTTGCGCCCAATCCTCCGCCTTCGCCGGTGGAGTTCCAGATGCCAAAGAGTAGGGCCGTCGGCGAAAGCTCAAATATCGCCGTGGCATTGTCTGCCTTGGTGCGCACAAGTGCGAGCCCGCGATCAGACTTCATGAACGGTTTGCCGGCTAATTCACTATCCCGGAGGATGGCATCAAACAGACGATGCGGGGCATCGAGCGATGTGATTTCCGCCAACCCGTCCAAGTCATGTCCAGAAAAATCGACACTCACGTAGGGAAGCTGGATGGATTCGTTGCGGATCGCTGTCAATAGCGCTTCCTCCAGCCGATTGGCTTGCGATTGGACGCTATCAACCAGAGTGCACCACACCTCGCGGCCATCAATTCGCCGCCGCTCGAATACGTGTTGGGCAGGATCGTCTTTCTTGGGGCCGGGATACGTTGGCGGGAAGATCTTGCCGCCTTTTCCCTCGATTGGTTGAAGACGACGGCGGCGCCGTAATGCGGCGGCGGATTGCACACAATCCGACAGTTTCTGCAGATTAAAGTTCACTTAATTCCTCCGATTTTGAAACGATATCATAGCTTCAGGACGAATAGTACTCAATTAGGGTTGAGTACTATCCAATTGTGCGCGGATAGAAAGGCTCTGCCGCGCCGGATTCACCAGCACGGCAGAGCAAAACGCAAGGCTTACAAACTAGAAGCCAAGGGTTAGTTGTGTGGGGGGTGCAGGAGGAGCGAGGCAGCCAACGAAAACATCTTCACCCGAAACTGTACCGAGTTCATCGCGAAGTTCGTCCGCTGTCTTGGATGTCTGCATCACCCATGCCGAAGAGTTGAGGCCTCGGGCGCCGCGCAAAATCATGAAGCGGGTGACGGCCTCGGAACTAGAAGTAAGCGAGCGAGGTTGATGAATCACTACAAAAGTGTTCATTGTTTAGTCTCCTAACGAGTTGGATTGATGCGGAGACCCTGCTAAACTGACCGTGTAACAGATAGTAAGCGGGCTCCGCTAGCCTTTTTGGGCTAGTTGGGGCGGAGGGATAAGGCCTTGGCGGGCTTTGTCCCTCTTCGTTTTTTACCTTACTCCAGTTACCTTACTCCAAATCGTCCTCTGAGCGCAAGTCTTTCCTACACACCTCCCTCCATTCTTACTTTCAAAGATTCAAACCAAACAACGAATGATGGTATCCTGAAGTTGTGCGGTGGGACCCCATTGAAGCGAATCCTTGGATGCAAGAATCGTCTCATTGCTAGCCATTTCCGGGATGAACACACATGCCGGCTTCGTTGACGCTAGCGATTCCCACCGCGCCCTGATTTGGCTTCGCAATAAGGCCTTGGCAGTTGCTGCCCTTCGAGGCCCGGGCGAGATCGCGGACCCAACTGACTTCGACTTCCCCTCCCTGACGGTCGGGGTTCTGTTGGCGGCGGATGTGGGGGTTGGGAGGGGGGACGCTAGGCGGGAAGGATGGCCGCAAGATGGGCTTTGGTGAGTTGGTGGTAGGCGGCAAGAAGCTCAGCGGCGGAGAAGCAGCTCACGGCGCTACTGAGGAAAGGCGATTTTCTGGAGGCGAAAGCCGATGAGCAAGAAGTATCGTAGTGACGCGATGGCGGCCATCCATGAAACCATGGCGGCGCTTCACGGCACCGGAGCCATCGACAAACAGACGATGCGGCGCTTCGACGAAGCTTGTCTTACCCCGATCCGGCCCTTGAGGCCGGGAGAGATCAAGGCGATCCGGGAGAGGGAACAGGTCAGCCAGGCCGTTTTTGCCACTTACCTGAACGTGACCAGCAGTTTGGACAGCAAGTGGGAGCGCGGCGAAAAGAAGCTGTCCGGGCCTCGCTCAAGTTGCTTTCGCTGGTGGAGAAGAACGGCCTGGCTGCCGTTACGTGAACTGATTCCTGGCGTGTCCTCACTCCTCACCGCCATCGGTACGCGCGGGATTGACGGGCTGTTAGTCTGGAAGGCATCCCCAACGAAACTGTGAGGCCACCACCGATGCCCCGGATCCCCTCCATCGCGCTCGCCGCCGCTACGGCGCTCTTCCTGACCGGATGCGGCGGTGGGCCCCCGGCGAACGCCACGCTCGCGGAAAAGTCCACTTCGCCCCCACCCGCCAGGGAGGCCCTGATCGCGCTCGAAAAGGGCGCGATCGAGGCATGGAGGACCAAGGATGCGAAGTCCTGGGACTCGTATCTCTCCTCTTTCCTCTCCGGCAAGTTCATTGGCTATGGCGCCTCGGGAAAGCTCGACAAGGCAGCCGCGGCAAAAGAGTACAGCGGCGCCGACTGCGAGATCAAGCGCTACGCCTTGTCCAACGAACGCATCACCCAACTCGATGCCGAGGTGGCGCTGCTCACCTACCGGTCAACGGTGGATGGCCAGTGCGCCGGCCAAAAGGTGCCGGCCGAGAGTTCGGCGGCGAGCCTCTACGTCCGCGAGGGCGGCGAATGGAAAAAGGCCTTTCACGCGGAAGCGGCCATCGTCGACGCCAAGACAGCTTCCCCGGGTCCGAGGGCGAAGCGCAAGCCGCCCCAGGAAGCTCCGGCCGGCGCCGCCGATCCGGAGGCGGACACTGAGGCCTTGCTCACCGCCGAAAGGGCGATCTGGGAAGCGTGGAAGGACCACGACCGGGCGAAACTGGAGGCGCTGACGGCGGCGGAAATGTCCTTTATCAACATCTTTGGCACTTACTTCGACTCGAAGAACGAGGCATTGAACGACTGGACCAGCCCGGGATGCGAGGTGAAAACCGTGCGCGTCACCAACCCCACGGCCAGGATGCTTTCGGCGAGAGTCGCGGTGCTGACCTTTGACGGCGCCGCCGACGGCCTCTGCTTCGGGCAGAAGGTGGGCGCGATCTGGGGTACTTCGGTCTACGTCAAGACGGGCGGCCGGTGGGTCTGGTCCTTCGGCATCAATCTACCGGCACGTTGATAGGCGTGGTGGGGGAGCGGTTTCGGCCCAGGCGCGGCTAGGACTCTGATCGGGTGAGAAGGGGCGCCTTCCATGCCGCTCTAACATTCACATCCTGCCGGTGTCGGCCTGACGGCGAGGGGTTCTGTTGCTTGCTGCGCCGGCGGGGCGCGGGGCGGAAGTCAGCTCCGGATGCGGATCAGGTTGCCCTGCGAGACGGCAAGGCATCCGGTTAGGGGAGTGTCCTTGAGAAGCGCGAGCGCTTTTTGAATCTGTTCACGCACGGCCTCTTCCCGCGGCGGGTGGATCTTCAGGCGAATGACGCCCGGAGTGCCGGCGGTGGGAAAGCGGAACAGGTTGGCGAAGTCGGCGTCGAGAGTGAGCAGGATGCGGTTTTCAGCGATCGCAAACGCTCGAATTACTTCGTCGGGCTGGCCGGACAATCCGAGGTCGAGAATTTGTCACGGAGTCCGGCCTGGCCGCGCGAGAAGGGATCACTGGACTCAGCGGCTTTCGACTTCCCCTCCCTGACGGTCGGGGTTCTGTTGGCGGCGGATGTGGGGGTTGGAATGGGGGACGCTAGGCGGGAAGGATGGCCGCAAGGTGGGCTTTAGTGAGTTGGGGGTAGGCGGCAAGAATCTCGTCGGCGGTTTCTCCGGCGGCGAGTTTTTCGAGGATCAGGTAGACGGGGATGCGGGTGCCTTTCAGGCAAGGCTTGCCGAACATCACATCGGGGCGGATTTCGATGTTGGGGGGAAGATCCATGGTCTTACTTTAGCAGCGACGCCGGATTTCACCGGAACTAGACGGCGAGTTCGATCCAGGCGGGGGCGTGGTCGCTGGAGTTGGGTTCGGCGCGGGTCCAGCGGTCGATGCCGGCGGCGGTGAGGCGGGGGGCGAGTTGGGGGGAGAGGAGGAGATGGTCGAGGCGCATGCCTTTGTCGGCGGGCCAGCGTTGGCGTTCGTAGTCCCAGAAGGTCCAGAGGGGGTCGGTGGGATGGAGGTGGCGGAGTGCGTCGGTCCAGCCTTGGGCGAGGAGGCGGGCGAAGGCTTGGCGGGAGGCGGGCTGTATAAGGGCGTTTTGGTCGAGGGAGCGGGTGGGGTAGATGTCGTCGGGGGTGGGGACGACGTTGTAGTCGCCGGCGAGGACGACGGGGACCCGGGCTTCGAGCAGCGCGGCGGCGTGGGTGAGAAGACGCTCGAACCAGGCGAGCTTGTAGTCGAATTTGGGGCCGGGCTGGGGGTTGCCGTTGGGCAGGTAGAGCGAGGCGATGAGGACGCCGCCCACGGCGGCTTCGAGGTAGCGGGCTTGACGGTCGGCGGGGTCGCCGGGGAGGGTGGTACGGGTGAGGACGGGGTGGGCGTCGCGGGCGAGGATGGCGACGCCGTTCCAGGTGCGTTCGCCTTGCCAGACGGCGTGGTAGCCGAGGTCGCGGAGGGCTTGGGCGGGGAAGGCGTCGTGGGGGGTTTTGAGTTCCTGGAGGCAGACGACATCGGGTTGGGAGCGGGCGAGCCAGTCGGCGAGGTTGGGGAGGCGCTTGGGGAGGTGGTTGATGTTGAAGGTGGCGATCTTCATGAGGGGCCGTTTCTATTGTGGCTTGAGAGGGGTGTGCTACGATCCCTAGGAATTCGTGACCCAAGCTTATGTAGCATTTTGTTTTTTGTGGGCGGCGGCGGAGTTGTTGGACCTGATCTGCTTTCCGGATTGGGTGACGCATCCGGCGGGGGTGGGGCTGTTTGTGGCGGCGGTGGCCTTGTTGCTGAAGCCTTCGTCGGGGGGACGGCTGTTGGCGGTCTGCGCGATGGATGTGGCGTATTTATGGGTGAAGTCGCCGTGGACGCCGAATCACTTTCTGTTTAAGGGGCTGGTGTGTTTGAGTATTCTGGTGGCGGCGGGTTCGCAGTTGTGGCAGGGGCGGGAGCGAGCGTCCGCGGCGGGGGCGGCGGTGTTGCGGTGGGAGTTACTGGCGCTGTATTTCTTTTCCTTTTTTCATAAGTTGAATGCGGACTTTCTGAAGCCGTCAGTCAGTTGCGCGGTGTTTATGCTGGAGGGTTTGCGGGAGCGGCTGCCGGGTATCCCCGCGGGCGAATGGGTGAATGAGATGGCGATGGGGGGGGCGCTGCTGATCGAGGGAGGCATACCGGTGTTTCTGCTCTTCCAGCGAACCCGGCGCTGGGCGCTGTTGGCCGCTTGGGGCTTCCACTTTCTGTTGAGCTTTCATCCGCGGGCGGGGATTTATGCATTTTCAGCGATGATGTTTGCGCTGTTGACGTTGTTTTTGCCGGAGGGGTTTTACGCGGAGTTAGCGGCGCAGGTAAGCCGGCGACCGAGGGTGGCGGCATGGGGACGGGGGTTGGCGCGGGGGTTGGCGAGCGGGAGATGGCTGGGCAGGCTGGCGGCGGCTGGGGGGGGGTGGGCGTTGGGGGGGGCGGCGGGTTTGTGGTGGAGCGGGATGCAGTTACGCGGGAGTAACTTGAGCGAATGGCCGCGGATGGCCGGGATGGCGCTGTGGGTGCCGTTTGCGGTGGGGTTGCTTTGGGCGTTGTGGGTAGGTTGGCCGGCGGGAAGTGAGCGGGAAGTGGGGCGGTTGCGGATGGCCTGGCGATCGCCGGCGGTGGCGGTGTTGGGTCTGGTGCTGGTGAACGGGATGGCGCCGTATCTGGGGTGGCAGACGGTGCGGGTGCTGTCGATGTTTTCGAACTTACGGACGGAGGGCGGGAGGAGCAACCACTTGCTGATTCCGGTGAGTTGGCAGGTGGCGGGGTATCAGCGGGAGCTGGTCGAAATTGTATCGTCGACGGAGCCAGTGCTGGATTTCTATGCGAGGGCGCGGCAATTGATTCCGCTGGCGGATGTGCGGCGAAGGATCTGGGAGCAGGGACCAGGGGCGGAGGTGACTTATGTGCGTGAGGGGCGGACTTATTCGGTGAAGACGAGCGAACCGGGAGCGCGGGAGGCGTTGCCGCCTTTGAGCGGATGGGGCCGGAAGATTCTGGCATTCCGGGGGGTGAATCGGGATGGGACGGCGGAGTGCTTGTGGTGAGGGGAGCCCGAGAGAATGGTATGCTGTTTGCTCGCGACGTGTTTTGAGGGAGACACATGACCATGAAACGACTGAATATGATTTTGCGGGCCTTGGGCTTGGCGGCTTTGACGATGGCGTGGCCGGCGGCGATGATGGCGGATGTGGCGGTGGTTCCGGAACTGAATCCAGGAACGGCCGGATCGACGGTGGCGATGCTGGCGGGCGCGGTGCTGATGCTGCGGAGCCGCAAGCGCCGGTAAAGCTGTCGGCGAGCAAAGGTTGAAGGAGAGGGGCCGCCGGCGCGCGGCCTTTTTCTATTGGGGAAGCGGTGATAGGATGTGGCCCATGAATCAAGCCTGGAACGGGGAAGACGAGAGACGGTTTGCCGGACTGAAGCAGCAATGGGTGGAAGCGAACCGGCGGGAGATTGAAATGGCGACGCAGATGGGCGAGGCGATCGCGCATGACGATGTGAAGTTGATTCAGGATTTCGACAATCGGCTGCGGCACCAGCGCGAGCAGACGGAGATGATTTGGGACGATTATCTGCCGATGCTGCGGCGGCGCAATGCGCCGAACGATGACAATGCTTAGGCGGCTGGTTCGGACCTACACTGGGTTCTCAGCTTTGGGTTCGAGGAGAACGCAGGCAAAGACCGCGGGTGCCCCGGATCGACTTGGGGACGGGCATCATCACGACGATCCGGTGATTTAGCATTTAGCGCTGGTAGTCTACGATAAAGAACGTGACCCTTGCCCGCTTCCGCGGACCGATTTGTGCCGCCATCTTTATCCTGCTTTCGTGTGCGGTGCTGCCCTACCCCGGCATTCAGACGGATGAGGCGATTTTTTCGTGTACGTATTATCAGCCGTTGCAGACCGCCGATGGGTTCAAGGCCTTTCAGCACTTTGTGCCAACGATGCTGATCAGTTACCTAGGGGCGCTGAAGAGCTGGCTGTACTATCCGATTTTTCAGCTGTTCACACCGGGGGTGTGGTCGTTGCGGCTGCCGATGGTGTTGGTGGGCGGGGCGAGCGTGTGGCTGTTTACGATCTTCTTGCGGCGGCTGCATGGGGAGCGGGCGGCGTGGTTTGGCGGGTTGCTGCTGGCGACGGATCCGATCGTGATTCAGACGACGACGTTCGATTGGGGTCCGGTGGCACTGCAGCATTTTCTGTTTCTCGCGGCGGGGGTGCTGTTGCTGAAGGAGACGACGCGGGCGTGGTGTGTGGCGTTCTTTCTGATGGGGCTGGCGTTGTGGAACAAGGCGTTGGCGGCGTGGACGTTTGCGGGTTTGGCGATTCCGTTGGTGTTGCTGTTTCCAGGGGCGATCCGGCGGGCGCTGAGTTGGCGGCGTTTTGCGTTGGCCGTGGTGTTTTTTGCGATTGGGGCGTTTCCGGTGTTGCGGTATAACGTGCGGAAGCCGGCGGCGACAGTGCAGGAGAACGTGAAGCTGACGTTTGAGGAATTGCGGCCGAAGTCGCACCTGCTGTACGAGACGTTGCGGGGATATGCGCTGATGGAGTACATCACGTATGAGCCGAAGGAGCAGCAGCGGTGGACATACGTGCCGCACGCGTTGTTGGCGTCGATGGTGCTGTTGCTGATTTGGCCGAGCCGGTTGGGGTGGTACCCGATTGTGGCGGGCGCAATCGCGTTTCTGTTGATGGCGGTGACGCGGAACGCGGGAGGGTCAGTGCATCATCTGGTGCTGTTATGGCCGCTGCCGTATTGGGCGATGGCGGCGGCGTTTACGGCGCCGAAGATCAGCCGGCCGACGCTCGCGTGGGTGGTGGTGGCGTTGTTGGCGGTGGACAATGCGCGGGTGTTGAACGTCTACCGCGGCGCGATGGTGGCGCAGGGGAGCCCGGGATCCTGGAACAACGCGATTTTCCCTTTGGCGGCGCGGGTGAAGGCGTTGAATCCGAAAGTGGTGCGGGTGTACGACTGGGGAATGACCGACAATCTGGCGCTGCTGACGCAGAGGCGGGAGCCGATTGCGTGGAATGACCGGCCGTATCGGCCCGAGTTGTTCGCGAATGAGGAAGACCTTTGGATTGGGTCGATCCCGCCGTTCGAGGCGTTCGCGAATGTGAACCGGGATTTACGGCAGGCGGCGGAGCAAGCGGGGTACGAGCGCCGGGTGCTGGAGACGATTACGGACCGGCAGGGCCGGCCGGTGTTTGAGCTGTTCCGCTTCGCTAAGCGTTGAAGTCGATGCCCAGCTTTTTGAGTTCTTCGCCGTAGTAGCGCTTCTGAAGCAGGTCAAACTCTTCGCTGCCTTCGGGGATGTCCTTTTTGAGGGAGCGGACTTTGGCGCGAGCATCGCGGTCGGCTTTGTCTTCAGCGAGCAGAACTTCGGTGAAGCCTTTGACGATGTCGAGACGCATTTCGTTGTCAGGGCGCTTGACGCGGATTTCGCGGGACTTTTTAAGTTCGGCGACGATCTTGTGCGACAGGTCAGTGACTTTGTCGCGCGAGAGCTTCATGTTGTCGTTAGAATCGCGGCCGCTCGCCCGGACGATCTTGTGCTTGATGACCAATTGGTTCTTGATCTTGCGGAACATTTCCGAGTAGGGAATGCCCTCCTGCCGCATGTAGTCGGCATACTGGCTGAGCAGTTCGCGGACTTCGTCGTTGAGCTTGTCCTCCGCCTCAAGTTCCTGGGTAATCACCAGGCTGATCGTCTCGATGACCGCCGGCGGATTTGCCGCGTCGATGGATTTCGGAGCCAAGCGTTTGACGAGTTGACGCGAGAGGTAGCCGATCATTTCTCGTGGAAGAAGCATTCGATACCAGTTTAGTGTACAAAAGAGAGGTTGGCTCCAGATCCGTTACTAAAATCAGCACACGCGTCATATGCCATTGTCGGTGGCGGGATTATCGGTTTAGCTGTCGCCTACCAGCTCACGAAAACGTACCCTGACGCTAAAATCACCCTTTTTGAGAAAGAAAGCGAGGTTGGGCAGCATCAAAGCGGCCACAACAGCGGCGTCCTGCATGCCGGTTTGTACTATAAGCCGGGGTCGTTAAAGGCGAAGCTGGCGACGACCGGGATCCGGCGAATGGTGCAGTTTTGCCAGGAAAACGGCATTTTGCACGAGCGCTGCGGCAAGTTGGTGGTGGCGACGGAGGGCGATGAGATCCCTCGGTTGAAGGAATTGCTGGCGCGCGGCGAGGCGAATGGACTGCAGGGGCTACGCTGGTGCGGGCCGGAGCAGATCCGCGAACGGGAACCGCATGTGGCGGGCCTGGCGGGCGTGGAAGTGCCGGAAGAAGGCATTGTCGACTATCCGGCGGTCTGCCGGAAGTTGGTGGAACTGATTCGTGCCGCGGGCGGACGAGTGTTGACGGGCGCCGGGGTACGGTCAATGAAGCCGCAGGGGCGGGGATGGCTGATTCAGGCGGGCGAGCACGAGGTAGAGGCGAGCTTCATCTTCAATTGCGCCGGTCTGCAGTGTGACCGGGTGCTGGAGTTGGCGGGTGAAACCCGCGCGGCGCGGATTGTACCGTTTCGCGGGGAATACTTCATGCTGACGCCCGAGGGCGCGAGCCTGGTGAAGCATTTGATCTATCCGGTACCGGATCCGAAGTTTCCGTTTCTCGGCGTGCACTACACGCGCATGATCCATGGCGGAGTGGAGGCGGGGCCGAACGCGGTGTTGGCGACGGCGCGCGAGGGCTATTCCTGGCGGAAATTCGTGGCGGCCGATGTGGCGGATGTGTTCACGTTCCCCGGCTTCTGGAAGTTCCTGCGGAAGTATCCGTCGATGGCGTTTTACGAGGTGAAGCGGTCGCTGATCAAGGAGGAGTTCTGCAAGTCTTTGCAGCGGTTGATTCCGGCGATCGAGCTGAAGCATCTCACGCCGGGCGGCGCGGGCGTGCGGGCGCAGGCCCTTTCGCCGGATGGAACATTGCTGCAGGATTTCGATTTTGTGCTGCGGCAGAATGCGCTGCATTTGATCAATGCGCCGAGCCCGGGGGCGACGGCATCGTTGGCGATTGCGGACTATCTGATCGATCAGGTACGCATTCAACAGCCTTAGGGTTGTTTTTTGGCAGGCTCCGGCTGGAAGAGGTAGACGTGATCGGGCCGGGCACCGGAGAGGATGCGGCCGCCCGACAGGTTGATGCAGTGATGGCCGTGGGCGGACGGGACATGCCCCAGAATTTTTCCGGTTGAACGGTCGAGTTGGAGAAGCCAGCCGTCGGCGGAAGTGGGTTCGTTTCGTTGCTGGGTGCCGATCCAGACGGATCCCTGATGGAAGGTGACGGCGGTGACCATGCCGAGGCCGGTCCACTCGCTGAGGAATTTTCCGGTGAGATCAAAACGTTGGACACGGCCGTTCTTGCGGTCCGCCACGTAGACGATGCCCCGATCATCGATGGCGAGGCCGTGCGGCTGTTGAAACTGGCCAGGACCGGTCCCCGCTGAACCCCACTCGCGAACGCGCTTTCCTTCCGGCGTGTACTCGAGGATGCGTGCGTTGCCGTAGCCATCGGAGATGTAGAGATGGCCGTTGGGGGCGAAGGCGATGTCCGTGGCGCCGTTGAAATTGCTGCCGTTCTTGGGTTGGCCACCCACCTCGAGGGTCATGAGGAGTTCACCGCGAGCGCTGAACTTGCGTACTTGTGAGGTGGACGAATCGACCGTCCAGACGTTGCCCTGCGGATCGAGACGAATGCTATGGGGAATGGTAAACAGAGCCTTTCCCCAACTGCGGAGAACGCGGCCCTGCCGATTGACGACCATGACGGGGTCAAGCGTCTCCTCGCGCTGCAGGATGTAGATTAGGCCGGCGGCGTCCATGGTCACCGCGGAGGGGAAGCCAAGGCCCGGCACTTGCACCCGGACTTCGGTGCGTTTCAGTGGCAGCTTGGGCGAGGAGTGAACGCGTTCGGCCAGCAGAGATGCTTCGTCGACGAGGAGCACGGCCAACAAACTGAGCAGCATGGTCGAGAGTCTATCAGGCATTTGCGACAATAGGAGATTCCCATGACTGGCCACGAAATCCGCCAAACCTATCTTGACTTCTTCGCCGCCCGCGGGCATCGTCCGGTGCGCTCCTCTTCGCTGGTGCCGCACGATGATCCGACGTTGCTGTTTACCAATGCGGGGATGAATCAGTTCAAAGACATCTTCCTGGGCCAGGAGAAGCGGGACTATAGCCGCGCGACGACGGCGCAAAAATGCGTGCGCGCAGGTGGCAAACACAATGATCTGGAGAACGTCGGCTATACGCGCCGGCACCACACGTTCTTCGAGATGATGGGCAATTTCAGTTTCGGCGACTATTTCAAGGCCGAAGCGATTGAGTTTGCTTGGGATCTGGTAACCAAGACGTTCGCCATGCCCAAAGAGAAGCTCTACGTCACCGTCTTCCGTGAGGACGACGAGGCCGAGGAGCTTTGGCAGAAGGTGGCGGGCGTGCCCAAGAGCCGCATCTTCCGCCTCGATGAGAAGGACAACTTCTGGCAGATGGGCGATACCGGCCCCTGCGGACCGTGTTCTGAGATTCACTTCGATCTGGGCGAGCACAACGCCGCTCCGGGCCACGAACACGAGGCCTTCCCGCTGGACGGCGGTGGCCGTTTCGTCGAAATCTGGAACCTCGTCTTTATGCAGTATGACCGTTCGCAGGAAGGGGTTCTAACGCCGCTTCCCCGCCCTTCCATTGACACGGGCCTGGGCCTGGAAAGGGTGGCGGCGATCCTGCAGGGTAAGGTCTCGAACTACGAAAGCGATTTGCTCGAGCCGATCCGTGGGCGCGCCGCCGAGCTCTTCGGCAAGCCGGTGAAGCCGGCGACGCTGAACATCTGCGCGGACCACGCGCGCGCCGCCGCTTTCCTGATCCACGACGGTGTGGTACCGGCCAATGAAGGCCGCGGCTATGTGTTGCGCAAGATCATGCGGCGTGCGATGCGTCACGCCCGCATGGAAGGTCTGCAGGATCCCTTTCTGCACCACCTGACGTCCTTCGTGGCGGGTTTCATGAAGCCGGCGTATCCGGAACTGATGGAGAGCGTGGATCGGGTGGCGCGGATGGTGCGCGAAGAAGAATTGCGCTATGCCTCGACGTTTCTGGTGGCGGAGCGCATTTTCCATGACGAGGCGAAGTCGGCGCAAGGCGGCGTGATTCCGGGTCCGGCGGCATTCAAGCTCTACGACACTTACGGCCTGGCGCTGGACGAGCAGCAGGACATGGCTCGCGAACTCGAGCTGACGATCGACACCGAGGGCTTCCAGGCGGCGATGGAAGATCAGCGCACGCGGGCGCGTGCTTCGTGGAAGGGTGCCGAGAAGACGCAGGTGAATCCCGCGCTGCAGCCGGTGAAGGACGGCTATGGCGAGACGAAGTTTCTGGCTTACGATCACACCGAAGCGGTGGGCCAGGTCCTGTACGCAAGCGATACGGAGTTGGTGCTGGATCAGACGCCCTTCTATGCGGATTCCGGCGGCCAAGTCGGGGATCATGGGGCGATCCTGGATAGCGAGACCGGCGAGAAACTGGCCGATGTCACCGGCACGGTGTACGGGTTGCCGAAGTTGATCGTGCACAAGGTGAAATGGACGCAGGCGTTGGGTGACCGCAAGCAGGTGCTGGCCCGAATCGACGTCGCGAGACGGAGCGCCACGCGGCGGAATCATACGTCAACGCACTTACTGCAAGCCGCATTGCAGAACGTCCTGGGGCCGCACATCAAGCAGGCGGGTAGCGTCGTTGACCCGACGCGCCTGCGCTTCGACTTTACGCACTACGCCGGCCTCAGTGCGGAAGAGCGCACCGCGGTGGAGCGGATCATCAACGAGCACATCGTCCGGAATACAGAAGTCACGACGACCGTGATGGACATCGACACGGCGCTGAAGACCGGTGCCATGGCTTTGTTTGGCGAGAAGTATGGCGACAGCGTCCGCGTGGTGGACATCCCAGGCTTCAGCCGCGAACTGTGCGGCGGCACGCACGTTTCGCGCACCGGCGACATCGGCGTCGCGCGGATTGTCTATGAGGGTTCGATTTCGGCCGGCGTTCGGCGCATTGAAGCGGTGACAGGGCCCGAAGCTGTCATTCACGCCTTAGAGGCAAATGCAGCGGAACTGAAGTCGGAGTTGGACAAGGCCAAAGAGGCGCAGAAGACGCTGGAGCGCCAGGTGGCCCAGATGAAGGAGCAGATCGCCCACGCAAAGGCCGGGTCTTTGGAAGGCGAGGCGCGGGAAGTAAACGGGGTGAAGGTGCTGACGGCGCGCGCCGATGGGCTGGACCGGGCGCAGTTGCGCAATCTGGCAGACGCCTTCCGTAGCAAGTGGCCCTCGGCGGTGATCGTGCTCGCTTCGGCGGAAGCCGGGCAAATCGCGATTGTGACGGCGGTGACGAAGGACTTGACGAACAAGGTTCACGCCGGCAAGCTACTCGGCACGGTCGCTCAGGCGGTGGGGGGCAAGGGCGGTGGACGTCCGGACCTCGCCGAGGGTGGCGGCAGCAATGTCGAAGCTCTGGCCGGAGCGCTGAGTGCCGCATATCAGACGATCAGCGGGAGCCTGTGACCCAGCCGGAATACGATGTCGTCATTGTTGGCGCGGGGCCTACGGGCCTCGCCTGCGGGATTGAGCTGAAGAGGCGCGGGCTACGTGTCGTCCTGCTGGACAAGGGCTGCGTCGTGAATTCCCTCTACAACTACCCGACGAACATGGTCTTCTTCACGACGCCCGAGTTGCTCGAAATCGGGAACATCCCGATGACGTCTCTGAACGAGAAGCCGGGACGCACGGAGGCGCTGAAGTATTACCGGCGGGTGGCGGCGCACTACGAACTCGACATCCGGCAGTATCAGCATGTCGATGCCGTGGAAGGCGAAGATGGTCACTTCGTGACGCACGCCCGCGACATTAACCACGAGCCCGTCACCTACTCCAGCCGCAAGGTAATTCTGTCCACGGGCTTCTACGACCTCCCCAACCTACTGGGAGTTCCGGGCGAGCACCTTCCCAAGGTCATTCACTACTACAAAGAGCCGCACCCTTACTACAACCAGGATGTGCTGGTGGTGGGCGCGAAGAATTCGGCCGCCATCGCAGCCCTGGAGCTTTGGTGGTCAGGCGCCCGGGTCACGATGGTTCATCGCGGCGAAGGGCTGCATCGCTTCATCAAGTACTGGATCCTGCCAAACATTTCGAACCGGATCAAGAACGGCGAGATTCCGGCGTACTTCAATTCAACTATCCGCGCCATTACACCGGGCACTGTGGAACTGAATACGCCTGAAGGCCCCATCACACTTAAGAACGACTACGTCTTCGCGATGACCGGCTATCGTCCCGACTTCGCGTTCCTGGCCAAGTGTGGCGTCAACCTGAACCCGGACACCCAGAGGCCAGAGCTCGATTCCGATACACTGGAAAGCGCGAGGAAAGGGCTGTTCCTGGCCGGCGTGATCGTCGCCGGCGTCCACACCTCCGAGATCTTCATTGAAAACGGCCGATTCCACGGTAACCAGATTGCCGAGGCCATCGCCTCCCAGTTGAAAGGCTGACTTATGTTACTTCGCAGAGACTTTACGAAACTGGCCCTCGCCGCCACCGCGGCTGCCCCGGCCTTTGGAAAGATTAATTCGGTGTTCGGCGGCGTGCCCCTTGGAGCGCAGAGCTACAGCTTCCGGGATCGTGATGTGGACGGAGCCATCGCCGGCATGAAAGAGATTGGCATCGGCTACACCGAACTCTTCAGCGGACACGTGGAGCCCAAGGTGGAGCGCGGCCCCGCCGGTCAGGAAGCGCTGAAAAAGTGGCGCCTCGGCGTCACCAAGGAAGAGATCGGCAAAGTGAAGGCCAAGTTTGATGCGGCCGGCATTAACGTTTACGCCTTCAACTACTCGTTCCGCGACAACTTCACCGACGAAGAGATCGACAAAGGCTTTTTGATCGCCAAGTGGCTGGGCGCGAAGTACATCACCGCCAGTTCTAACGTTTCCACCGCCAAGCGCGTCGCGCCAGCTGCCGCGAAGCACAAGATGATCGTCGGCATGCACAATCACTCGCGGATCGTCCCCAACGAGTTTGCCACCGCCGAGAACTTTGCTACCGCAATGAAGGAAGGCTCCTACATCGGGATCAATCTCGACATCGGCCACTTTACGGCCGCCAACTTCGATCCCATCGCGTACATGAAGGAACAGCACGAGAAGATCGTGACGATTCACTTGAAGGATCGCAAGAAGAACCAGGGCGACAACGTTCCCTTTGGCGAAGGTGACACGGCCATTAAGCCGGTGCTGCTGCAGATGAAAGCCAATAAGTGGAAGATCCCGGCCATGATCGAGTACGAGTACAAGGGCGCCGACACGATCGCCGAAGTGAAAAAGTGCTTCGAGTATTGTAAGGCGATTCTCACCGCCTAGACGCGCTCACCGCCAAACACGAAGCCCCCGGCCAAACGGCCGGGGGCTTCTGCCTTTTGCTCGATCAGGTTCAGGGCCGGGGTGGGGTCGTGATCACGAGCGCCTTCGAGTTTACGCCGTTTAGTGCCCGGTAGGTATGAGGCTCAGAGGCGTCAAAATAGACGCTGTCGCCGGCATTTAAGATGTGCTCCTCATCCTGGTAGTGAATGGAGAGGGTACCGGCGAGCACATGCAGAAACTCCGCCCCTTCGTGCGCATGTTCCATGTCTTTGCCGTCGTCGCGGGCGGGAAATTCGGCCAGATAAGCCTGCAGGCTCTTGTCCTGCACGTGGAAGGCGAGACACTCGAAGTAGTAGCTGGGGATGGTGACGTCGGCACGATCCGGGAACTTGATCCGCTCGCCCGCACGCACGACGGAGAACATCCGGGTCCGGCGCTTATCGGCGAAGAAGTGGTCCAGTCCGACGTCGAAGACCATGGCAATCCGCGCAAGTGTAGGCAAAGTCGGCACAAGTTTGCCGTTTTCTAGCTGTGAGAGCATCGAAGCGGAGAGACCGGTGTGCTTGCCCAGATCGACCAGAGCAATCTTCTTCTTCAAGCGGAGTTGCCGCAGCTTCTTGCCGATTTCATAGGCAGCGAGCGAGCGGCGCAGGGTTCGCTCGGAACTTTCGCTTTCCGACAAGTCCACTTTATCAGCGGTTAAGTCGTCGGCCTCGATTTTATTGACGGTAAACTCAGTTTCAGTGTGGCGTAGATTCACGGTTTCAGTAATGGTAATCTCTTTCATGAGAGCTTAAGACCCTGAGGGTTAAGACTCCAGAAAGCTGGCCAGGATGCAAAAGAATCGTAGTGAATTCGATCATCAGGCGGATGACGAACTGGTTCTTCTCGCCCAATCAGGCAACGATGTGGCTTTCACCGAGCTCATCGAACGCCATCGTTCAATCAGTTTCAAATTGGCCTACTCGATCCTTAAAGATCGTTCAGACGCCGAGGATGAGGTGCAGAATGCCACCTGGAAGGCTTATTCTCACCTCGGCCAATTCAATTTCGAGGCAAAATTTTCTACGTGGCTCACCCGGATCGTGGTGAATCAATGCTTAATGCGCCTGCGTAAGGACAAGCGGGCGAAGTTCTTCTACATTGACGACGTCCAGATCGGCGACGAAGTGGGAACCCTCGATTTGCGCGACAAGACCGACGGCCCGGAGGCTGACTTGGGCCGGCGCGAAGTGAGCCAAATTTTGCATCAAGAGGTGAACCGCATGCCTCCGCTTTTGAAGAAAGTTTTCTGGATGCGCGACATTGAAGAGCGCTCGATGTCGGACGTCGCCGAAAGTCTCGGAATTTCCGTCGCAGCAGCTAAGAGCCGATTGTTACGCGCTCGCCAGGAACTCAAGGTGCGTTTACAGAAGCACCAGGGCCGGTTGGGCGCCGCCACGCTGGTCGGCTGATTCTCCCGCTTGACTCGTTCGTTTTGGTATACTTTCGGGCAGATGACCCGCCAATCCGGCGTCCTATTTCATTCTGCCCTCCGCACCCGTTTTACTCGATGAAAACGACGCTTCAACTTCCTCGTGGCGTCGAATCCCTCTTTGGTACGCGCGACGAGAACTTGCGCCTTCTCGAGCAAGGATTTAACGTCCGGTTGGACGTTTGTCCCGAGGGACTGAAGGTGGAAGGTCCAGAAGAATCTGTCCATCGGCTATCTCTCGTTATTGAGGACTACCTTGAACTCTTGCGTCAAGGGCATGTTTTCGGCAATGGAGACCTCAATGGCTATCTTCGCGTTGTAGCGGGCGATGCGGAAGTACGGTTGCGCAGCCTAGTGGAGAGCGGTAAGCAGCGCAGCTTTGGGAAGAAAATGCTGGCGCCAAAGACGGTGAACCAGCGCCGGTACATGGAGGCGATCGAGCGTAACGATATGGTGTTCGGCATCGGTCCAGCCGGCACCGGGAAGACCTATTTGGCAGTAGCGATGGCCGTCTCCGCTCTCCTGAGCAAGAAGGTTTCGCGCATCATTCTCACGCGGCCAGCGGTAGAGGCTGGTGAACGTCTAGGCTTCCTGCCGGGCACGTTGCAGGAAAAGGTGGACCCTTATCTGCGGCCGCTGTACGACGCACTCTTCGACATGCTCGAGAGCGAGCGGGTGGAAAAGCTGATCGAACGCAATACGATCGAGATCGCGCCGATCGCATTCATGCGCGGACGCACCCTTAATGACGCCTTCATTATCATCGATGAAGCCCAGAACGCAACGCGCGAACAGATGAAGATGATCCTGACGCGTTTGGGCTTTAACTCGAAGATGGTGATCACCGGAGACTTAACCCAAATCGACTTGCCGGGCCAGATGCGGAGCGGCCTGCTGGAAGTGACCGAGGTGTTGAAGGGAGTTCCTGGCATTACCTTTGTTGCATTCACCGACGTAGATGTCGTGCGCCACAGCCTGGTACAGAAGATTGTGCAGGCTTACGAACGATACAATGAGCTGACCGGAACAGGGCGCCAATTGGCGCTGCGACTGGACGAAATGCCGATGCAATCGCCTGAGACGACGAAGGCAACCGGACCTGAAACAAATTGAGTAATGCCGTAATGTATGTCTGACCCGGAGACCAGTCTCCTATTTGAGCAAGTGACGCCAAGAGTCGGCCGGACGGCCTTACGGGCTTTCGCGGATACTCTCTGTCGTGACCTTTGCGGAGGACGTCCCTTTACGTGCCTGTTCACGGGCGACAAAGAACTGCGCCGATTGAACAAGCAGTTTCTGGGGAGCAACTACGCCACTGACGTACTCAGCTTCCCGACGGGAGAGCCGATTGGCCCTCTGGGCGATATAGCAATTTCCCTCGATCGCGCCAAAGCGCAAGCATCGGAGCATGGCCACCGAATCGAACAAGAAGTCCGGATCCTGATGCTGCACGGAGTGCTGCATTTGGCCGGATTCGACCACGAAACCGATGACGGGAAGATGCGCAAAATTGAATCGCTCTGGCGCCAGAAGTATGGTTTGCCTATCGGCCTGATCGAAAGGACCGGCAGTTGACGATCTTCCTGGTAGTCGTTATCGTCGTGGGCTTGGTCCTGCTGGGCTTGGCCACTTCGATTCAGACCTTTTACTTGGAAGCGATGCGTCTCAAGACGCGGGAGCTTCCCTCACTCTCCTATTTCAAAGAGCACATCGAGGACAGCATCGGTCTGAAGACCGAACGCGGAGCGCTCATCTTCTCCCTCTGGAAGCACACGCTGCTCGCCTTGTTGGGCGTGGCGATGTCGGTGGTGGCCACGCACGAACGCCTGTTGGGCGAGGACTTCGTGGAAGCTGCGTTACTGTCCTGGATCTCGATGATGGCCTTCTGCTACGTCCTGCCGCAGTTGAGTTACCGGAAGACCCAAGGCAACTGGCTGAGCCCCACCTTGCCTCTGCTGCGGCTGATGGTGCTGATGATGCGGCCCCTGGCGGCATTGCTCGACTTCCTGCATTCCATCGCAGACCTTTCGGGCCCCGCCGACCTCGACGAGGAGCCCCAGAGTTCCGCCGAGGAAATTGAGGCCCTGATCGAGGCCGGCGCCGAAGAGGGCCTGATCGAAGAGGGCGACCGTAAGCTGATTCATTCGGTGGTGGCGTTTGGCGAAAAAGTGATTCGTGACGTGATGACGCCGCGCCCGAGCGTAGTGGGGATCAATGAAGACGCGTCGCTTGAAGATTTGCGGCAGTTGGTGATTCATGAGCAGTATTCCCGAATTCCGGTCTACCGTGGGGATATAGACGCAATCGTCGGATTCGTACATGTTCACGATGTGCTGGAAGTGGATGAGTCCGAGCGCGAGAAGAAGAAGGTTAAAGATTTGGTACGTCCGATCCGGCTGGTGCCGGAGACGAAGAGCGTGAAGGCCTTGATGGAAGACATGCGCGAGAACCGGCAACACATGGCGGCAGTGATTGACGAGTACGGGCACACGGCGGGGCTAGTCACCATGGAGGACATGTTGGAGGTGATCGTCGGCGAAATTCGTGACGAGCACGAGCCACACATGGACGTCGAGAGCCTGGGGAATGGTGAGTTCGTGGTCGCGGGCAGCTTCGACATCGATCATCTGTTGGAACTGGTGGATTTTGAGCCGGACTCCGACACCGAAGCGACAACGGTAGGCGGCTTAGTGACAGAGTGGCTCGGTCGCGTACCGCAAGTCGGCGAAGTGGTGGAACGCGAGGGCATCCGGGTGGAGGTGCTGGCGGCGAATGGGTTGCGGGTTGACCAAGTGAAGTTAGCGCGTTTGCGCGAGGCGCGCAGCAATGCCGATGCATCAAAAGCAGAGGGCTCGAAGAAGGAACAGGGGGCCATGAATGGCGAAACCGCCAAAGGTTGAGCATCGGTTTGGACATGTTGGGATTGCGGGGCGTCCGAACGCTGGCAAGTCAACTCTATTGAACGCACTCGTGGGAGCAAAGCTCGCCATTGTGGCCCCGCGGCCGCAGACGACTCGGACGGTGATCCAGGGTGTAACTACGCGGCCGAATGCACAGATCGTCTTTGTCGATACGCCAGGCATCCACGAAAGTGACAACAGCTTCAATCGCCGGATGATGCAGACGGTGAGACAGGCGATCGAGGGACGTGACCTCATCCTCTATGTGGTGGATGCTACCCTGCCTTGCGATGAGCGTGAACTGAAAGCCATGGACGCGGTCCGCAAGACGGGCACACCCGTAGTATGCGCGCTGAACAAGATCGATAAGATCAAGGACAAGCGCGAGCTACTCCCCATCATGCAGAAGTACGCCGAAGTGTTTACGTTCAAGGAGATTGTGCCGATTTCGGCCCGAAAGGGCGGCGTGAGCATTGAAGCTCTGATCGAAACGATTGTGCGGCAGTTGCCGACTGGACCGGCGATGTATCCGGAAGACTATCTAACCGATCAGCCGATGCGGTTTCTGGTGGCGGAGTTAGTTCGAGAGCAGATTCTGCGGCTGACGAACCAGGAAGTACCGCATGCGGTGGCAGTGGTGGTGGAGAAGTGGGAAGAGACCGAAAAGCTGGTGCGAATCAACGCCAGTATCATCGTGGAGCGCACCGGGCAGAAGAAGATCATTATTGGTCAGGGTGGGCAAATGATCAAGGAGGTCGGTTCACGAGCGCGGATTGAAATTGAGAAATGGACCGAACGAAAGGTGTTTCTCGAACTCTTCGTGAAAGTGGTGGCGGGCTGGCGAGAGAAGCCCGAGTTCCTGCGGGAGCTTGACTGGCGGATGGTGGCATCAACAACGACCAGCGCCGAAGCCTAGTCAGGCTGGTTAGCCGAGCTGTCCACGGGTGAGACCGCAATCGACCGCGATCGAAGCGCCGGTGTGGTAGCTGGCGCGATCAGAAGCAAGAAAAACGACCACGTCGGCTAACTCTTCGGGCGTGGCAATGCGTTTCAGAGCGGTGAGGGCGGCCCAACGTTCCTTAATCACGGATTCTTTGGTTTGTTGGTCGGCGGCGAGCTTTCCGGCTAACCCATTCAGCCGATCGGTGGCGGTGTATCCAGGGCAAACGTTATTTACGGTGACGCCGAACGCGCCATATTCATTGGCGAGCGACTTCACCAGCCCGGCCACGGCAGCCCGCACCGAATTCGAAAGGATCAGCCCATCGAGCGGCTGTTTCACCGAAACTGAGGTGATGGTCAAGAGGCGGCCCCAACCCTGCGCCTTCATGCCGGGCAGCACAGCCTGAGCGAAGTGGAGCGTGCTCATGAGATTCAACTGGACGGCAGCCTGCCAGTCAGCCGTGGTGGTCTGCTCGAAGGTCTTTGAAGGCGGGCCGCCGGCGTTGGTGACGCAGATGTCTACGGAACCGAAACGTGCGCGCACACTCTCAACGAAACGGCTCACCTGTTCGGCATCAGTCACGTCAACCGGAATGGCCATGACATCGGGGCCTATGGATTCGGCGGCGGAGGCCAGTGACCTTGCATCCCGAGCGCAGATAGCGACTCGGGAACCCTCCGCGGCCAAGCCGCGGGCCACCGCCAAGCCAAGACCTTTGCTGGCGGCGGCCACGATTGCGACGCGGTTTTGGAGTCCAAGGTTCATCGTTTAGGCGCGCTGGCTCATTCGACCGGCCCAGCGCAAGAAGCGAAGCAATTCATGCCGGTGTTGCCAGGAAAAAGCGAAGAACTGCCGGCCGGTGATCTCATCCGCATGGATTCCCCAGTAGGTCTCGATCCGCCAACGGAGATAGGGGCTGGCCCAGGGGCGGAACGAGTATCCGCGAATGGAGTTCCAAAGAAAGCTCAACATTTAGCGGTTCTGGGAGAGCTTCTTGGGCTCTCGCTGGTTGGGTGTCGCGTAGTATCCGGAGCGGGTGCGAACAACGGGATTGTTTGGACCTTTGGCTGTAACCTTGATGCTGCGGTAGCTGCCATCGAGCGCTGCGTTCAAGGGTGAGTAGGTAATGACGTATTGATTCCGAATGTCGTGCGCCACTTGAAGCGCCAACTTCTCGACTTCCTCGAGTTCTTTCGGGAAGAAGCAGAGACCACCGGTAGACTCGGAAATGGCTTTCAGTGAGCGCTGGGCCTTTCGAGCCTCGCGCGGCTCCTCCGTAGAGAGCAAGCCAATCACGTGGATGACGACATTCGACCGGCCTGTTTTCGCGAGAAGCTTCTCAAGCGTCGTAGAACTGGCGTTGTCATTGCCATCCGTGAGCAGCATGAGGACGCGCTTATCGTGCTTACCTTTAACGACATTATCCAGGGATAGGTTGATGGCATCGTAGAAGGCAGTGCCCCCACGCGAGTCAATGCGGGCCAGCCCCTCCTCCATCTTCTTATGGTCCGAGGTAAAGGGAACATCCTCGAAGGCTTCGTCGTTGAAGTTGACGATGAAAACTTGATCGCGCGGATTGGAGGCTTTCACCATTGCAATCGCGGCAGCTTCTACTTTGGTGCGGCGATCCCGCATGGAACCGGAGTTGTCGACAATCAAGCCAAGCGACACGGGTACGTCTTCTCGGAGGAACGCCTTGATCGGCTGCTCGACGTTGTTCTCCATGACCTTAAACGCCGTACGCGGAAGGTCCGTGACCAGTTGACCCTTGGAGTTGACCACCGTGGCATAAAGCGGTACGAGCCGGGTGTCAGACCGAAAAGTGGGTTCGGGGTCCTGGGCATAGGCGGTGGCGCCCAGGCCCGCACCGAGGAAACTTCGTCTACTGAGCAGGTGCATAATAGCCTTGCCGCCATGCAGGCTTAAGGGGCGGCAATCCTTTCGGTTGAATCAATTTCACTTGCACACGACGATACTTTCCATCGCGTTCCTGGTTGAGGGGCGAGTAGCCCAGGACATACTGGTTCCGGAGTTCAATACCGATTTTCGCGGCGACGTCCGGGAGTTCGTTGATGTTCTCAATCGGGAAATGACGGCCGCCGGTCTGCTCGGCCACTTCGGTTAACAGACCTGGACCACCCATCTCCTCCGCGGAACGGCCGCGGGCCGAAATCGGCTCGAAAATACCGATTGCATAGATCTGGACGTCCGCTTCACGGATCAGGTTCCGAATCTCGCTCTCGGTGTAGCGGGAGGAGTTGTCGCCGCCATCGGACAGAATAATAATGGCCTTGCGCGGATTCTGCGCTTTCTTCATCTGAGTCATCGCGGTGTAAACACCGTCAAGAAGAGCAGTTTTTCCCTTGGCCTGGGTAAAGGTGAGACGATTTTGGATCTCCTCGGTGGAGTGGGTGAAGGGCACGACGAGTTCGGGCCGGTCATTGAACTGAACGAGAAAGAACTCGTCTTCCGGATTGGCCGTTTTGAAAAATTGCGCAGCGGCTTGACGGGCCTTTTGGAGTTTGGACCCCATGCTGCCGCTAGCATCGAAAACCAGCCCAATGGAAAGAGGCGCATCTTCGCTGGCGAACTGAGTGATCTTCTGCTCAACCTTATCCTCAAAGAGCTTGAACTGCTCCTTCTCGAGGCCAGTAACGAAGCGATTGAGCGGATCCCGGACGGTAACATTGATCAGGACCAGGTTGGTGTCAACGCGGATGTTGGGGGTACGGGCTTCAGTTTCGGCGGGCTTTGGGGTAGCCGTCGAGATGCGCGGTTCGATGCCAACTCTGGCCGGAGGGAGTGGAGTGGGTTGGGCCTCGGGCGGCTTGACAGGCTCAGCGGCCTTCTTTTGGTCGCCCGGAGGCTGGACGTTGTTCTTCGTCCGATCCGCCGCCGGAAGGTTCGCCGCCAGAAAAACAATCAGCGCCGCTCGAAGTAGCCCTGTGGGAAATAGCATGAACACCATCCCGTTCGAGGAAGTCTCGATTCATCTTCACGATATCACCAAACACCAATCCTCGACCCAGGAAGCGGGTGAACTTTTGGGGGCAAAAGTGGGCGCAAACCAGGGTGCCATCGTGCTACCATCGAATGTGCCGCAGCGCATACTCGGCGTCATTCCTGCCAGGTTTTCTTCCAGCCGGTTTCCCGGTAAAGCCCTCGTCTCTATTGCCGGCAAACCCATGATTCAGCACGTCTGGGAACGTGCCCTCGAGGCAAGATATCTCACCAACGTGGTGGTGGCTACGGACGACGAACGGATCGCCAAGACGGCACGCGCCTTTGGCGCAATGGTCCGCATCACGAGAAGTGACCATTTTTCCGGCACGGACAGGGTAGCCGAAGTCGCCTCAGCCGACCCGGCTTCGGTGGTGGTGAACATCCAAGGCGACGAACCGCTGATTGACCCCGCCGCAATCGATGCCGCTGTCTTGGCTTTGCTCGACAACCCCGACATCCCGATGGCGACGCTGAAGCGCCGGATCGAAGACCCGGCTGACCACGCGAATCCGAATGTGGTGAAGGTGGTGACGGACCGATTGTCGAATGCCATCTACTTTTCGCGTTCGACGATCCCGTTCAATCGAGGGCAGAAGGCCAGCTACTACAAGCACATTGGCCTTTACGTCTATCAGCGCGATTTTTTACTGAGTTACTCGGACCTGCCGGTAGGTCCGCTGGAGACAGCAGAGTGCTTGGAACAATTGCGAGCCCTCGAGAACGGCTATAAGATTCGAGTGGCCGAGACTGAGTACGAATCTCTTGGCGTGGATACACCGGAAGATCTGGCGCGCTTGCGGCAGTTCTTTGAAGCTTCTTTATCCAGGCAATTTTCTCTTCCTAAACCTATAACTAACAATGGCTAAATATATTTTTGTGACTGGCGGCGTCGTTTCTTCTCTAGGTAAGGGGATCGCAGCGGCGTCGATCGGGTGCTTGCTGGAGAGTCGCGGTCTGCGGGTCTGTATGCAGAAATTCGATCCGTATTTGAATATCGACCCCGGCACAATGAGTCCTTTCCAGCATGGCGAAGTCTTCGTCACCGACGATGGCGCCGAAACCGATTTGGACCTTGGCCATTACGAACGGTTTACGCACTCACCCCTGTCAAAGGCGAACAATCTTACCAGCGGCCGGATCTACGAGCAGATCATCATGAAAGAGCGCAGGGGCGACTATCTCGGCAAGACGGTGCAGGTGATTCCGCACGTGACCGACGAGATCAAGAACGCGATGCGCAAAGTAAGTGACGGGATCGATATCGTCATCTGTGAGATTGGAGGAACGGTGGGCGATATTGAGAGCCTGCCATTTCTCGAAGCGATTCGGCAAATGCGGCACGAGGTGGGACGTAGCAACGCCTGCTTCGTGCACCTGACTCTTGTTCCCTGGATCGCCGCCGCGCAAGAACTGAAAACGAAGCCGACGCAGCACTCAGTGAAGGAGTTGCGGGCCCTTGGCATCCAGCCGGACGTGCTGCTCTGCCGCTCGGAACGTCCCTTGGCGGAAGAGATGAAGGCCAAGATCGCGTTGTTCTGCGACGTGGACCTGGACGCCGTGGTGACGGTGATGGACGTCGATAGTGTTTACGCAGTCCCGCTGGTTCTGGCGGAGCAGCAGGTGGACGACAAGCTCCTGCGGATTTTCGAGATGAATGCCAAACCGCGAGACATGAGTGCCTGGGGCACGATGGTCCAGCGCATGAAGAATCCGCGAGACGTGGTTCAGATCGGATTAGTCGGCAAGTATGTTGAGTACGAGGATTCGTATAAGAGCCTAAAGGAAGCACTGATCCACGGCGCGTTAGCGCACAACTTGCGAATCGAGTTCAATTGGATTGAGGCCCAGACGCTGGAGTGGCCTGGATGCCAGGATGTACTCAACCAATTTGACGGCATCCTGGTTCCTGGAGGCTTCGGTTCGCGTGGAGTTGAGGGCATGCTGCATGCAATCCGGTTTGCACGAGAAGAGCAAGTACCTTATTTCGGGATCTGCCTCGGCATGCAAACGATGGTGATCGAGTTTGCACGGAACGTGGCTGGACTCGAAGGCGCCGACTCGACCGAATTCAATCCGGCAGCGCCGCATCGGGTGATCTATAAATTGCGCGAGTTACTCGGCGTGGATGAACTCGGCGGAACGATGAGACTGGGAGCGTACCCGTGCCAATTGAAGGAGGGGAGTCTTGCTCGCGAAGCCTACGGCCAAGGCGAAATCAGCGAGAGGCATCGGCATCGCTTTGAATTCAACCGCGAGTATGAGAAAGCGCTGGGTGACCATGGTTTGAGCATCTCGGGCCAGACCCCAGATGGCGTCTACGTCGAGATCTGTGAGTTACCCGGCCATCCCTGGTTCCTGGGTTGCCAGTTTCACCCTGAGTTCAAGTCGAAGCCACTGGAACCACATCCATTGTTCACCGCGTTTCTCGGTGCATCCTACGCGAATCGCCAGAAACGTCTCAACCGACTGGAGCAGCCGCTTTTTTCGTGATGACACGTGCGATTGAGTTATCGCGGGAACTCCAACTCGGTGGTGACGCACCACTAACCTTGATTGCCGGCCCTTGTGTGATCGAAAGCGAAGAGCACTGCCAATATCTGGCCTGGGAGATCGGGAAGATCGCCGGGCCGTTCGTATTCAAGGCATCGTTTGACAAGGCGAATCGCTCAAGCGTGGGCTCCTATCGCGGCCCGGGGTTCGAGGAGGGCTGCCGGATCTTGCGCGCGCTGAAGGAACAAGGCTATGTAGTGATGACTGATATTCATGAGGCCTGGCAGGCTGAGCCAGTCGCTGAGTGCGCTGACATTCTTCAGATTCCCGCGTTCCTTTGCCGCCAGACGGATTTGCTGATTGCCGCCGGGCGAACA
Organism: Bryobacter sp.; assembly: GCA_022843605.1. Taxonomy (GTDB): domain Bacteria; phylum Acidobacteriota; class Terriglobia; order Bryobacterales; family Bryobacteraceae; genus JALHNI01. The sequence goes on from JALHNI010000041.1 coordinate 36,310, forward strand.
GGCCGGGTGGTGAACATCAAAAAGGGACAGTTTGTCGCACCAGGGGACATGCGGCACGCAATTGAGAAAGTGACGTCAACCGGAAATGAGAAGGTGAGTCTCACAGAGCGGGGATCGAGTTTCGGCTACAACAATTTAGTCGTTGACATGCGCGGATTGGTGATCATGCGAGACTTCGGTCATCCTGTGATCTTCGATGCCACGCACAGCGTGCAATTGCCTGGAGCTTCAGGGACAACGAGCGGCGGGCAGCCTCGCTTCATTGCGCCGCTGGCCCGGGCGGCCGCAGCTGTCGGAATCGATGGACTCTTTGTTGAAGTGCACGAGGAACCTGAACGGGCGAAGTCGGATGGAGCTAACGCGCTCCGCTTGGATCAGTTGGACGGGCTTCTACGACAAGTCAGGACGATTGCGGCCGCTTAGCGCTTCAGCAATGGCTGCGAACCAGCGCGATCAAATTTCACTTCATTGAGGGATCGTCCATCTTGTTGCACTTGAACGCTATTCGTCTGGTCCGGTAAGCGATCGAAGAGAATTGAGTTCGTCAGAGTCAGGCCGGAGAGTCCATGGGGCAATGCCACCTCGAAGTAAGCCGCAACAAAGTGAACCTTTATCTCAAGCCCGACCCAATTGGGCTCCAGCAATTTTCCTTGACGATCGCGAAGTGCAAAGTGAGTGCGTAGATAGTTCCGTACGAAGGGCGCGGACAACTTAGGATCGTCGAAATTGGCCCTGGGTCCAGTCTGCTCCTTGAACACTCGCTCGAGATCTTCAGTGTGCAACCAGACGATCGCCTCCAGAGCCTTCCTGCTGGTGACGTAATCGAGTTGCGCGATCGACGAATGACTGGAATGACCCATGACTGAGCAAACCAGGAGTACGCCCAGAAGGAAACGCATCGGATTAGGGCTGTCCGGTTGGCGATGAGGCAGCCTTGGGCTTCAGTTCCTGCATCGGATTGGTCGGCTTCTTGTCTTTGAAGAGCTCGAACTGGCGTTTGAGCGGACGCCGCGGAAAGTAGTTATTGCTGATGTCAGTGTCGGCGGTTTCGAGATGAGGATCGAGGACAACCTGCTTGATCTCCTTTGGCGTAATGATCAGCTTTGAGATACTGCTGTTATTGCGACGCCAAATCTCTGCCGGAACTCGAATCTCGTCTTTCGACCCATCGGCATAGTCGATTTGCAGAATGACGGGCATCACCAGACCGCCCAGGTTCTTCAGGTCGAGCAGGTAGAAGTTCTCACCGCTTTCGAGCAGTTTCTTTTCGTCCTCTTCGAGGGTCGCCAGGAACTTCTTGTATTCGTCCCGATCCTTTTCAGTAACGGCGAACTCGTCGTAAGCATTGTAGAAGTCCTTTAGCTCAGGCCGAGCATCGATTAGTTTAGGGAGTTCCTTGTTACGTTGGGCGGTGAGCGTAACCGGCTGCTCGTCCTTCTGACGCTTCGAGACGAGTTTTTCAGTGTCCGGATTTTTTGTACTCAAGCGGAACAATCGAAGATTGTCGAGGGAGATGTCGGTGTGATCAGTGGAGTAGAACCAGCCGCGCCAAAACCAGTCCAGATCCACGCCACTGGCATCTTCCATGGTGCGGAAGAAATCAGCGGGGGTAGGACGCTTAAACTTCCAGCGACGAGAGAACTCGCGGAAGGCGAAATCGAACTGCTCCCGTCCAAGGATGGTCTCGCGCATAATGTTTAAGCCCGTAGCAGTCTTCTGGTAGGCATTGGCGAACAAATTCTGTACGGATTCTGAGTTGGTCATGATGGAGTCGTGAGAAGGACCCAGCATGTAGGCGACGATATCTTTTGGGTCCGCGTCGCGAGAGGGATAGTTGTTCTCCCATTCCTGCTCTGACAAATACTGCAAGAAGGTATTCATGCCTTCGTCCATCCAGGTCCATTGCCGTTCATCAGAATTTACGATCATGGGGAAAAAGTTATGGCCCACTTCATGAATGATGACGGTAATCAGGCCATATTTCGTACGCGCGCTATATGTGCCGTCCTCGAGTGGACGGGGACCGTTGAAGCAGATCATCGGGTATTCCATGCCGCCATTGACTACACCGTTAACGGAGATAGCGGTGGGATAGGGATAGGAGAAGCTGTACTTACCATAGACGTTCAACGTGTGGATGATGGCCGCAGTCGAATACCTCTCCCAGAGTGGATTCCCTTCCTTGGGATAGAGCGACATGGCCATCACCCGGCGGCCATCGACCATGTGCCCTTGGGCATCCCAGATGAACTTGCGGGAAGAGGCGAAGGCAAAGTCGCGGACGTTATCGGCGTAAAAGATCCAGGTCTTCTTACCCTTGGGCTTCGATGATTCGGCTTGCTTCGCTTCGTCAGGGGTAACGATCATGACTGGCTTGCTGGCCGTCTCGGCCTGCTTCAGGCGAGCGATCTGCGTGGCCGTGAGGACTTCCTTGGGATTCTGGAGAATGCCTGTCGCGGTAAGGACATGATCATCTGGAACAGTGATCCGGACTTTATAGTCTCCGAACTCGAGTGTAAACTCACCGGCTCCGAGGTATTGTTTGTGTTGCCAGCCAGCAGCGTCGTAATAGGCGGCAAGCCGAGGAAACCATTGGGCGATCCCATAGATCCAGTTTCCATCTTTGGCAAAGAACTCAGCACCCGTCCTTCCTCCGAGTTTCTTGGAGGGATTGATGTTGTACTCCCAATCGATGCTGAATTCGACAATGCCACCGGGCGGCAATTCGCGAGGGAGGTCGACCCGCATCATGGTGTCCTGAATGACGTAGCGCATTCCGTCGCCACCGGAATTCTTGACGGACTTGATGCGATAGCCACCCTGGAAAGTGGGTTGGAACTTCAGCCGTTCGAGAGATCCGAAGGGGAGATTATTCAGACTGCTGGTGGTTTGGGTGATGGCGCTGAGAGAGTTGGGCGACCAGAGGTTCTGGTCGAGTTGCAGCCAGAGATAGGTGAGGGTGTCAGGCGAATTGTTCTTATAGGTGATTCGACCGCTGCCGGTGAGCCGCTGCTTCTCGTCGTCGAGATCGGCGGAAAGGACATAGTCGACTTTCTGCTGCCAGTAACGATGGCCCGGCGCGCCGGAGGCAGTGCGGTACTCATTCGGCGTGGGGAGGAGGGTACCCAGTTGACCGAAGCGGTCAGTAGAACCGCGTTGGGTTTGAGCGGCGAGAACGGCAGCAACAAAGAAGGGGGCAAGCCGAGACGTCATTCTTATTAGGGTAGCCGAATGTTGCGTTTTGTAAAGTGCAAAAGGGTTAAAGGCGCTGAGGGTATACTTGGGCATTATGGGGAACCCCTTTCGGCCGATCGGCATGCGTTCGCCAGTGGCGCCCGTTTCTAGGCCCGGAGGTCCGATGGCTCCTGGCGGAAGACCACCGGTATCGGCGAAGCCGAACCCTGGAAGGAAGTCGACGTCGGCGTCGCCAAGCGCACCAAGGCCGGCTGATCGCTACTTCGAGCTGAAGAGCGAAATCCACCGCAAACTGATCGGAGTATTGAACCTGGACAAGGTGTCGTCGCTGCCCAAGGATCGGGTGCGCGCCGAGATCGGCCGGGTGGTGGAGAAGTTGCTCGACGATGAACGGGTGCCGATGACGGCGCAAGAAGAGAACCGTATCGTTGAGGAAGTACTGGACGAGGTGCTGGGACTGGGTCCGCTGGAGCCGCTCCTGAAGGAACCTTCGATTTCCGACATCCTGGTGAACGGCCCGCACAAGGTGTTTATCGAGCGAGCTGGCAAGCTGACCCTGACGGGTGTGCGGTTCAAAGACAACGCGCATTTGCTGCACATCATCGAAAAGATCGTGTCGCAGGTGGGCCGGAGGGTGGACGAGGCGAATCCGCTGGTGGATGCGCGGCTGCTGGATGGATCTCGCGTCAATGCGATCATTCCTCCGCTGGCGCTGGATGGTCCGGCGTTGTCAATCCGGCGATTCGGCCGGCATGTGATCACCTCCGACGAGATGGTGGCGAACCGGACGATCATGCCGACGATGCTGCGGTTTCTGGCGGCTTGCGTGGCGGCAAAGAGCACGGTGCTGATTTCCGGCGGCACGGGTTCCGGCAAGACGACAACACTGAACGCACTTTCACGATTCATACCGGAAGAAGAGCGGATCGTCACGATTGAAGATACGGCGGAGTTGCAGCTACAGCAGCGGCACGTGGTGAAGTTCGAAACCCGTCCACCGAATCTGACGAAGGAAGGCGGAGTGAACCAGCGGGTGCTGGTGCGCACGGCCCTTCGGATGCGGCCGGACCGCATTGTGATCGGCGAGTGCCGAGGCGCTGAGGCTCTGGACATGCTGCAGGCGATGAATACGGGCGTGGAAGGGTCAATGACAACGATCCACGCCAACACCCCGCGCGATGCGTTCTCACGGCTCGAGGCGATGATGCTGATGGCGGATCTGGACATTCCGAGCAAGGTGTTGTTACAGCAGCTAGCGAGCGCCATCAAGCTGGTGGTGCAGGTTTCGCGCCTCTCGGACGGATCAAGGAAGATTCTGAACATTGCGGAGGTGACCGGTGTGGAGCAGGGTCGGGTGGAAACGCAAGACATTTTCGTCTTCGAGCGCACGGGGGTAAGAGACGACGGCAAGGTCCAGGGCAGGTTCAAGTGGACCGGTGTGCAGCCGAAGATTTTAGACAGGTTGCGGATTATGGGAATTCCATTGCCGGACGGCATTTTTGACGAAGTCAGCGAAGTTAACCTGGACTAGTGGATGCAATTGTAATTCCCGGCGGGGGACTAACGCCGGAAGGGGATTTGCCGCCTTGGGTTCTGGCACGCTTTGAGCGAGCCCTGCAACGTTGGAACGGCGAGTACCTGATTCCGTTGAGTGGGGGAACTACGCATCGGCCGCTCGCGTTGACCTCGTCGGGCAAGCCCCAGTACGAGGCACACGTAGGGGCAGAGTGGTTAATGGGGCGAGGAGTGCCCGAACATTTGCTGCTGCCCGAGTCGCTTTCTTTCGACACGATCGGCAACGCCGTGTTCGCGAGGTTGCTGCATACTGAGCCGAGGGGTTTGCGCCGATTGCATGTGATCAGTTCAGGGTTTCATTTGCCGCGATGCCAAGCAGTTTTTGATTGGGTGTTTTCGCTGCCGGATTCAGACTACACACTCACGTATGAGGCGACTCCGGATGCCGGGATGCTGCCGGCGACACTGGCCGCGAGGCAGGCGAAGGAGCGACAAAGTCTCGAAACGGTAGAGGCGTTGCGAAATCGGCTGGGAACCAAAGCTGCCTTGTTAGATTGGCTGTTTCGTGAGCACGGAGCGTACAGAGCTTCACGACCGGCTTGGGAGTGCGAGGCAGACCAAGCATGGCTTGATAGCTATTAGAATCGAGGGCATGCACCTTGAAACCTTGGCGGTCCACGCGGGACGGCGGATTGAAGCAACCGGCGATGTGACTCCGGCGATCCACCTGTCGACAACTTTTGAGAGGGACGCGGACGGCCAGTATAGCCGTGGCTTCAGCTATTCGCGCGAAGGAAATCCAAACCGGCAGATGCTGGAGGACTGCCTGGCAAGAATGGAAGGCGGTCGACAAGCGCTCGTGTTCTCTTCAGGGCTGGCGGTGGTAACGGCGCTGGTTCAGGGACTGGAGCCGGGTGATCACATCGTTGCGCCGGATGACGTCTACTACTGCTTGCGGAAGGTGACCGGGAAGATCTTCGGAAAGTGGCCGTTGTCGGTGACGTATGTGGACATGACTGACCTGGCGGCGGTGCAGGATGCCATCCGGCCGGAAACCCGGGTGATCTGGTTGGAGACGCCATCCAATCCATTGCTGAAGGTGACGGATTTGGCGGCGATTGCGGAGATCGCACGAAAGACAAAAGCGATGACCGTTTGCGACGCGACATTCTCGACCCCGGCCTGCCAGCGGCCGCTCGAGTATGGCATCGACATGGTGACGCATTCCACAACCAAGTATCTGAATGGTCATAGCGATTGCGTCGGCGGGGTTCTGGTGGCCAAGCACGACAGCTATTTGTTTGAAAGATGCCACACTTCACAGATTCACGGCGGACTGGTACCTTCGGCGTTCGATTGCTGGCTCACCTTGCGGGGCGTATCGACGTTGCCGTGGAGGATGCGGGCGCACGGAGAAAATGCCTTGCGGGTGGCTCGGTTCCTTGAGGTCCACCCGGCGGTGGAGCGAGTTTACTACCCTGGTTTGGAATCGCATCCGAACCATGAAGTCGCTGCACGGCAAATGAACGGCTTTGGAGGGATGCTTTCATTCCTGCTGCGCGGAGGCGAGTGTGCCGCCCGTAAGGTGGCGGCAGAGACTCGCGTGTTTACGAGAGCGACGAGCCTCGGCGGACCGCACAGCTTTATTGAGCATCGCGCCTCGGTGGAGGACCAACCCACGGCGACGCCGCGAAATCTGCTACGGATGTCGGTGGGACTGGAGCATCCCGAAGACTTGGTTGCCGACTTGGCGCAGGCCTTGAACGCAGCTCAAAACG
>JALHNI010000042.1 GCA_022843605.1 Bryobacter sp.
CGGAGACCGGAAATAGTGGTAGGTAAAGAAAAAACTTTGGTACTGGTCCAGGGGCCGTACGGATTTCCTATTAGACGCATCTTCCACCTAAATTTCGCCTCGCGTACTGATTGCCCGTAAATCATTGAGATCAATAAGGATTCCTGCTTTGATCGCAGCGCGCGGCACTCTGGATACTTAGTCCCGACGGTCAAGCCGCCAACATGAAACTACCGTAGCAAGGACTAGACCAGTACCTTGGTTCGATTGTTACCGAATTGACCATTCCGTAGCATTCTTCTTGAACCTATGGTCAATCGTCACCAGAGTAACTACGTCGTCGCACTCATGGCGCTCCTCGTGATGTCCACCCTCCTGGCTGCCGCTGAACAGCCTTCCACCTTCAGCTCACGCACTCCCCGCTATCGTCTGCAAACCAGCGACGTGATTGAGATCCAGTTCAAGTTCACGCCAGAGTTTACGCAAACCGTTACCTTGCAACCGGACGGCTTCGTCCCCCTGCAGGTCGCAGGCGAGATCAAGTTGCAGGACCTCACTTTAGAAGAGGCTCGCGCGGCCATCGCGGCTAAGTACAGCGGGATTCTGCATGAGCCCGTCATCATGCTCACTTTGAAGGAGTTCAATAAGCCTTACATCATCGTAGGTGGAGAAGTTGCCAAGCCGGGAAAGTTGGACCTGCGCGGCGATGTGACGCTTACTGACGCCGTCACTATGGCAGGCGGCTTTACCCCGAACGCGAAGCAGGATCAGGTTCTGCTGTTCCGGCGAGTGAATCCCGAAACGATGGAAGTGAAGCGGATTAACGTCAAGGACATCCTCGATAAAGGGCAATTGCGGGAAGACATTCGGTTGCTTCCGGGCGATGCCATTTACGCCTCGAAGTCGAACATGGCCAAGTTTGACCGGTTCATGTCTGTTTCCCGCCTCGGCTTCTTCTTTCCTTTGAGCTTCCGGTAGACGAGTTAAGAACGATGGACCGAAACATGGACTCCCGCCAGAATCACAACGCCCCAATGGGGATCGAGCGATACGGTGATCGCCGCATGGGTCCCGCGCCCGCCGGCGACCGTATCCCCGAAGCCCTGACGCCTTTGGTGAACCGCATGCCGTCACCCATGGTGACCCGTAACATGATGCGCCGCCAAGCCGACAATGGGCTCAACCTGGTGACGATTCTGGCCCTGGTGATGAAGCGCCGGTGGTTGATAGCCGCCCTATTCGCGCTCTTCTTCGCCCCGGTGATCGCCTACGTGATGACCGCGCCCAAGAAGTACGACGCCGAGGTGAAGCTGATTCTCAAGAGGAATCGCGCCGAGGTCTCAGTAGCCGGCGCTGCTCCCCCTCCTGCCGCCGTCGGCGAGGCCGAGGTCGCGGCTGAGATCGAGCTACTCAAGAGCCGCGAGTTATACGAAAAGGTGGCCGTGCAGGCCGGCTTGGTCCCGAAGGGAACTACGGACCGGCGGGCCGTCGCCGAAGCCGTCCGTCAACTGGAAGCGAACCTCAAGATTCAGCAGATCGGCAAGACCAACCTGATCAGCCTGAAGAACACGGCACCCACGGCGGAAATGGCCGCCAACGTTCCCAATCGCCTGACTGAACTGTATCTGAAGAAGCACGTTGAAGTACACGGCAGCGGCGGCGCGGCAAGCTTTCTTGACGAACGCACGGCGTACTATCAGCGGCAATTGGACGAAGCTCAGCGCGCCCTCACTCATTTTCGGCAAACTGGCGATGTCTCCCTGCTAAACGAGCAGAAGCAAGCCTACCTGCGACGGGCGAACGATCTGAAGGCGGCGCTGGAAGAAGCGGAGGGCCAGGAGCGAGACGCACAGGTGCGTTTACGACTTCTGGCGCAACAGCGCAATGCTCAACCCGCTCAGGTGGAAACAGGAAGCCGGACCGTCCGGACAAGTGCTCTAGCTGAGAGGTTGAAGGGAACGTTGATTGACCTGCAGAATAAGCGGGCTGAGTTACTGACGAAATACGATCCGCAGTACCGGCTGGTGAAGGAAGTGGACCAGCAATTGGCCGATACAAGGGCGGCACTTGAGCGGGAGTCTCAGCCGCAACTGGCAGATTCCTCCCAAGCGCCCAACCCGCTCCGCCAGTCACTTGAGGCCGAGAGTCTGCGCCTTGAGACACAGGTCGCTGGACTGCGAGCTCGCCGCGAGTCTTTGGCGGCTGATCTTACCGAGTATCGAGCCCGGCAGTCGCGACTGGAGCAACTGACGGCGAATCACAACGACCTAGAGCGCTCGGTGAAGATCGCTGAGGAAAACTATCTCGCCTACGAGCGTAAGTTAGAGGAAGCTCGGCTGGGTGACGCACTGGATCAACGACGAATTCTGAACGTTGCGGTACTTGAACGCGCCGAGGTTCCGGCTCTGCCCGCCTCCCAACATCGAGCCTACTTACTGCTGTTTGGATTCTTTGCGGCAGGATTTGGCTCCTTGGCGGGTGCCTTTATCACCGACTATTTGGAGCGCAACCTTCCGGCGAAGGCCCCTGTCGGTGGGCAGCGCGCGAGTGACCGCGCACCGCATCCCGAATCACCCGATGCCCATTTACTCTCTATGCCGCCTGACGCGGCTCCGTACTACCGCCGCCGCGAGTCGGCTGGTGCGGCGGTGAACCTGCCGACGGTCGTGGAAGTTGAGTCAACTTCAGTAGCGGTGCCCGCTGATGCTTGGCGGGAACTGTTCGAACGGCGCTCGCGGTCCATGGCTGATCAGGAAGCTAAGAACGGAACTCGAGGTTAGCACATGGCGAATCTCTTACCAACCGACAACAGCCGGCAATTGATGCCGCAGACGATGGCTTGGCGCGCTCGCACCGTTGCCTATTTGACGGTCCTGAGTACCCTTTCGATGCTGGGCGCCTTTTGGATCCGGTTCGACTTCTCGTTGAACGTAGACGACTGGCGACAGGTGGCAGCCGCTTTGCCGTTGGCTCTCGCCTGTCGGCTGATCTCGTTCTATTACTTCCGCCTGGACCGCCGGCCGCTGAACACCGCGAGCTACGCGGACGTTCCGCCCATTGCTGGATCGGTGGCGGCGAGCACGCTTCTTTACGCGCTTTTCGTGTTGGTCCTTCTGCCGGAACTGAAGTTTCCTCGCTCTGTCCTGCTGGTGGACGCTTTGTTGCTTACGGCCATGATTTGCGGTCTCTATTTCTGGGCACGTCTATTGACTGAGTCGCGACGCAAGAAGAGCCCGGGCATTCGGCGGGTTTTGGTGGTGGGTGAAGGACCTTCTGTGCTCGGGGTGTTGCGCGATGTTCGTGCTTCCCAGCGCTGGCTGCCGGTTGCGGTGGTGACGGCAGAGGCGAGTAGTAAGGGGACGGAACTCCTAGGAGTTCCGGTGGCCGGCACGTTACCGGAGCTGGGTCAGATTGCGACCCGTACGGGAGCAGACCTCATCTGTCTGGTGAATCCTGGTCTGGGCCGCAAGCGGCTAATGGAATTGACGGCCCAGTGCCGGCGTGAGCAACGGGACTTTGTTCTGCTTCGCAGCCGGAATTCGGTGCGCGAGAGCGCCCAGTCCTGGGTGGATGACGTTTCGATTGAGACGATCCTTCAACGCGAAGAGGTGCAAATCGACTTGGCCGAAGTCGAAACCTTCATTCGTGGCCGAAGGGTTCTGGTGACGGGTGCCGGCGGTTCCATCGGTAGTGAACTCTGCCGGCAGATTGCAACCTTTCAGCCGGCAGCCCTGTACTTACTGGAACGATCTGAGAACAACCTCTTTTATATCAACCGTGAGATTCGTCAGCAGTGCCCCAGCCTGAAGGTGGTTCCACTGCTGTTGGACATTACCGATCAGCTGACGCTTGAGCGGGAGTTCGATGAAGTACGCCCGCAGATCGTCTTTCATGCGGCGGCGTTTAAGCACGTTGGCATGATGGAGGACCGTCCGCAGGAGGCGGTGCGAAACAACGTGATTGGCACGGCGACCGTGGCTCGCGCGGCAGCGCGCGCCGGGGCTGAGCGCTTCATCAATGTTTCGACGGACAAGGCGGTGCGTCCGAAGAGTTACATGGGTCTCTCCAAGCGCCTGGCCGAGATGGCGGTGCAAGAGATGAATCAGAAGGCCTCGACCAGCTTTGTCACTGTCCGCTTTGGTAATGTCGCCGGCAGCGCTGGCAGTGTCGTCCAACTGTTCCGTCAACAGATTGAGCAGGGTGGCCCGGTTACGGTGACGGATCGCGAGGCAAAGCGCTTCTTTATGTCGATTCCGGAAGCCGTTCGGCTGGTTCTGCAGGCGGCCGTCTTCGGTGAGTCCGGCGGCATTTTCGTCCTGGAGATGGGCACGCCGGTGGTGATCCACGAGTTAGCCCGAACAATGATTTCGTTGGCCGGATACCTGCCGGATGTCGACATTCCCGTAGTCTTTACCGGCTTGGGCGCCGCGGAGAAGATGACCGAGGAACTGCAGGATGACGATGAGACTACCGAACCCACCGAGCATGGACGGATCCACATTATCCGGAAGACCAAAAGTGGCGCACGGGTGAGCATGCTGGCCAAGGTCGAGCGCTGGCGGGACTTACTAAAGCAGGGCGAAACGGATCAGGTCCTGAGCGAGTTGCCCGAGGTGTGGCCGCCGACGACGCAGGTTCGTGATCTGTCGTTGAACCGGCTACCGGAACTTACGGCGGCGGGCGGTTCAGTAGTGGCGATGAAAGCTGTGAAGCGGGGATCCGCATCCCGCAATTAAGGGAGCAAGAGCGAATGACTGGGGAAGCGATGACCATTCCATTCTTTAGACCGAGTATCGGCGTAGAAGAGAAAGAAGCTGTTCAACGGGTGCTGGATTCCGGGTGGCTCACCACGGGCAAGGTCGCCCGTGAATTCGAAGAGCGGTTTGCCGACTATGTGGGCGCTCGCCATGCCGTGGCGGTGAATTCCTGCACGGCCGCGCTGCATTTGGCTCTGGAGGCGTACGGCGTGCGAGAGGGGGACGCGGTACTGGTTCCCACGATGACCTTCGCGGCAACGGCCGAGGTGGTTCGCTACTTCGGGGCCCACCCGGTCCTGGTAGATTGTGACCCGGAGACCTTGCTGATGGATCCTGACGCGACGGAAGCCGCCGCGGCCAAGTGGTCCGGTGGCGGCCGGCTAAAGGCCATGATTCCGATGCACTACGGCGGCCAAATGTGCGACATGGACCGCATGGCGGACATCGCGAAGCGGCACAAGATCTCGCTGCTTGAGGATGCCGCGCATACTCTGCCGGCTTACTACCGCTCTCACTCTACAGCGCCCTGGCGTAGCGTTGGCGAGACGTCACCGATGGCGTGCTTCTCCTTCTACGCCAATAAGTGCATTACGACGGGCGAAGGTGGCATGCTAACCACCAGCGACGAACGCATTGCTGAACGGGTCCGCATGATGTCCTTGCATGGGCTCTCCAAGAACGCCTGGACCCGCTTCGAAGCCAAGGGATCCTGGTATTACGAGATCGTTGAGGCGGGCTTCAAGTACAACCTTACCGATGTAGCTGCCGCTATCGGTATTGCCCAACTGCTCAAGGCAAACGAACTGTGGCGGGAACGTCAGGCACTTGCGGCCACTTACCGTGAGTTACTCGCAGATTGTGACGGATTGGTGGAGACACATCCTGAACTTGAGGATCGGCAGTCATCGTGGCATCTGTTCCCGATCAAGTTGAACTTGAGCGCTATGTCCATTGACCGCGCGCAGTTCATTGAGGAGATGAAAGCCGCGGGGATCACCTGCTCCGTCCATTGGATGCCTCTGCACCTGCATCCCTACTATGTCCGCGAATACGGGCATCGTCCAGAGGACTTCCCCCAGGCTTCGTCAGTGTGGCCCCGGTTGGTGTCCCTGCCGATCTTCCCTGGCATGACCCGCGAGGAAGTACACTATGTGGCTCGTACGGTGACGGCGATTGCCACCCGCCACGCTCGCCAGGCGGTGGGTGTCTAAATGCCCTGGTGGAAGCGGGCGACCGATCTGACGTTAGTGGCTCTGGCGCTGGTGGTGCTTGGGCCGTTGATGCTGGTGGCGGCCTTGCTCATCAAGCTCAGCTCCCGGGGGCCGGTGTTTTACGTTGCTCCCCGCATGGGCTTCCGGGGCGTTCCGTTTGGTCAACTGAAGTTCCGCACCATGCACGTAGGGGCGGATCGTCAGGGAGCCTTTACGGCGAAACATGACCGGCGAGTGTTTCCGGTAGGCCGCTGTCTGCGGCTGTTTAAGATCGATGAACTCCCGCAGGTCTTGAACATTTTGCGTGGGGAGATGTCCGTGGTGGGTCCGCGGCCCGAGGAAATTGCGACGGTGGAGAAGTGCTACTCGGTGGAACAGCGCAAGGTGCTGGACGCGGTACCCGGCCTCACCGGACTCGTGCAGGTGCGCTACTTCCCCGAACTGTCGATCGTGGATCCGGGAGGCATGGACCCGCAGGAGCATTACCAGAAGGTAATTCTCCCTGTGCGGTTGGAGATGGACCTCGAGTATATCCGGCGCCGCTCATTCTGGTTTGATGCCGGTTTGATCGTCTGGACGGTCTATCTGATTGTGGTGAAGGCGCCGCTGATTGTATTGGGAATGAAGCCTCGGCAGGCCGAGTTGCCGGTGTTGACCGGGAGCGCATCCCGGGCATGACCACAACAATGCAAGCCGGGAGCGATCCCTTCTATGCCACGGCGCGCTTCGACGGGCTGCGGCGAGGATTGCTGGTGCTGGCTTGCGCCTTGTTTCCCGTGTCAAAGGTAGTGAATTCCGGCGGAAAGCTGATTAACTTTTCCCTGGCGGATTTGTTTCTTCCGGTGGTAGGACTACTCTTCTTGATCCGCAGTATGTCGTGCGGCTTTCGATGGCCTTCGGCTTCAGCGTTTCTTCTCAATGTCGGAGTACTCTCGGCGACGGCTTTGGTGAACCTGGAGCTGACTGCAGATTATAAGAGTCCTTTGAGTGCGTTGGTCGAGGTGATGAAGGCGATTTCGCTTTGGGCGTACTTCTACCTGGTGGTGAACTTTGTAGATGATCGGCGCGACCTGCTGTGGGCGCTTCGGGCCTGGGTGCTCTCGAGCGCGGTGGTGGCAGCACTCGGGGCGGCGGGATCGTTGCTGTATCAATTGGCCGGGGTTGAGACGGTGTTTGCCCTGCAGTTTCGGGCGCAGGGGACTTTTGAAGATTCGAACCTGTTTGCCGCCCATATCGGTGTGAGCTTCTTTCTGACCCTGCTGTACTACTTCATGTGCAACCGTCAAGTGCGCTGGCCACTGTTCGTGCTGCCCATTCATCTCGGCGCGATTCTGCTGTCAGCTTCGCGGGGCAGCCTGCTGGCGGTAGCGGCCGCCTTGGCCGCTCTGGCCTTCTTTTTCAGCTCGACGCGGATTAAGTGGGCGGTGGGGATCAGTCTGTTTATGGGCGGATTGTTGGTGATGGCTCTTCCGAATCGTGACGAATGGTTGCGTTCGAATCCGGTGACCGAACGGCTCACGACGACTACGGTGGACCTTGAGAATCCTGAGGCGAAACAGCGGCGTGGTCTTTGGGAGGTCGCCTTGCGGACCTGGCAGGAGAATCCCTGGGTGGGAGTGGGACGGGGGAACTACGGTCTTGGTGCGGGCGGGGAAGCGCAGGCGATCGGCTTCGCCCACAACACCTACCTCGGGTTGTTGGCCGAGACCGGAATCGTCGGGTTTATCACTTACGCCTTGGTGGTGGTGACGATGACTTGGCCGACCTTCCTTGCCGCGACCAGTTACGGACACGCGAAGGCGAGCCTTCTGCTGGCAGCACTGCTGGTAATTGCCCTGGCAGGCGTGACGATCAACATCGAGAACTACCGCGGCCTGTGGATGTTGCTCGCCTTGATGGAGGCCTATCGGCGTGTATGGATGGCCCGGGAAGATGCGGTGCAAGTGACGGCAACAAGATCGATGGAGGTGCCCCATGCATATGTTGCGTGACGCGCGCATCATGAGCGGCAGTGCAGCGATCAGTGTGCTGATGGCAGTGCTTCGTTCGATCCTTGTGCTGCGGATCCTAGGTCCCACCACGATGGGCATTTGGAAAACCGTCATGGTGATCTACATGACCGGCGAGTTCCTACGCCTGGGCATCACGAAGGGTCTCTCGCTGCGCCTGCCAGAGTTTACCGGACAGAACCGGGAGGAGGAAGTTGACGGCGACCTTCGGACTGCCGGAGCGTACATCGTGTTTGCCGGCATGGCTTTTGCAGCGATCTTGCTGTTGGCGAGCCTCTTCGCGACGAACGACCAGTACGCACTGGCGCTGCAACTGATGGCGGTGGTGATGTTGCTGGCGCAGCCGCACCAGTATTTGCGGGAGCTTGCCGGGGCGCGTCAACGTTTTGACTTGCGCGGGCGGGAACTCATGCTGGCTGGTGTGGTCGACCTGCTTGGCGCGCTGGTGTTGAGTTACTGTTTCGGTCTAACTGGAATCGGCTTGGCAACCGTGATCGGGATTGCGATTCCGGTGCTATACCTCTGGCGCAACCAACCGGATGCTTTCCGGTGCGGTTTCCGCTTTGAGCGTGCGAAGGTGCTGATGACGGCCGGGATTCCGATGTCCCTGGGGGATTCGATGTTTGGGCTGCTTCGGTATCTTGACCTGTTGCTGTTGACCCCGCTCCTGGGGCCGACGATGGCGGGTTACTACGCGGTCAGCATGATGATTAACGAGTTCTCGGTGTTTGTGGCGAACTTCGGGGTCGCCCAGGTGATCAGCTCGCACATGCTCAAAGAGTATGGCCGGGTCGGTTGCGTCAAGAGCGTGGTGGTCTTCTATGAAGCGCCAATTCGGCTCTTCAGTTACGTGCTTCCACCCGTCCTGGCGTTGGGAACTCTGTTTGTCGGGCCGGTGGTAAAGGTGGTTCTTCCGCAGTACACGGCGGGCATCGAAGCGGCTGAGATCACCGTTTGGGGCGTCTTCTTTCTGTCGATGCATTCGGCGGTCACCCCGTTCTTTCGGGCCGCCGCCCGGTTCGGGGTGGTGCTGAAGATGCTGGCCAGTAGCTTGGTGATCACCGCGGCAGGCCAGTGGCTCGTACTGAGTAATGGGGGCGGACTGCGCGGCGCGGCGTGGATGAGTCTGGCGGCGCTGTGCGTTTTCGTAAACGCAGAGCTATTTGTGGCCCGGGATGCAGCCGGCGAGCGGGCCGGAGACATTGTCGGGTTCCTGGCGTCGATCAACCTGCCGCTTGCACTGATGGTGCTATTGACCCAGTTGATGGAGGGCGCTGAGGTGGGGCTGGTGACGCAGGCAGGCGTGATCTTTGCCGTGTATGCTCCGGTGCTGGCGATTTATGAATCGCGATTTTCGATGTTGCGGATGGTGAAACAGAATGGTTGAAGTCGAGCAGAGAGTTGAGTGCGCGAAGTCGCCCCCAGGCGAACGTCCGGGCGAGCGCCTGGCGGAGTTGCTGGAACGCCGCGGGCGCCGGGTAAGTGAGGCGGCGGGTACTTGGTGGGCCAGTGTCGATATCGGCAGCCGGTACTTCACCAGCCTGCCCGATCAGGTATCCATTAAGTGCCGTCGCGAAGACGTCCAGGAGTTTCTGCGGCGGGAGAACGGGGCTCTCGTTCGCTATCCCTCAGACGGTCAGGCGGGATTGCCTTGTGGGGCGTACGTCATTCAAGATCGCGAATACGCGATGCAGAAGCTGCAGAAGCGTACCCGAAACTTTGTGCGGCGTGGGCTGGAGAGTTGCGAGGTTCGGCCGGTGGAGCGGAAGGAACTGCTGGTGCAAGGGCTGGAACTGAACCTTGACACGATGGCGAGGCACGGCCGCCGCCGACCGGAGTTTGGTGATCCGCAGATGTGGGCGCGAACCGTTGAGGCTGTCTATACGACCAAGGGCTCGGAATGCTGGGGCGCCTTCGTTGGCGATCGTCTTGCAAGTTACGTGATGTGCTGCCGCGATGCCGGCTGGGAGCACTTACTCATTCAGATGTCGCGGGTGGAGTTACTCAAGAGCTATCCGAATCACGCAATTGATTACTATCTGATCGAAAGGGCGATGTCGATGCCCGAGGTGCAAGGTGTTTGCCTGGGAAGTTTGCCGTTGCGTCAGAGCGAGGGTTTGCACAACTACAAGTTGAGGATGGGTTACGAGGTGCTGCCGCAGAGGGCCGTGGTGGTGGTGCATCCGTTGTTGTCGCCCCTGGCCACGTCGCGCGCAGCCGGACCGCTGGCACGGCAGGCCGGCCGTTGGAAGCAACTGGCGGGGTTGGCGGAGCGGCTCGAGATTCTGGCGGCGGGAGCGCGAATGTCGGCGCTTGACGATGAGCAGCGAATTGCGGAAGAGCTTGCTGAGTGGACTCGACGTCGAGCGGCGTCGGAGGGTGAAGGAGAGGATCATGCCTAGACAGAGAACCGGCCGGGGCTTAGCCCAGTTTATGGCGGCGCGGGGCCGCCGGATTGTCGAGTCGGGGAGCGCTCTGTGGCACTCGACGGATGGCAAGATGCTGATGAGCTTGCCGTATCACCTGGCTTTGGATCCTGAGCCAGACGAGATGCGGGAGTTGCTTCGTAGTTCAGGTAGTCTCGGTGTCCGTTATCCGTCTATTACCCGGCAAGGTTCGCCCGGTGGGCTGTATGTGTGCCGCGACAAGGAATATAGCCTGAAGACGGTGCAATCGCGATTGCGGAGCAAGGTGCGGCGAGGTCTGGAGCACTGTGAAGTTCGTGCCGTAGAGACGGATGAGTTAGTCGCTCAAGGACTCCGTCTGAATCAGGAGACCATGGCCCGGCAGGGTCGTTATGAAGCTGAGTTCGGAGAAGCGGAATCGTTCCGCCGGCTCGTGCAGGCGATTGAGATATCGCGGACGGTGGTGGCGTACGGATCGTTCGTTGACGGTGTGTTGGGTGCTTATGCCGTTACTTACGAGGAAGACGGGTGGTTTCATATTTTGCATCAGATGTCGCGGGTGGATTGCCTGGAGCACTAACCGAATCACGCCCTTGCGTATACCCTAACCGAGGCCGCTTTGGCGAAAGAAGAGATCGTTGGGATGAGTTACGGTTTGAAGTCCCTGGTGAATACCGCTGGACTGCATGATTTCAAGTTGCGGATGGGCTTTGAGTGTCTGTCGCAGAACATGGTTTGCGAGTTGCATCCTCTGGCTTCCGGCATCCTGACGAGCGGGGTGGCGAGCTTCGGAGTGAGTATGGCGCGGCGAGTGTTGCCGCGGGACCAACGTTTGGAGCGGGTGGAGTCGGTGATTACTGCCGCGCGCGCCGCTAAGGGACTTACTCCGGTGAACTTGCCGGTACCGCCCTCGGCGGAGAGCGAGGCGGCCAACCAGGAGGAGACCGCATGAAAGCGCTGCAGGTTCTGGCGGGTGGCGCATGGGGCGGAGGGAGCGTCGTGGTGCTCTCGATCGTCAAGGCGATGATCGCGCGCGGCGATAAGGTTTGGGTAGTCGCGCTCGACCCCGAGACGCAGATGCATTTCCGGAACGCCGGGGCGATTCCCGTGTTGATTCCAGGGTGGAAGCGTGCTCTCTCTCCGCTCGATGTCGTGCCGCTTTGGCATCTCTATCGACTCTGCCGCCGGGAAAAGTTCGATTTGGTAGCGACGCATACGTCGAAGGGCGGTATGTTGGGGCGTCTGGCGGGCCGGCTGGCCGGTGTGCCGAACATCGTGCACTACGTGCATGGATTTGGCTTTCATCAGTTCACTCCGTGGCTGATGAAGCAGGTGTACGTGGCTTTCGAGAAGATTGGCGCCTGGTGTGAGGACCTGATGATCGCCGTGGGCGAGGAGCATCGCCAGATCGCCATAAAGCTGGGTATCGAGAAGGGCGAACGGATTCGCACCATCCTAAACGGGATTGAAGTGGATCGGTTTCTGGGGGTTGACCGACAGGCGGCCCGCCGGGAATTCGGGTTTTCACCGGACGAGATCATTCTGGGGAGCGTGGGCCGTTTGGCCACGCAAAAGGGCTTCGAATACATGATCGATGCGATGCCGGCGATTCTTGCTGCACATCCGAGGGTGCGGCTAGTGCTTTCGGGCGAGGGAGAGTTAGAGACCGATCTCCGGGAACGCGCGGAGACGCGGGGTGTTACCGAGCACGTTACGTTCCTGGGCTTTCGCCGCGACATTCCGGCACTCCTCGCCGCGTTTGACGTCTTTGTGCACCCCTCGTTGTGGGAGGGGCTGTCAATCTCGCTGATGGAGGCGATGGTCGCCGGCTGCCCGATCGTCTGCAGCCGGATTCCGGGCAACGTGGAGATGATTCGGCACGGTGAGACGGGCCGTTTTGCGGAACCAGCCGTTCCGGAGAGCCTGTCGGCGGAAGTCTGTGCGCTGCTCGCTGACCGTTCCGCCGCAGCCGACCTGGGCATAGCGGCCCGGCGCGAAGGCATCGCAAGGTTCTCCGTGGAGCGCATGGTGGAAGAGAACATAGCGGCCTATGACTCGGTGGTGCGGCGCAAGACTCCGTGGCTGCTGCAAAGCCCGATGCTGGAGCGGCAGGAAACATTTGCCGGGGGCCGCGTTTGAGGCATTGGTTTCTGTTCCTGTTTTCGCTGCTCAGCTTACGGGCGGAGGTGGAAACCGGTACCCACTGGCCCACCGTGTCGGACTTCCCGCGTCTAAAGAGCCTGGGTTACAGCTTTGTCGTGATTACGGTGGACGGCAATCCCTCTAACTGGGCCACGACTTTCGATGCGGCAGAGCGCTCCGGTCTGAAGCTGATTATTGGAGTCTACAACCCGCCATACACGCTGGCGAACGGCGTCTGGACGATTACGCCGACCGGACAGAGCTTTCTGCGCTACGCCCAGTCGCGCGCTTCGCTGGTGAAGGCGCTATTCGTCTTTAATGAGCCATATTGGGTGGATCCCTGGACTTACGAGAACAGCTTGTGCGGCCAAATCAGCGCCGCGGACCTGCGTTCGTTGCGCACGGACATCCGCAAGATCTGGCCCGGGGCGAAGATCTTTCATGATATCGGTGCGCCGGAAGCTTGGGCGCCTGGTGGTAGTGTGCACCGGCAGAATGCGTGCGTGGGCAACAAGTACGCGGACCAGTCCGGCGTGGCCGATCTTGTTGGTTTGTGGTTTTATCCGTTTGAGCGCAATGGCTACCTGAGGGACCAGGGTTTGGCGGCGATGCGGGTGGGCGTGGAGTTTGCGCGCGGCAAGATGGGCGCCGAGCCGTTGCTGGACGCGCAAGCCTTTCGCTGCCGGAACTGCGGCGAGGCGAGCCGCTTCCCGACGGCGGCCGAGATCAAGGATTGGAACTGCGCTCTGCGCGACCTGAAACCCAACGCGATCAGTTGGTACGTGTGGCGGCAGAGCATTTACGACGACTACCTGGCGAACTATCCGGCGCTCTGGCCGAGCACGAGTCCGTCAGCGTGTGGGGGGGCGGCTGCCGCGCCGGTACCGGAACTGAGCAGCGTGGCGAGCGCGGCGACCTATGAGTCGGCGTTGCCCACGGCGCCGGGGTCGATTGTGTCGATTTTCGGGGATCGCCTGGCAGCCGAGGTGCGGGTCGCGGGCAGTAATCGACTGCCGCTTGAATTGGAGAGCACGGCGGTGCTGTTGAACGGCGAAGCCATTCCGCTGTACTTCATTGCCCCTACGCAGATCAACGCACTCTTGCCTTACAGCGTGGGGCCGGGCGATGCCGCGCTGCAGGTCCGGCGTGGCAGTGAGCTCAGCGGCACCTTGACGATGCGAGTGGCGGAGCAGGCACCGGGCATCTTTACGCTGAACGAGGGTGGCTCAGGTGCGGCGGTCGCCGTAGATGCGTTGACCAATCAGGTGGTGAACGAAAGCCAACCGATTGCCGCCGGCGGGTATGCGGTGATTTACGCCACTGGGCTCGGGCGCTTGCGCACGGCGCTGGAGACGAACCAGATTCCGATGGCAGCGAACGAGTCCGTAGTGACGCCGGTGGTGACTTTGGGAGGAACTCCGGTGACCGTGTTGTACGCCGGCGTGACGCCCGGATACCTGGGACTGTATCAAGTGAACATTCAGGTTCCGCCCTCGATGCGCGCGGGGACGCACGCTTTGCGGATGAACCAGAACGGCGTCCTCAGCAACCTCAGTTCGCTGAGCGTCCGCTAGCCGGGTTGCGGCCACTCAGACCCCTGTATTTGCAAGGATTTGTGTGATATAGTTCCGGTGTTTAACGGACGAGGTGTGCGCATGAAATTGGGCTGGCAAGTGACGACGATTCTGGCCGGGGGGCTGGGTGTGCTGGCGGCAACGGCTGCGGAAGGTGAACGCAAGGAGTTTACCGCGACCCAGAAGCGCTGGTGGGCGATTCAGCCGGTAACGGCGCAAACACCGCCATCCACAAGTGTTTCGCGGATCGATGCTTTTGTCCACGCCAAATTACAGGCGAAGGGCATTTCTCCAAACGCGCCGGCCGACAAAGTGACGCTGCTGCGCCGCGCTACGCTCGACCTCACCGGACTGTTACCTACTCCGGAGGAGGCCCAGGCTTTTCTTGGCGACCAGTCGCCAAATGCCTTTGAAAAGGTGATTGATCGCCTCTTGGCTTCGCCTCGGTACGGCGAGCGCTGGGGACGGCATTGGCTCGATCTGGCTCGCTATGCCGACAGTGAAGGCTTTAAGGCGGACGAGACACGTCCTAACGTGTGGCGCTACCGGGACTACGTTATCAAGAGCTTCAACGACGATAAACCGTATGACCGGTTCGTCCAGGAACAGTTGGCGGGTGACGAGATGTTCCCGAACGATTCGGAAGCGCTGGTGGCGACTGGCTTCAATCGTCACTTTCCTGACGAGTACAACGCGCGGAATTTGTATCAGCGTCGCCAGGAGTTACTGAATGACATTACGGACGTTGTCGGCTCGACGTTCATGGGCCTGACCTTTGGCTGTGCCCGATGTCACGATCATAAGTTCGATCCGATTTTGCATAAGGACTATTACCGGTTGCAGTCGTTCTTCTCCGGCTTGCACATCGACGACAGCGCCGTGCTGGTGCCGGACCAGGCTCGCCGAGACTACCAAGCGCAGCTCAAGATCTGGGAGCAGGCGACTACCGAGGTTCGCCAGGAGATCGCGACCTTGCTGAAGCCCCAACGTGAATTTCGGGTGAAGGACAACCTCGATAAGTTCCCCGAAGAAATTCAAGCTTCAGTGAGCCAGGTGGCGGCGAAGCGAACCCCGATGCAATGGCAGATGTACTACAAGGCCATGCCGCAGTTGACTTTCGATGACCGCGAAGTGGCTAAGGGCTTGAAGGGAGAAACGAAAGCAGCTTATTTGAAGTTAGAAGCTAAGCTACGCACCTTCGATCATCTGAAGCCCGCAGACCTGCCCGTGGCCCAAACAATGGTGGAGGATGCAGCGGCCGTGGCTAAGACGCACGTGCTGCGCGGCGGTGCTTACGATGCGGTTGAAGCAGAGGTCCAGCCGGGGTTTCTCTCGATTTTGGATCCGTCGGACGTGCAAATTCCGGCAGCGATTCCTGGCAAGAGCGGCCGTCGAACGGTGCTGGCGAAGTGGCTCACGAATCCTGAGAATCCCCTGACGGCGCGGGTGATGGTGAACCGGGTATGGCACTATCACTTTGGCCGCGGCTTGGTGGGTACGCCTTCGGATTTCGGACTGATGGGCGAACGTCCCTCGCATCGGGAGTTGCTCGACGATTTGACTTACCGCTTCGTACGCGGTGGCTGGAGTATCAAGCAGCTGCATCGCGAGATTATGCTTTCCGGCACGTATCAGCAAAGCTCTGATCATACCGAGGCCGCGGCGAAGGCGGATCCGGACAACAAGTTACTATGGCGCTACAATCGTCGCCGGCTGGAAGGCGAGTCGATTCGCGATTCCATGCTGGCCGCCAGCGGCTTACTGAATACGAAGATGACGGGTCCGGGCGTGTTTCCGCCTTTGCCCGCCGGCGTTGAAACGCGCGGCGGCTGGAAGAGTAACGAGTCGCTTGAGGAAGCGCGGCGGCGCAGTATCTATATCTTTGTGCGGCGCAATACGCGCTATCCGATGTTCGAGGCGTTCGACATGCCCGATACGCACGAAAGCTGCTCGCGAAGAAATCAGACGGTGACGCCATCGCAGGCGTTGGAACTGATGAATAGTGAACTGGTGCTCGATTGGTCAAAAGGCCTGGCCGGGCGCGTGCTGAACGATGCGGGTCTCTCCCGCGACGCGATGGTGGATCGGGCGTATCGCCTGGTGTATTCACGTGCGGCTACCGAAGAGGAGAAGCGGATGGCGGGGGAGTTCTTTACGCGTCATCAGCCGATTCTGGCGGCGAGGCCCGGGCCGCTGACGGTGCCGGACCGGCTTCCTGAGGGCATCAAGCCGATTGAAGCGGCTGTGTTGGTGGATCTTTGCCACGCCTTGTTTAACTCGAACGAATTCCTCTACATTAACTAGCCATGATTGAAAGACTGAAACATCATTGGCCCGTGCGCTCCCGGCGCGAATTCTTCACCTCGGCCGGTAGCGGCTTGGCCGGTTTGGCTTTGTCGTCGATGATGGCCGAAGCGGCTCCGCGCAAAGGCGACCTGTTAGCGGCCCATGCGCCGCACCATGTCGCAAAAGCCAAGAGCATCATCTTCCTGTTTATGGAAGGTGGGCCCAGCCACATCGACCTCTTTGACCCGAAGCCCAAGCTGAAAGAGTTACACGGCCAGCCGATGCCTGCTTCTTACGGCAAGCTGATCACAGCCATGGGAACCGCCAATAACTCGATCATGGCGTCGCAACGCGAGTTCAAGCAGCACGGCCAGTCCGGCTTGTGGGTTTCCGACTGGTATCCGCACATTGCGAAGCACGCTGACGAGTTAGCGGTGCTGCGTAGTTGCTGGGCCAACGGACTGAACCATGTTGGTAGCGTTTGCCAGATGAATACCGGCGATATTCTGGCGGGGCGGCCTTCGCTGGGCGCGTGGACCACCTATGGGCTCGGAACGGCGAATCGCAACCTGCCCTCGTTCGTGGTGATGCAGGATGATAAGGAGCCGTTAGGTGGCACCAAGAATTGGAGCGCGGGCTTCCTGCCAGCCACCTATCAGGGTACGCAGTTTCGGACGGGCGATACGCCGATTCTGAATCTGAAGCCGGCCGGTGGTTCGACGAGTGACCAGCAACTCAGCAAGCTCTCCTACCTGAAGCAGTTGAATGCACGGTTCGGCGAGGGTAAGACGGAGGATTCTGATCTGGATGCGCGGGTGCGGTCCTTCGAACTCGCCTACGAGATGCAGGCCGCTGGTCCTGAAGCGGTCGACTTGACAAAAGAGAGCGAGGCGACCAAGAAGCTTTACGGAATGGACGATCCGGCAACGCTGAATTATGGCCGGAACTGTCTGCAGGCTCGCCGTTTGGTGGAGCGCGGCGTGCGGTTCGTTGAGCTTTATTGCGGTTCCGGGTCCGGTTGGGATGCGCACCAAAATATCGAGGCGAATCACGCGAAATGGTGCCGGGCCTCCGATAAGCCGATCGCCGGTTTGCTGACTGACCTTAAGGCGCGCGGCTTGCTTGACGAGACGTTGATCGTCTGGGGCGGGGAATTCGGGCGGACGCCGTTCAACGAAAAGGGCGACGGGCGAGACCACAATCCGTGGGGCTTTACGATGTTCTTCGCCGGGGCCGGCATCAAGCCCGGGCAAGCCGTCGGCACCACCGACGAGATCGGCTTGAGGGCCGTGGAACGGCCGGCCCATGTTCACGATATCCATGCCACGATGTTGCATTTGCTGGGCATGGACCATATCCAACTGACCTATATGCACAATGGACGTGCGGAGCGGCCCACGATCGTGGGCGGCAGCGTGATTAAGGAGCTGCTGGCCTAGGCGCTGGTACTTTCTTCCCGGTCTATTAGTACCGTGTTGGCGGCAAGTGCTAGCTTGGCGTGCCTCGGGCCGCCTACAATTGGGGATCATGATCACGCGCGCTGATGCGATCGATGACGGCGGACTGTTGCGTCCACTGCGGCAACTGGATTTGGAAGAACAACGGCGGGTGGAGCAATCGATTGCGGCAATGGATGAAGAGTTCCATCGCGAGTTCGGGGTGTCCGCACCCGCGCCTGAGACCGACCCAGGGCCCGAACCCTGGAGCGACTTTCTGGACCTCTCGACGCTTTAACGGTTAACGGAACCAGAGGCGCCAGGCAACAACGGCGGTAAGCGCTCCGAGAAACGCCATGGAAGCCCAGAGCAGGTTGGCGACGTTAAGCCACTGTAGTTTGCCATGTGCCAGTTCACCGGGCTTCTCGGGATCATACCTTACGTCCAGCATATGTCCGGCGCGGGTCCTGCGCCAGGCATCCTGATCCAGGGGGACGCGGAGCCGATGGCCCGCAAAGTCCACCCAACAGTGAAACCAGCCGCCATACGGCTGCGGTTCTTTTTCGACTACCAAGGCGACGGCCATGACGAGGCGTGAGCGGGAGCGCTTTCCCGCCAGCAGGACCCAGGCGGGAAGGACGATCAACAGCGAGGAAATGAGCCCTATAGCGGCAGGCAGAGCGGGATTGTTACGCACTCTTTCGTCTAGCCTCGATGGGGATTCATCACGACACCGAGGATGCGTTCCGCGGGCATGTGCGTGGTGGCGCGTTGGGCTTCGGCGAACGGCGTGTGGCCAGGCCGCAGTACCAATAGGCTCGCGTCGGCGATGTGCGAAAGGATCTCGGCGTCGGAGGTGGTTTCAAAGGCCGGCCCGTCCAGCACCACCCAATCGAAGCATTGCCTCCAATGCTCAATCAAGCTAGGAAGCTTCTGGAGGTCAACCGTATCGATCTGGCTGGCGCCGCCGGCCCCGATGGTCATCGTAAACAGGTTTGTTTCGGGAACGCGGTGAAGCACCGTCCACCAGGCCTGGTTGGTGAGGCCCCGTGGGCCCTGCAGGGCTTCCGTCAGCCCGGGCGAGGGCAGGATGCCGAGCGACTCATGGAGCTTGGGGGCAGCAGTATTCACGTCCACCAGCAGGACCTGCGCATCGGATACTGCGAGAGCGGCGGCCAGGTTGGCGGCGACGAACGTGCGGCCGTCGCCCACTGAAGGACTCAGCACACTGACTACCTGCAGTGCCTGTCCTCGCTGATTCCAGGCACGTTGCTCCAGGCAGAGCCGGGTGCGCAAAGCGCGGAACTGCTCGAGATATTCGCGCCGGCATTGCGGATTCAGCACGGCAAAGGTGCGCAAGCAGGCCTGGCTGTCGAGCGCGGGGGGCTCGTACGAGTCGTTCTCGGCGACCTCCTGGCTGGTTGGCGGAGGAACGGCGGTTTCTGGCGCCGGGGTGGGCTCCACTTCTGGAGGGACAGTTTCGGGCGCTGGAGCCAGGGGCGCGTCGGCGGGGGTGTCCAACTGGTCGGCCAGGTTGAGCAGATTTTGGGCGAAGGTCTCGGCTGGAACGGAGGTGGGTGCCGCGGCGATGTCTGGCATGGGCATGTTTAGTTCACCTCAAACTGCCGCAGCGCCTCAGGCCAATTGCCCTTGCGAACCTGAGTGAGCAGGCGCGCGACTTTGAGGTCCTGCGGTCGGGCGGCCGCCATCTCCTCGAGAATTGCCGTCGCGTTGCGGCCCATGCCCATGGCGACATAGATGTAGGCCAAGGTATCGTTCACCTCTCGGCTGGACGGCATGATGCGCTTGGCCTGCTCGGCGTACTGAAGGGCCGAAGGCAGGTCCTTGCCGGATTTGGCGATGACAAAGGCCAGGTTGTTGAGCACCAGCGGATGGTTGCGGTCGCGCCGCAGGGCCTCCTGATAAGCCTGTTGAGCCTCGGGCAATCGGCCTCGGGCTGAAAGCAAGGCTCCGTGCAGAAGCCAAGGCCGGGGGTCCTCCGGGCGCGACTTCTGAAGTTTTTGGAACTCGGCCGAGGCGTCGGTGTGCTTGCCGAGTAGGGCGAGGGCGCCGGCCAGGCCCAGGCGATAGGGGTCATGGTTTGGAGTTTGAGTAAGCAGCTTCGAGTAGAGGGTTCGAGCGGTCTCTGGATCGCCGTATCGCAACGTGAGGTTCGCCTCCGCTTCGGCGACTGCGGGCTGATCCGGCCATTTCGTTGCGGCGCTCTGCATGCTGCGCAGGGCGGCAGCAGACTCACCGCGGGCGGCGTCGAGTTCCGCGGCCAAAAGTGTGGGGCGGAAGTCCTGCGGCGCCGATTTCTGCGCGGCGCTGATCGCGGCGGCGGCCGACTTTTGTGCGGCGGCGAGTTTGTTCTGGCTGATTTGTGCGCGTGCCAAGGTCAGCCAAGCTTCGATGTTGGAGGGATCCTGGGCCACCACCTGCTCGAGGCCAGTTTCGGCTTCGCCCGGCTTCTGCCCGGCGAGGTTGGCTTTGGCCTGCATCAGTAAGGCCGGGGTAAAGGTGGGGCTGCGCTGCAGCAGGGCGCGCAGTCGATTTTGAGCTAGACCGACCCGACCGCTGAGCAGGTCGGCTTCAGCGAGGGCCACCCAGCCGGGGGCGTAGTTGGGGTCGAGCATGACGCACTTCTCAAAGTGCTGGCCGGCGCGTTCGAGCTCACCGGCCTGGAGATAGGCGCGGCCCAAGTGGAAACGGACGAAAGGCGAATTCGGCATTTTGCTCAAGATGCTCTCGAGGCGCGTACGTGCCTGATTGCGGGCAACGGCGCCGGGGGCGTCCAGGTCCATGGCGGAATGGTAGGCGAGCAGGAGCGGGTCATTGGGTGACCGTGCGAGTTCCTGAGTAATGAATTGGCGGGCGATTGCCGGTCCTTGCTTGGCTACGATCATCTCGGCGATTCGGCCTGCGTAGACGGAACGATTTTGGGAGTCCTGATTGAGACCGGTGCGGTAGTAGTCGGTGGCGCGTTCCACGTTGCCGCGATGCATCCAAAAATCGCCCAAATCGGAGTAGGCGAGTGGCGTTTTGGCGTGTTCGGTGGCGAGTGCGGCAGTCGCTTGCACCGCGCGTTCGTGTTCGCCGCTGGCGAAGTCGTGCGCGGCGAGTTGCAGGCCAAACGCAATGCTGTGCAGATGGGCGTACTTGTCCTCGAGCACGGCGCGGGCGGGCGCTAACTGGCGGCGGTCCATGAGTTGCAAATAGAGCAGGTCATAGCCGGGAGTATAGCGGGGATGGGTTTCCAGGAGTTCGCGAAGCTGCGCTTCGGCATCCTCCTGCGCACCGGTCTGATAGAGGGTGGAGGCGAGTTGGCTCTTGAGGGCGGCGGCGCCGTCTGAGGTGGGATCCTCGAGTTGACCGAGGGCCTTCTCCATCAGCACGATGGCTTCGGCGATCAGGTTCCGCTCAATGAGGACCTGGGCGAGCAACCGATGGCCGGCAGGATTCCGAGGCCAACGGTCCGCCAGCCGGCGCGCGATTTCTTCCACTTCGCGGAGGAGTGCAACGGGCCGGCCAGGATCACTGAAGTAGAGTTCGTAGCTGAGGTCGCCCAGGCGGACGTGAAGATCCTGCCGGTTCGGCCAAGCCTCAGCGGCGCGGATCAAATGCTCTCGCGCCTGAGGTGCCCGGCCGTCTTTTAACAGGAGCATGCCCAGTTCGTAGTGGGCTTCGGGATAGCGCGCATCGAGCTGAAGCGCTTTGCGAAGCAGGAGGGTGGCCGTAGCCGTGTCGCCCTTCTTCAGCGTCGCAATCGCCCGTTGCGTGAGCGCTTCTTTGCTCTCGCGTTGGCAACCCGCCAGAACCATCAGGATCATCATGACGGTGGTTGCCGCCTGGCCGAGCGGACGGCGCTTCTTCGCCGGCAACAGCAGGGGAGTCGAACGTGGCAGTTCGGCCAGGACGGGGAAGTCGCCCAGCAGCGCGACATGGTCGATGGTGCGGATCCGGGGCCGGCGCAAGTAGCTTTCGAGTGCCCAGGTATAGCCCAATAGCAAGCCGCCGATGCCGCCGATAGCCAGTTTGATCGGCCAATTGGGCATCTCCGGCAATGACGGCGCCGACGCCGGTTCAATCAGTTCCACGGTTTCCCCTTGGCCCCGGCGCTCCATGTCCGAGGCGATTTGCGAATCACGTTGTTTGCGCAACAGTTCGGCGTAGTGTTCTTTCAGCATCGAGTATTCGCGCTGGATGACGATGCGGTCCATTTCTGCATTGCTGTCGGGTAGATAGCGCGTACGCAGCGCACTGACTTGCGCGGCAAGCTCCCATTCGTCTTTCTCGAGACGCTTAACGGTGAGTTCGTAGGCTCGCCACTCGGCGCGCAGCCGGCTCACCTGGTTTTGCAGGTCTTCTCGCCGAGTGTCGATCTGGGCGCGGGTTTCATTGCGTTCCAGACCCTTTAGGCCCTCTTCTGCGGCGCGTAATGCATTCTCTGCGAGCGTGCGATCCGGGTAGCCCGGCGCGTAGCGGATCTTCATTTCCTCGGCGCGAGCTCGCACGGTGGCTACCTGGGCGCGCTGAGTCTCCAAGGCCCAGGTGGTAATGGGCATGATATTGTCCTTGCGCTGGCTGAGGGCTTCGGCCTGGGCCTCCAAGGCACTGAGCAGGGAGCGGCGCAGGTCACGGTCGATGATGGCTACGTTCAACTGGTGCTGCATGTCCGTATGGCGGCGCGCCAAATCATGCAACTGGCCCGTCTTGATGACGCCTCGGTAGTTGCGGTCCGAATCGCTGGGATCTTCAAGGCCGGCCAGACGTTCTTCCACTTCCCCCAACTGTTCGAGCACCGTTTTCACCTGCTGTTGCAGGAATTCGGTGGTGCCGAGCGACTGGTCGCCACGGTAGCGGCGGTTCTCTTCGTAGACCAGTTCCACAATGCGCTGCACGACTTTCTGAGCGATCTCCGGCTGCGCATAGCGGAACGTAATCACCATTGTCGGCACCGTTTTCTGCGATTCAGTTGATTCGCTGGCTAAGCGCCGAATCTGCAGGCTTTCCTGGAATTTGGGCACTAAGTCGGCGACGGGCAGGAATCTGCGGCGCTCCGGGTACAGGCCAAACCGCTCAATAATCTTGGTGGCGGTGAGCCGGCTACCGACCAGTTGAGCGAGCGCGAAAACGCGCTGGTCGACCTGCATGGCCACGTTGGGGGTGACGTAGCGATCGGCCAGTTGCGGCGGAATGAACCGTACTTCGGCCCGGGAGACATAGACGTCCGGATTCCATTGCAGATAAAGCGCGCTAGCGCCAAAGCCGAGCAGAGTTGCAAAGACGATTCGTTTCCAGTAGTGCCGGAGGGTCCAGACTGCATCGTCCAGCCACGAGATCTCCATCCAGTCGTTCAGGGCGAAGCCCCGTTTAGGGGTTAGCCGTCGTACGGTTGGTTGCCTGCCGGTTATGTTGCGCTCAGGGGTCACAGTAAACCTAGCGAGGGCATAGTCCTGTAACCCTCGCATGGCAAGTATATGGACCCAATGGCTACTATTCATATCACCCGTTGGTACTAAGCAGGGCCTTAGAACCTCGCCTCTGCACTACCTTAGATAGCGAGGCTAGGTGATTGAAAATGCGCGATCTGAGGCGGCCGGCCAGTATTGAATCTAGCCGACTACTTCAATGTCCCAACCGAAGCCGGGGCGGTCATGGGCCTGCGTGTACAAGCCGTCCGGACCGCGGGTGATCCGATACTGCTCTTCCCAAACATCGTAGGCAGCCTTCGGCCCGCCGGGGGGAGGCATGAACAATTCGGCCCAGGGTGCGTTTACATTGGCCTGAATCCAATGGGTAGCGCCATTGAGTCCGCCGCCATGAGGGATGACGGGGATGTCGTAGGCGGAAGCCAGATGGCCGATCTTGATCAGCTCGGTTAGGCCCCCGCACCAATTCATGTCCGGCTGCCAGATCGAGGCGCCGTTGGCGTCCAGCAGGTAGCGGAAGCCGTAGCGGCCATACTCGTGTTCTCCGGTGGCGATGCGTGTTGATTTGATACTTGAATTCAAACGGCCAAAGCCAGCATAATCATGCGGTTGCAGGACTTCTTCCATCCAGTAGATACGGTAGGGCGCCATCATCTCGGCCATTTCCACCGTGTACCGCTCGGTCCAGGCCATCCAGCAATCGAGCATGATTTCGCCATCGGGACCGAGCACATTGCGGGCCCGTTTCACGAGTTCGACGTTTTTCTTCATGCCTTCGCGGCCATCGGCGGGGCCATGGGGAATCGCCAGCTTCATCATCTTGAAGCCTGCTTCGGCGTGTTGCTCAATGTCGTTGCCGGTGCAGTAGGCGGGGATGCGGGTCTTGACGCTACCTCCGATGAGGCGGTAAACGGGCTGGTTGAGCGCCTTACCGATTAAATCCCAGATGGCCAAGTCCACAGCGGAGACGGCGTTCATGGTGACGCCCATGCGTCCGTAGTGCATGGTAGAACGCCAGCAGGTGTCCCAGATCCGTTCATAGTCGAAGGGATCTTTTCCCATAATGATCTTGGACAAGTGATCCGCCACGACGGGGCCGCCGCCCGGGCCGCCGTTGCCATAGCCCTTGAGTCCCTTGTCGGTGGTGATCTCGACGGTGAAACTCGGCACTTTGCCGGCATCCGCCATAAACAGCGAACGCGTGGCTTTAAACTCCGGATAGATCGACATGGGATTGGCGACTTCGACGCCCTGTGTCGACCAGGCTCCTGGAGCCGGCGTGAATGCCGGAATCGGCTTGCGCTGGCGCGTTTTCACCAGGCGAACGCCGGTGATTTTCATGCCACTCTTTTCGCTCTGCCAACCAAAGGCGGGAAGAGCTCCCAACATCGTGCCTAACATCGTGCGTCGGTTCATGGAGAAGCATCATATCCTGTTCGGTACCATAAGGGGAACCCATGTCCGAAGCTTTAATTGAAACGAATCTCGAAGGTTGGCCCGCCCCGAAACGCGGCAAAGTTCGAGATGTATACGCCGCCGGTGAGGATCGCCTGCTGATCGTGACGACGGATCGGATTTCCGCCTTCGATTGTGTGTTGGCGTCCGGAATCCCCGGCAAAGGCCGCGTGCTGACGCAGATGTCGCTGTTCTGGTTTGATCTGTTGCAGGATCTGGTGCCAAACCATCTGGTGAGCGCCGACGTCCGTGACGTCCCCGGACTGACGGCGCGCGACCAGAGTCTGTTGGAGGGCCGCATCATGTACGCGCACAAGTGCGCCATGGTCGATGTCGAATGCGTCGCTCGCGGCTACCTGGTCGGCAGCGGTTGGAAGGACTATCAGCAAAGCGGCGCGATCTGCGGCATTCCATTGCCGCCGGGCCTGCTTGATGGTAGCCGTTTGCCGGAGCCGATTTTCACTCCGGCGACGAAAGCCGTCACTGGGCATGATGAGAACGTTTCTTACGCGCACGTGGTGGCGAGCATTGGGGAAGAACTCGCGGCCCGCCTGAAGCACCTCACCTTGGCGATCTATGCGCGTGCGGCCGCCCACGCGGAATCGCGCGGCATCATTCTGGCGGACACCAAGTTCGAGTTCGGCTTTATCGGCGAGCAACTCACGTTGGCGGACGAGGTGCTGACCCCGGACTCTTCGCGTTTCTGGCCGCGCGACACCTGGAAGCCGGGCAGCGCGCAGCTTTCTTTCGACAAGCAGTACGTCCGGAATTACCTCGAGACCCTGGACTGGAATAAGCAGTATCCGGCACCCGCGCTGCCAACGGACGTGGCCGAGCGCACCGGCGAGAAGTATCGGGAGGCGTACCGGATTCTGACGGGGAAGAGTCTATGAACTGGCTCGATATTGTCTTCCTGCTGATCTTCGTCATTTCGATGGCGTCGGGTGCAGTGAAGGGACTCACGCGAATTGTTCTGGGTTTGGCGGCGACGCTGCTCGGCATCGTGCTGGCCGTGTGGTTCTATGCGAGCGTTGGGGCTTACTTCCTGCCGTACGTGAGTTCCGAGACGATTGCCAACTTCTGCGGATTCGTGACGATCCTTCTGGGGACGTCGCTGGTGGGTTCGCTGGTCAGCAAGCTGGTTGCTTACTTTTTTCAGGCCGTGGGCCTTGGCTGGCTCGATCGGATGCTCGGCGCCGGCTTTGGCTTCTTGCGCGCGACCTTGCTGGCGATGGGCCTGCTGGTGGCGCTGGTCTCCTTTGCCCCGAAGCCTCCTTCAAGCGCCGTCCTGAACAGTCGTGCCGCGCCTTACATTCTGGAAGCCGCGCGGTTGGTGATCGCGATCGCGCCTGCTGAGATCAGTGGCCAATTCCACACGAGCTATGAGGAAATTCGCGCCCGTTGGAAGAAGGCGCTTGCGGTGGCCAGCCAGGAAGGTTAGGCCATCGCCCGGATAGCGTTCACAGCCGGCGAGGAGTCGATACAATAGCGGCAGAACTCCCCATGATTTTGCTAATTCTTTCCCCCGCGTTGTTGTTTGCCGCTGAGCCGGGTGAGTTCTTCGAAACGAAGATTCGGCCGGTGTTGGCAAAGAACTGCTATGCGTGCCACCGCGACGCCGCGCTGGGCGGATTGCGGCTCGACTCGCGTGAGGCTCTGCTGAAAGGTGGCAAATCCGGGACGGCGATCGTGGCCGCGCATCCGGAAGAGAGCCTGCTGATGAAGGCGATCCAGCAAACGGACGAGAAGATTAAGAAGAT
Source organism: Bryobacter sp. (assembly GCA_022843605.1). Classification (GTDB taxonomy): domain Bacteria; phylum Acidobacteriota; class Terriglobia; order Bryobacterales; family Bryobacteraceae; genus JALHNI01. The sequence continues at coordinate 26,447 of JALHNI010000042.1, forward strand.
GCCGCCCACGGGCAAACTGAGCGACGCCGAGATTGCTGACCTCAGTACCTGGATCACACAGGGCGCCGTATGGCCGGCTTCGACCGTAGCGCAGAAAACAGGGAAGGGAATTACGCCGGAGCAGCGTGCCTTCTGGTCCTTCCAGCCGGTGCGTCCTCCGGAGGTTCCAGAAGGCGTTCAGGCGATCGATCACCTGGTTCAGGCGCGGCTGGCGAAGGACGGTTTGCAGCAGGGTCCGCGAGCGGACAAGCGAACGCTGATTCGCCGGGCTTCGATTGACCTGACCGGACTGCCGCCGACGCCTGAAGATGTGGATGCCTTCCTCGCGGACCAGTCGAGTGACGCCTATGCCAAGCTGATTGATCGGCTGCTGGCTTCGCCGAGATATGGCGAGCGCTGGGGCCGCGTCTGGCTGGATGTGGCGCGCTACTCAGACGACAAATTGAACTCGACCAAGGAGGAGCCCTATGAGGACTCCTTCCGCTACCGTAACTGGGTGATTGACGCGCTCAATCGGGACATGCCATATAGCGACTTCGTTAAGGCGCAGATCGCGGGCGACCAGACGGGCCATCCGGCGGCGCTGGGCTTCTACGCGCTGAGCCCGGAAATGCAGGACGACCGCGTTGACGCCACGACGCGTGGATTCCTGGCCCTCACTGTTGCTTGTGCGCAATGCCACGACCACAAGTTCGATCCCATTCCCACCCGGGACTTCTACTCGCTGCAGGGCGTCTTCAGCAATACCAAGCTGGCGGAGAAGCCGTTGGCCCCGAAGGAGACCGTCGAGCAGTGGAAGTCGCTGGAGAAGCATGTGAAGGCGATGGAGGAAGAAGTTACCCGCTTCTACACTCGCCAAACCGAGATGATCGCCGAGATTGAAGCGGCCAAGACGGCGCGCTACCTGATGGCGGCTCGCGGACTGGGTCCGAAGGAGGGCTTGGACGAAGAGATTCTGAAACGCTGGACGGAGTATCAGTCGCAGCCGCGCAAGGATCATCAGTATCTACAGAAATGGATGGCGGCTTCGGGGCGTGAGGCGTCGCAGCAGGCGGCCAACGAGTTTCAGGAACTTGTACTCGCGGTGAATCGTGAGCAGCGCGAGATCGAGATGCGGAACGACTATAAGAAGGGCGGCAAGACGGCGAACCCGGATTTGGCGCAACTCGAGTTGGAGTCAATCGAGTATTCGAAGTACGTTTTGTGGAGAAGCTTGTTTGAGCGGTCGATTCGCGACTCGGCCGGCTTCTTTGCGTCCACAGAGGGCGTCTATTTCTTCGGCAAGGGCAAGGTGGACCGCTTCCTGCCGGTGGCTTGGCAGGAGCATGCGAAGGATCTGGAACGGCGTCTGGAGATGGCGAAGAAGGCGTTGCCGCCCAAGTATCCGTACCTGCAGGTGATCGAAGACAAAGAGAAAATCGCGGACATCAAGGTTTCGATTCGGGGCGACCGGAATAACCTGGGCGAACTTGCCCCCCGTGCCTTCCCGCAAATTTTGACCAAACAGCAGAAGGTGTTCACTAAAGGTTCCGGACGCCTGGAACTGGCTGAAGCGATTGCGGACGCCGAGAATCCGCTCACCGCGCGCGTGATCGTGAATCGCGTCTGGCAGCAGCACTTCGGGCGCGGCATCGTGACGACGCCAAGCAACTTCGGCCAATTGGGCGAGCGTCCCAGCCATCCCGAACTGCTGGACTGGCTGGCCGACCGCTTTATGAAGCAGGGCTGGAGCCTGAAGCAGTTGCACCGCGACATCATGCTTTCGGCTACCTATCAGCTTGCCAGCACGGGAGCCGATAAGGTGCCGGCGTTGGCGGCGAATCAGGCTAAGGACCCGGATAATGTGTTGCTGTGGCGCTCGCCACGCCGCCGGCTGGACGTCGAGAGCATGCGGGACGCCATGCTGTTCGTGAGTGGGGAATTGGATCTGACGCCGGGCGAACTCGCGGTGAAGCTCGATGAGCCCGGTTTCAAGAAACGCACCGTTTATGGCTTTGTGGGCCGTCGCAAACTGGATACGATGCTGGCTTTGTTCGACTTTCCGAATCCGCTGGCGACGAGCGAGGCGCGCATGCCGACCAACGTTCCGCCGCAACGGCTGTTTCTGATGAACAGTCCTTTTGTCGAAGAGCGGGCCAAGAGCCTGACCGCCCGTTCTGAGGGCCCGTTGGAGGCGCGCGTGACGCGGCTCTACCGGCTGCTCTTCGGACGTCAGCCCGAGGCGCGTGAGTTGGCCAAAGCCAAAGAGTTTCTGGCGGCGAGCGATTGGACATCCTATGCGCGCGCTCTGCTGGGTTCCAACGAGTTCTTGTTCGTGAATTGAGAGGCAATATGAATCGTCGACGGATGCTCGAAAACATGGGCGCGGGACTCGCGCTTACCGGCTATCGTGCCCTGATGGGTGCCGAAGGCGCGAAGGATCCGCTGGCGGCACGCGCGCCGCACTTTGCGCCTAAGGCAAAGCACGTGATCTGGCTGTTTTTGAACGGCGGTCCGTCGCAGGTGGACACCTTTGACCCGAAGCCGATGCTCGACAAGTATCACGGCCAGCCGATGCCGGCGGGGAATTTGCGCACGGAACGCAAGACGGGGACCTTGCTGAAGTCGCCCTTTGCGTTTAAGCAGTACGGCCAAAGCGGCATACCGGTGAGCGAGATCTTCCCGAAGCTGGGTGAGCGGATCGACGAGTTTACGGTGATCCGCTCGATGCATACGGACCGGCCGAATCACGAGCCGTCGTTGATGATGCTGAACACCGGAGACCGGCTGAGTGGGCGTCCGTCGATGGGTTCGTGGCTGACCTATGGGCTGGGTACGTTTAACCAGAACCTGCCTGGTTTTGTCGTGCTGTGTCCCGGCTTGCCGGTGCTGGGTCCGCAGAACTGGAGCGCCGGTTTTCTGCCGGCCGTGCACCAGGGCACTTACCTACCGACGACGGAGAAAGATCCGAAGCAGCTCATTCAGTTCATTCGCAACACGACGCTTGAGCCGGCGGCGCAACGGCGGGAAATCGACCTGATGCGCCATTTGAATGAATTGCAGATTGAGCGCGAGGGCAATGATACGCAGTTTGAGGCGAGCATCCAGTCCGCGGAGATCGCCTTTCGTATGCAGTCGGAAGCGCCCGAGGCTTTTGACATCTCCCGGGAGCCGGAAGCTGTGCGTGCCCGATATGGTGACTCAGACTTCGGGCGCGGCACGCTGGTCGCCCGCCGTTTAGTTGAGCGCGGTGTCCGGATGGTGCAGGTCTATTTCGGCAACTTCCAGCCCTGGGACAATCACGACGACATTATGCTTCATCAGAAGCTGGCCAACCAGGCCGACGCCCCGATCGCGGCGTTGATTGATGACCTGAAGGCCAGCGGACTACTGAAAGACACGATTGTGATTGTCGGCGGCGAGTTCGGCCGCACGCCGGCCGTGGAAGTGGGCGGGCTGGTGAAGACCCAGAATGGCCGCGACCACAACAACCACGGATTCAGTTATCTGGTGGCCGGTGGCGGCTTCAAGCGTGGACATATCCATGGCGCAACGGACGACTTTGGCTTTGCCGCGGTGGAGAACAAGGTCTACATTCATGACTTCCACGCGACGTTGCTGCATCAGCTTGGGCTGGACCATACGCGCCTGACCCACCGCCATTCAGGACGTGACTACCGGCTCACAGATGTCGGCGGCAGCGTGGTGAAAGGCATTCTCGTTTAACAACTCTCGCGCCGCCCGTGCGGACGGCTATAATCAAGCAGGAAACCTATGATACGCCGCTCATTTTTGGCTTCGCTCGCGGCCAGTTCCGCGGCACCCGTCCTTGCCCAGACCCCAGCCAAAGCGCCCGCGGTGGTGGACGCACTGAAGGTCTCGGTTAGCGAGGTGATCGTGCCCGTGACGGTGACCGACGAAAAAGGCCGCTTCGTCTCGGATCTGGATAAAGCCGACTTCACCATTTTGGATGAAGGCCGGCCGCAGCAGATTACCTATTTCAATCGTGAACGGCAACAGCCGGTGGTGGCGGGCTTCCTGTTGGACATGTCGAATGCCCAACGGCTGCACTGGGCGAAATTTCTCGATGCGGCGCAGGAACTGGTGCTCAGCTTGCTGCCCGGTGATCCGCGTTTCGCCGGCTACCTGATCACTTACTCCAACGAAGCGGAGTTGGCCGTCAATACGACGACCGACAGCGACAAACTGCTCGACAAGATTCGCAAACTGAAGCCGGGCGGCGGCGCTGCGATGTACGACGCGATCTACATGGCCTGCACAAGCCGTAACCTGGTGAAGGGCGAACCGATTGAGCCGCGCCGGGTGGTGATCATCATTGGCGATGGCCACGACAATGCCAGTAAAAAGGGCCTGGAAGAGGTGCTGGAACTCGCGCAGCGCAATCTGGTGACGGTTTATTGCGTTTCGACGGTGGCGTTTGGCTTCAGCTCCGATGGCGAAAAGAATCTGATCCGGCTGGCGGAAGAGACGGGCGGTCGCGTGGTGAATCCGCTGCAGGGCGTCTACAAGGATGTCTCCGGCTATCTGTCGACGCCGTCCGACGAAGGCAACTACGCTTTGAAGGTCGGGACGGGTGGTTATGCGTCGGCGATCGCACAGGGCCTTTTCCGGGCGGTGGCCGATACGGTGGGCGAGGTGGTGACCCAGTACATCATGCGTTACGCGCCTGAGACGACGGACGACAAGAAGGCCTTCCGCAAGATTGAAGTCAAGGTGAATCAGCCGGGAGTGGTGATTCGTGCGCGCAAGGGATACTACCGTTTTCTGCCACCAGGGCAATAGCGCGCGATACTGGTTTGGTCGATAAGCCTGTCGTTACCGCGAAGGCGATCCTAAGGAGTTTGCGGCCGTTGATGCCCTCCACGAAGTCAGGCACCCAACTCGAGTTCGGCGAAGCGCTGACCCTGGATTTGGCACTACCCGGCGAACGCCCCGTGACAGTTGGTGTCCTTTTACACGAACCCTCGAGTGGCCGCCTAACGCTTCGTCTGCGGCAGGATTGGGATTCGTTCGTTCCTGAGAGTGAGCTTGACTACGTAGAGGCGCTGGAAGCCGATCTACGGGCCAAAGCGACAGAGATGGGCGGCACGGCTCTGCTGGAATGGCTGGAAGAGCACAGCTCGATGATGTTGCGGCTTTCGGGGCGCGAGCGAGTGGTGGTTGGCCGCCCCGAATCGACTTTGTCCCGCCTCTACCGGGAGAATGTCTCCTCGGCGGTTCGGCCTTACCAGACGCATTTGCCGGTTTACGGTCTGCGTGCGGCGGCCGGCAGCTTTAGCGCTCAGCAGACGGTTGAGTCTGAAGGCTGGGTTGAGGTGGCCGGGCAACGGCTCAAGCAGGGGCAGTTTGTGGCGACGGTGGTGGGCGAGAGCATGTTGCCGCTGATTCCGGATGGCAGCCTGTGCGTGTTTGAGTCGAACGTGACGGGTTCGCGGCAGGGTCGGCTGGTGCTGGTGGAGAATCGCTCGGGGGGCGGGGACCGGTACACGGTGAAGCGGTACCGGTCAGAGAAGGTGGTGGGCGGCGATGGGGAGTGGCACCACGAACGGATCATTTTGGAGCCGCTCAATCCTGATTTCGAGGCCTGGGAACTCACCTAGGGTGACGACCTTGCGGTGATCGGTGAATTTCAGTACGTTCTCGACTAGGCTGAATTAAATCAATTACTTAGCGTCTCCTGCCTTCTCCGAAAAGATGTCCGACTAAATCGTAACTCCATTAGAATCAGAGGCTCCGGGCTGAATGACCCTAGTGTGAATGAGTGGGTAGATTGGCTAAATAGTTGATATACAGAGGGTTATTGTCAATCTTGCGGCCGGTTAGCGCTTCCGTGAACGCCAATGCGACAATGTTGAATTGATGAAAGTACAAGAACTTGTCGAAGCTGAGGGCCACCTCATCGACTCCCACATCATGGAGCAGATCTTCGACACCGTCGTCGAGTATGAGGCCCGCTTCGAGGTTGAGCACTTCCATATCGGCCGAACAAACTCTGAACCGTCTCGCCTTCGCTTGAAGATTGAAGCTGAATCCCGTGAAGCGATGAACCTGCTGTTGGCCCAACTACTGGGCCTCGGTTGTTCTTCGCTCGACACGAGCGACGCCGAAATCAAGCTCGTCGAACGCGACCGCTGCGCCCCGGAAGACTTCTACTCCACCACCAACCACCGGACCGCCCTGCGCCATGCGGGCAAATGGATCGACGTGGAGAACCAACGGATGGACGCCATGATTGTCGTTGCGGGCGGGCGAGCCTACTGCCGCCGCCTGCGCGACATCAAAGCGGGCGACCACGTCGTGGTTGGGATGCGCGGGATCCGCGTGACGCCAGAATCGAAGGAACGCGACCGCCTGAAGTTTTCTTTCATGTCGAACGAGATCAGTTCGGAGCGGCAGGTGGAAACCGCCGTCCGCCAGACCGTCGAACTGATGAAGCAGACCCGGGCGGAAGGCAAACGGATCGTTGTCGTCGCCGGCCCCGTGGTTGTTCACACCGGCGGCGTTCCCGGGCTATGCGCCCTCATTCGGGCCGGCTATGTGAACGCCTTGCTGGCCGGCAACGCGCTGGCCGTTCACGATATTGAAGCCGCCGTCTGTGGCACATCGCTGGGGATTCGTCAGTCTGATGGCCGGCAGGAAGAGCATGGCCATCGCAACCACATGCGAGCCATCAACACCATCTACCACGCGGGCTCGATCGCGCAGGCGGTGCATACAGGTAAACTTAACCACGGTGTGATGTACGAGTGCGTGAAGGCCAACGTCCCGTTCGTGTTGGCAGGCAGCCTTCGCGACGACGGCCCGCTGCCCGATTGCGTCACCGATATGAACGTCGCGCAGGACAAATATGCCGAGCAGGTGAGTGGCGCGGGACTCGTCCTTTGTCTCAGTTCGATGCTGCATACCATTGCCACGGGCAACATGCTGCCCAGTTGGGTGAAGATGGTGTGCGTGGACATTAATCCCGCCGTCGCCACCAAAGTCAGTGATCGCGGCTCCGGCCAAACCGTCGCCGTGGTAACGGATGTCGGGACGTTCCTTGATCACCTTGCTAAAGCCATCTAATCTCATGCCTAAGAAGACCCGCGAATACACCGAACAACACGCCAGCTCCGGCATTGATGCGCCTTTTCCTCCGATCGAGTGCTGGGAAAACCAGTTTCCGGGCTATGAGATCGAGATTCGGACGCCGGAATTTACCAGCGTTTGCCCGAAGACCGGCCTGCCGGATCACGGCACGATTGTCATCCGCTACACCCCCGACAAACTCTGCCTGGAGCTTAAGTCGCTGAAGATGTATTGGTTGGCCTATCGCAATCTGGGAATCTTCCAGGAAAACGCCGTCAACTGTATTCTGCGTGATCTGGTGAAGGCTTGCCGGCCGATCAAGGCTACTGTGGTGGGCGAGTTCACGCCGCGCGGCGGCGTATTCACCACCGTGACCGCCACTCACCAACGGAGCAACAAGCGTTGAATCCTTCGCTCGAAGAGTTACAGCGCGCGATGGCCGAGATTGAGGAGCGCGTCCGCGCGCGCCATCCTCAGTCGGCGCCGGGCGATGTTCCCTTGCCGAATCTCTGGCCGCTGCTGCACGCCCGAGATGCCGCTGAAGCGAAAGTGGCGGCGATCGGCCAGGTGAATCCGCGGCCCGCTGGGCTAGCGAACAACCTGATCCAAAGCCTGAAGCGGACGGTGGCCCGCAGCCTGAACTGGTTCGTTCGGGACCAGATTGAGTTCAATCGTGCCACCATGCAGTGCATGGAGGCGATCCTCGAGGCGTTGCGCGAAAGCAATCGCACGCATGCCGAACTTGCCGCACGTGTCCGGAGTTCCGATCTGCGCGAGGAAGTCGCCGAGTTGCGGGACATGCGCTCGCACTGGAGCCAATGGCGACAGGATTGGGAACGAAAGGTGTCGGTGAATGAGGCCCAGTTCATGCGCGGCTTGGCCGATCTGCAACTGGCCAATCAGCAGCGGTTGATGCTGGCTGAAGCCGACTTCCGGGATAAGGTGAACACCCAACATGCCGACTATCTCGGCGCGCTTGATCGAGCGACGAGCAGTTTGCAGGAGCGCCTTTGGGCGGACCTCAACCAGATGCGCGACGAACTCCGGCGTGGAGCTGAGTCCCTCATTCACCAGGAGCTACGCCTGCTTCGTCAGCGTCCCGTTGTTCAAATGAATCCAGCGCGGGCCGTCGCCGAGCCGGAACTGGACTGGTTTACCTTTGCCCACAAGTTTCGCGGACCGGAACCTAAGATCCGGGCGCATTTTGAACGGTATTTGCCGTTGTTCGCCAAAGCCGCAAACACGCTTGACCTGGGCTGTGGCCGCGGCGAGTTTCTGCGTCTGTTGCGCGACTGCCAAGTGCCCGCTCGCGGACTCGACCTCAGCGCGGAGAACATTGCCCTCTGCCAGTCCGAGGGGCTCGACGCCGAGATGGCTGACTTTTTCACTTACCTGCCTGGCTTATCGGACGGCTCGCTTGGAGGAGTGTTCTGCAGTCAGGTGATCGAGCATCTTCCGGCTGCCAAGCTGCCGGAGTTGATCCGTTTGTGCGCGGCCAAGCTGAAGCCCGGTGCGCCAATTCTCTTTGAGACGCCGAACCCGGAGTGCCTGGCAATTTTTGCCACGCACTTCTATTTGGACCCCACCCATGTTCGGCCCGTTCCGCCCGCCCTCATGGAATTCTATTTGAGCGAAGCGGGCTTCACGTCGATTACGGTTGAACGGCTCGGCACCGCGGCGAATGACTTTCCTGAGCTTGCGGCTCTACCGGAGAGTTTCCGGCAACGTTTCTTTGGGTCGCTCGACTACGCCATCCACGCCATCCGCTTGTAGTTTGGGAGAGGCGCTGGCGGTGAGGGCCTGATTTAAGTTGGTCAGGTCGTCGATGCCGGTTAGCGGATCGTCCAGGTGGACGCCCAGGACGAATTCGCGGTCTGCGGCCACCAGGCAGTAGCAGACGTGGCCCAGCACGATTTGCTCCTTCAGGGTGAGCCGGACATGAGTTCCCTCCGGCAGTTCACGATCCACCTCTACGCGCGCTCCGCGCTGCGAAGCTTCAACAACTCGCGCGGCAATTGCCGTTCCATCCGGCAGGCGCAGGACGGTCAAATGATCGATCGGTTGACGGGGAAAAGCACGACGTTCCACAACGGTTTATCGGCTGAACCTTGGGGAAGCTTGACCTAAAATTGGTCATGGCGGCAAATAAACCGGAGTTACCCGAAATTTCATTCCGGAACTCCGAAGAATTCACGACCTGGCTCAGTAAGAACCACGCCAGTTCCTCCGGTATCTGGCTTTGCTTCGCTAAGAAGAACTCCGGCATTCCTTCGATCTCCCTAGGTGAGGCCGTGGAGGCCGCGTTGTGTTTCGGCTGGATCGATGGGCAGGCTCGGCGCAAGGATGAACGGACCTTTTTCGTGCGCTATGGTCCGCGAGCCAAACGCAGCATCTGGTCGCGAATCAATCGGGAGAAGATCGCTGTGCTGATTGACCAGGGCCGGATGCAGCCCGCGGGTTTGCGCGAAGTGGAACGGGCCCAGCAGGATGGGCGCTGGGACGCGGCGTACGATTCCGCCCGTACGGCGACCGTACCGCCGGATCTCCAAGCGGCCCTGGATGCGGACACGGCGGCCAAGGCGTTCTTCGCAACGCTCAATGCCCAGAATCGTTATGCGATTTTGTTTCGTCTGCAGATCGTGAAGCGGCCGGAAACCCGCGTGCGCAAAATTGAAAACTTCGTGACCATGCTGCGCGAGCAGCGTAAGCTCTATCCCTAACTTAGGCGGCTGACCAGTTGATGACGCCCGTCCAAGCCGTGACCAGAATCATCACGCCGAAGGCAATGCGATACCACGCGAACACGGCGAAATCGTGGGTGCTGATGTAGCGCAGAAGCCAGCGAATGGAAAGATAGGCGGATACGAAGGCCGCGAGCGAGCCGACACCGAACCAGCCGGCGTCAGAGGCCTCCAAGAGTCCGCGCTCTTTGTAGAGCTGATAGACTCCCGCGCCGATCAAGGTGGGAATGGCCAGGAAGAAGGAGAATTCGGTGGCGGCGCGGCGGGAGAAGCCGAACAGCAGTCCGGCGATGATGGTGGCGCCGGATCGTGAGGTGCCGGGAATCAGCGCCAGGCATTGCGCCAGCCCGATCTTGAGCGCGTCTTTCCAGGTCATCTGCCCGACTTCGGAAATGGTGACCTGATGCTGCCTCCGCTCCGCCCACAGAATCACCAGTCCGCCGATGATGAAGGCTAATGCCACCGGAACGGGGTGGAAGAGATACGCTTTGATCAGCTTGCCGAAAGCAAGCCCCATCACCACCGCCGGGACAAAGGCGACCAGGACGTTGGTGACAAACTGCCGCGCCGCCGGGTCGTCGGCCAACCCGGTGACGACATCCATCAGACGCCGACGGTACTCGCAAAGGATTGCGACCATCGCGCCTGTTTGGATGACAATCTCAAAGACTTTGGCTTTGTCCGTCGTGAAGTCGAGCAGGCTGCCGGCAAGAATCAGATGCCCGGTGGAAGAGATGGGAAGGAACTCGGTGAGCCCCTCGACCAGTCCCATGATCAGGGCCTTAAGGTAGAGCAAATCCATGCGTTAGGACGCCAGCAGGGCCCACAAACCGATGGCGACTCCCACCGGCAACAGCAACTCGGCCCAATGTTGCCGGGACCAGGACCAGACGGCTTCTGCCATGGCAAGAGGCCCAAAGGACGGGTCGATGGCCGGGCTGGGCTGCGGAATGGGCACGGCGTCGGCGGGCACCGCTGGCGGAATTGCATCCGGCAGGCTGTGCTTCCGGGCAAAGGCTTCGGTCCACGGGAGCTTCGGGGAGGTGAGGCGGGCTTGCACATGGCTCGGCATCCCGCGCAGCGCGCGGACAATCTCCTCCCGGCCTGCGCGATCAGCCAGTAGGATGGTGGCGGAGTTGGCGCCCGACGTGGAATGGAGCAGCTTTTCTTTCAAAGCCGCAGGGACCTGTTCCAGCGATGAATAGACGCTGGTGCGTTCTCCCGACGCAATCAGAATTGTGCTTTGGCGGATCGTTTGTGTCGACACGGCACCTCGTAATCTCAATCTCATCCGTGACCAACGCTGGTCACCCAGTTCTCGCTACCCGGCGGCGGGCAGTTCGGCCGCTCCTATTGGCTGGGGCGCCGAATCTCCCTGCGCCGCAGCCAAATCGAATTGACCAGCTTTTTCCGAAATCACCTGAATAAAACCGAGCGCCGCTTTTGAGAGCGCCTTGTCTTTCCGGTAGATCAACCCTAGACGCCGGATCATGGACTCCGGCCCCAGACTGACGGCTCGCACCCGCCCTGTCTGCAACTCTTCCTGGATATGCGAGTTGGCCAGGAACGACAATCCCAAACCAGCCATCACAAACCGCTTGATCATCTCGGTGGAGTCAAGCTCCATCGAAACCTGCAACTCGTCCTCCACCGGCTCCAGCCATTGGTTCAGCCGTGCCCGTGTCGTGCCGGTCTTCGGCAGCAACAGCGGGAAGCCAACAATATCCCGAGCCGTCACCCGATCGCGGTCCGCCAGCGCATGCCGCGCGGGCGTCAACAGCTTGATCTCGTCCGAGAAGATCTTCACTACCTGAAGCTTCTTCTCCTGCACGGGCAATTGCGTGATGCCAAAGTCGGCCAGGTTGTCCTGCACCGCCTGCACCACGCGCGCTCCATAAGAACGGTCTACCAGAAGTTGCACGTTCGGATACAGCTTTTTGTAATCCGAAAAGACTTCCGGCAACACGTAAATACAGGTTGCCTCGTTGGCCGCTATCACCAACTCACCGCGCGGTACGCGTTCGAGCTCGTTGATTGCATCCTGCGCTCTTTTTCTGAGTTCTAGAATCTGTTCGGCATAATCGGCGAAAATCTTACCCGCCGTCGTCAAAGAGATGCGCGTGCCGAGCCGTTCAAAGAGATTGCTGTTGAGTTCCTGCTCCAACTGCCTGACCTGCGCGGAGATCGCCGGCTGCGTACGAAAACAGGTCTGCGCAGCTTTCGAGAAGCTCTTCAGGCGCACGATCTCTAGGAACGTATGTAGCTGGTCCAGGTCCATCAGTTCGACCGATAAATGTCCGATTCAACACGGTATCCGACTGGAGGCCTGAGCCCCCGATCCCTCGGGCTCCAGCTCGGACGCAATCATCCGGCTTTCCCGCCTTGTTGCCCTTTTTCTTTATAGGGATTATAACATTGACAGTAGGAAGGCCCCAATTTTTTCCATCCTCTTGAGCCCATTCATGTTCTTCGGCCGTTCCCCGCTTCTTCGGGCAGTGGCTCTCCCCCTTTTGCTGGCATCGGCCTCCTGCCTCTGGGCCCAGTCGCCCGAAAATGTCCTGATTGTGTCCAACGGTGATAGTCCGGTTTCTCGCGAAGTCGCACAGTACTATCAACGCGCCCGGTCCATACCGACCGCCAATCTTTGCCAAGTTCGTACATCGACCTCCGAAGTCATCCGCCGTGCGGTTTACATCGAACTTGAAAAGGCGATCTCAAAGTGCCTCACGCCTGTTATTCGCTACATTGTTCTCACTCAGGGCGTTCCCTTACGGATCGAGCCGACGGCTCAGGCATTGACCATCAACTCCGACGGGGCAAGTGTGGATTCCGAGTTGGCGCTTCTCTACTCGCGCCGCCAGGGAAAGCAGTTCCCCACGGCTGGCTTGGTGCCAAATCCCTTTTTCCGCCAGCGTGATACACCCTTTCAACAACGTGCGTTTCCCATCTACCTGGTTACGCGCTTGGCCGGCTATGGTTTGCCCGAGATCCGGGCCATGATCGATCGCGGTCTGCAAGCCCGGAACCGGGGCAGGGCAGTGATTGATCTGAATGACGAGTCCGATCGGGAAGGCAATAATTGGTTGCGGACTGCCGCGCTGCTCATCCCTGGCGACCGCTGTGTGCTGGATGAGTCCACCAAGGTGCTCTCCGGACTGAGCGACGTGATCGCGTACGCCAGTTGGGGATCGAACGACAAATCACGCCGTCAACGGTTTCTGAAGATGCAGTGGCTACCCGGCGCGATTGCCACGGAGTATGTCTCTACGAACGGCCGCACCTTCGCCAGGCCGCCCGCCACCTGGAACATCGGTTCCTGGAACGATCGCCAAAGCTACTGGGCGCTCAGCCCCCAAAGCCTGACCGCTGACTACCTGCTGGAGGGTGCTTCAGGCGCCACTGGCCATGTCGATGAGCCATTTCTGCAGCAATGTCCCCGGCCTGAGCAGTTGCTGCCCGCCTACCTCGGCGGCCGGAATTTTGCTGAGGCGGCCTATCTCTCCATCCCGTTTCTCAGCTGGATGAACATCGTCATCGGCGACCCTCTGATGCGGCTGCGCTAGAACGTCAGCTTGCGGATCAGGTCGTTGTACTCCTCCTGCACCTCCGCCGTTTTCCGGCGACTCGCGCTTTGGCTGTCGCGTAGTGTGGCGAGCCGCGCTTCGGAGGCCGCCAGGTCACTGGCATACTTGCGCACTTGCGCCTCCTGACCGGTCACGCGGTTGAGGCTACCCAGATTCTGGCGAATCCGGTCCTGGTCTTTCACCAGGTCGTTGATTTCGGCGGTCAGGCGCGCCTCCTGCTGCATGGACTCGAGCAACTCGCGTTTCTTGGCCAGCACCTGATCGAGTTGCTTCCGTGCCGCGTCGCTGAGGCTTTTGTTGCGCAGATAGATAACCAACTGGTCGTCGTTCAAGTTGCTGATTTGTTCAACGTTTTCAATCGTGCGCTCCTCGCGCACGACGAACTTTTCGTTGGCGTTGGCGGCGACTTTCAGTTCGAAGCGATGATAATTCGCCGTAGTTTCGGTGGGCTTGGGCTCACTCAGAAGCTTTGCGTCCGGCTTGAGGGGATGCTCGATGATGAGCGTCTTGGCACGCGGGTCTACGTTGCGGATGGAATAGGTGGTTGTCTCCAGAATCGCGAGCTTTGCCGTGAGGATGCCGTCCTTAGCCTTCACTTCGCGCACGGCCTCGGTGCCCGACTCCGCGGCCGTTGAGATGCGCGTGCCAAGGTCGGTCGCGTAGCTGATCAGGCGCTTGTCTCCGGCTTTCAGGCTCTCCATCAGCGCTTCGCCTCCGTAGGCCGAAGCATCGAATACCGTAATCGGGCCGCCGTCGAGCGTCTTGCCGGTGGAGTTGACGATCGATGCCGCGGACATCGGGTTCTGCGAACTCTGTCCTGAGGTGTAGATCAGAAGCTTTCGAGCGGCGACCTTCTGCTGGACGAAGGGCAACATGACGGACTCGTTCTTGCGCACGGTGACTGGCCCGCCGAAACGATACTCGAAGAGATCTCCGAGGTCACGGCCGCTCGTGTTGACGGCAACGCTGCTCGGTACGCCGCCCATCATTCCGCCAACCATTCCACCAAGCGCTGCGGGGGGCGGTGGGGGAGCCATCGCCGGACGCGACTTCGCGAGACGCTCAAACTGGTTCGTCCGTGCGCCGGCTGCGGCGTCCTGCATCTGCAGGCTCTCGGAGACCGCTCCCGCATAGACTACGGGACTCTGCGCTTGTTCCTCCGCCAGTTCGGCCGTTTGCCGAGCGATGTACTTCGGTTCATAGAGTCGCGAAATGAAGCTCACCGGACGTCCGCTCACCAGTGCCAGTTGCACTTTGTTCCAGTCCTCGCCGGTGGTGTTGTCGACGATGGCCCACCCTTCGAGCGTAGGTTCGCCGGTGGGGCCGAATAGCAATCGGTAACTCGACTTCCAAATGGGCGTCGGGATCATGTAGCTGAGCGACACCTGACGCGCCTTATCGTCGGTGGAGTCCAGGTAAACGCTCTTCTTGTCCTTGGATCGGGAGGCTGTGAGGGTGGCCAGGAAGCGCTTTAGCTCCAGTTCGAGGGCGGAATCCGCGAGTTTGAGCGTTTGCACCTGGCCCAGGTCAAAGCTCTTGAGTTCGCCCGTTGGCATCATCAGAACCAGTGATTCGCGTTCAACTCGTTGAGCGTCGGCGGTGATTCTGCGCGCGGACACGATCGTGCCGGACTCGGCCTCGCCAGACAGAAGCTTTAGGCTGACCGCCGCGCCCTTCAGTTGGTCGAGAAATCCGCTTAGCGACTGGCCGTTCTCGACGCGAAACGGAAACTCTCCCAATTTTGCCTGTAAGGGTTCGCTCGAATCGTAGCGTAGGCCGGTGACCGGTCCACCGCCTTTTTGCGTTACAGAAAGCGATTTCAGGACGTCGTTCATTTCCGCGGCTTTGAAGTCCAGCCGTGCTGCTTCTCCGGCGCGGAGTTCTCCCGCCCGCTCGAAATAGCCGACTCCGTTCTTGTAGAGCACCACTTGCGAAACAGGCAGTTCGGCTGCCCAGGTGATGGAGAACGCGAGAGAAAGTATGAGGGTTCGAAGTCTGGGCATGTGGTTGGTGGGACGCATAGTCCTGGCAGGATGTTACTTCTTTTTCAAGACCTTGGCGACGGGACTAAGGTCTTCCCCTGCTTGACAGTACTAAGGGCATCAAGCAGACTGGAGATACGGGTTCGTGGGCAAGTCTGCGGGTCGGCAACGAGGATCGGTCCCAACTGAGGTCCGCGCAGGAGGAAAGCTGAGAGTGAAATTCGGAGCGGTGGTTTTGTTGCTCGGGTCGGCGAGCCAGTTGGTCGCCCAGGGCATTGGCGGGCTGGGCGGTTTCGGTGGCCCATCGATCCTTGGCCGAGGCGGTTCGGCTGGGGGGCGGCAGAGCGATGGGCTTCGAATTCGGCCTTATGTGGGCGTGCAAGCAATCTATGATAGCGGCCTCACTTCAGTTGTTCCTGGTTCCGATGGTTCGATTTTTACCCGTGGCTCGGGTGGACTCGAACTCATGGGCGGCATATACGGCACGAAGGAGTGGAAGCGCCATCAGCTTCAGGTCTCTTACAGTGGCGACTACCGCCGTTACAACAATCAGCAGGCCTGGAACGGCAGTGATCAATCGCTTGGCTTGAACTACTCTACAATCCTTACGAAAAGGCTGAGCTTTGACGGTACCCTCGCCGCCGGCACCACGAACCGTGCTTTCGGTGGGATTGCTCAAC
>JALHNI010000043.1 GCA_022843605.1 Bryobacter sp.
GGGTCGCGCAAACGGTGGGCGCCAATCTCGTCAATCTGGACTACGTCACGCCGATCGTGATCCTGGCCGGCTTGCTCGGCGCGATCGCCTGGAATCTTTTCACCTGGCTTTATGGCATTCCTTCGAGTTCCTCGCACGCGCTGATCGGTGGCTACGCCGGCGCGGTGATGTGCAAGGTGGCGATGCTGGAAGGTATTTCGAACGTACTGAAGGGCATCAAGATCGAAGGCTGGATTTCGACGACGAAGTTTATTGTCCTGGCGCCCCTGATGGGCCTGGTGCTGGGCTACTCGTTGATGGCGCTGGTGCTCTGGCTTTTCCGCAATTCGACGCCAAGCAAGATGGACCGCTGGTTCCGCCGCCTGCAACTTCTTTCGTCCGCGCTCTTCAGCTACGCGCATGGTTCGAACGACGCGCAGAAGACAGTCGGCATCATCACCGGCGTCCTGGTCTCCGGCGGTTTTCTGAAAGAGTTTCAGGTCCAGGGCTGGGTGATCCTGGCGGCCTTCGGCGCCATCGCCCTCGGGACGATGACCGGTGGCTGGCGAATCGTCCATACCATGGGCAGCAAATTGACCCGCCTGAAACCTCGCGGCGGCTTTTGTGCTGAAACGGCCGGCGCCATCGCGATTCTGTTTCCCACCTATTTGAAGATTCCCGTCTCCACGACGCATGTGATTACCGGCGCGATCGCCGGCGTGGGCTCGATCAATCGCGTCAAGAGCGTCCGCTGGGGTCTGGCTCGGCGTCTGCTGTGGGCCTGGGTGCTGACGCTGCCGGCCTCAGCCTTGGTCGCGGCGATTTGCTACTACTTTGTGGCCTATATCGCGAAGTTTGCCGGCTGGCCCGGCGCGCATCCCAACTGATTCAACCGCCCCTGCTTCAACCGCCAATATAGCGGGCGTAAAGCGAGCGCGCGACCGCCACGTCCTGCGTGCCCTTAATGATCGCGCGGCCGTCGGGAAAGATCGTCATTTCGTAGGGGCCAGTGAAGAAGCGCAGGGCGAACTCGTTGGCGCGAACCTGGCCGAGCGGCTCGAGGTTCCGGGCCAATTCCAGTAGATCGAGCGGCCGCGCACGCTCATGAATCTGCACCGCATTGCGTCCACAGAGCGAGATCGGTTTGCGATGCTGGCCGGCGAGGTGCTCGAAACGGCGCTGGCCGCAGCAGATGCATTCGGGGTCCGCTTCGGGCGGCGCGGTCTGGCGGATCCGGCCACTCCACAAGTCGAGCGTGGTGAGGCCTAAGTAGGGTACTTGCCCGGCGAGTAACTTCATTGCCGCGGCTACTTGCAAGGCGCCGACGGCGGTGGTGATCGCCCCTAGCACGCCGGCCGTTTCGCAGGTCTCCTGCGCCCCGCCGGGCGGCTCCGGATAGACACAGGCCAGGCAGGCGGTGCGTCCCGGAAGAATTGGCATGGTGAGGCCATAGCTGCCGACGGCGGCGCCATAAATCCAGGGGATGGCGTGCGCGATGGAAAAGTCGTTGACTAAGTA
Source organism: Bryobacter sp. (assembly GCA_022843605.1). Classification (GTDB taxonomy): domain Bacteria; phylum Acidobacteriota; class Terriglobia; order Bryobacterales; family Bryobacteraceae; genus JALHNI01. The sequence goes on from JALHNI010000043.1 coordinate 1,498, forward strand.
ACGGGTTTCAAAGTTATCGGTGCCGTCGAGCAGTAAGTCGGTGCCGGTGAGTAAGTCGGCGGCGTTGGCCGGAGTCAGGTCAACGGCCTCGGCCTCCACGCGGATGCCCGAGTTAATGCGGGCGATGGCGCGTTCCGCGGCGATCGCTTTGGGCAAGGCCTGGAGTGCATCGTCTTCGGTGAAGAGCCATTGGCGTTGCAGGTTCGAGAATTCGATGGAGTCGCGATCGATGATGCGCAGCGTGCCTACGCCGGCGCGGGCCAGCGCCGCCGCCTGATACGTGCCCAGTGCGCCACAGCCGACGATCGTCACATGCGCGGCGAGTAACTTCTCTTGCCCTTCCTGGCCCAAACCGGAGAAGAGGATTTGGCGCGAATAGCGCTCGCGGTCCTGCTCGGTCATTGCGTTAGTAAGTTGCCCCTTTAAACGGCAGGCGCACCCGATAAACGCTGGTGTAGGCGGTGATGTAGAGCGTCATCAGGTCGGCATCGCCGAAAGCCAGATTACGCGGCGTCTCCGGCACCTTGATGGTGCGGATCAGCTTACCCTGCGGCGAGTAGATCAAGATATCTTCGGCCGCCACATAGACATTGCCTTTCTCATCAGTGCGGAGCCCGTCGGGTGCGCCGGCGATGCCGGAGACGAAGACGCGCCCGTTGCTCGCCACTCCGGTGCGGTCGAGGTCGTAGACCTGCACTGCGCGTTCATCGGAGTTCGACACATACAGCAGGCGGCCATTGGGCGCGAGCGTGATGCCGTTCGGGCGGCCGGTGGTCTTGGCTACCAGCGTCAATTCATTCTTGGGGCTGATGCGGTAGATGCCGTAAAAGTCGAGCTCGCGGGTATCGGTCTGTGAGCCGAAGGCGGGATCGGTGAAGTAGACGTTGCGGTCCTTGCGCACGCATATGTCATTCGGCGCATTCAGGCGTTTGCCCTCAAAGCGCTCGGCGAGCACTTCCTGTTTGCCGGATTTCAGATTCGTGCGTACCACCCGGCGCGTGCGGCTCTCGCAGGAGTAAAGTTGCCCTTCGGTGTCGACGGCGTTGCCATTCGTTCCGTTGGACTTCTCGCGCCAAATGGCCGAGGGCTTGCCGGGCGTGAGCTTGTGGACGAGGTCGTTTGGCACGTCGCTGAACAGGAGGTAGCCTTCCGGGACCCAGGTGGGCCCCTCGGCAAACGTGTGCTTCGCGGAGACCCGGTCGATGCGGGATTCGAAGGTTTCGAGGTTCTTCGGCGCCTCCTCCGAAGCTTGTTGCGCGAACGCTATAATGGGAATCACCATGAAGCCGATATGGATTACGGTGTTTCTCTTGGCTTTCACTGTCCTTGCCTCCGGTGCCGACCCCCTGAGTATAAAGGACTACACTGCGTCGATCGAGAAGTGGCGGGCCGAGTCCGAGGCCAAGCTGAAGTCGGACACCGGCTGGCTGACGGTTTCCGGCCTCTTTTGGCTGAAAGAGGGCCGGAACACCTTTGGCTCCGCACCCGGGAATGACCTGTTGCTTCCGGCTAGCGTTCCGGCGCGGGCGGGCGTCTTTATCCGCACCGGCAAGAGGATCGGCGTCGAGTTCAACCCCGGCGTGGCCGTCACATTGCGCGGCAGGCCGGTCACCAAAGTGGCTGCGTTGGTGAATGACGAGAAGGCGGCCGAGGACATTCTCGTGCTGGGCAAAGTAAGCCTTTTCGTGATCGATCGCGGCACCAAGATCGGCATCCGCATGCGGGATCTGGATAGCCAGTTCCGGCGTGAGTTCACGCACAAGACTTGGTTTCCTGTCCGGCCAGAGTATCGTGTGGTGGCCAGATTCATTCCGCAGCCGGAAAGGGTTGTCCGGATCCCGAACATCGTGAACGAACTCGAGGAGCACAAGGTGATCGGCGTGACCGAGTTCTCGCTGAAGGGTGCCACCTATCGCCTGGAACCGGTGGTGGATGGCAATCAACTGTTCTTCATTTTGAAGGACAAGACGGCCGGTAAGCAGACCTACGCGGCGGGACGTTACCTCTACACCGATCTGCCAAAGGACGGCCAAGTGGTGATCGACTTCAACAAAGTCTACAATCCGCCGTGTGTCTTCACTCCTTACGCGACGTGTCCGCTGCCGCTCAAGCACAATCAACTGCCCATTCCGATTCCTGCCGGCGAGTTGAAATACGACGGCCACTAAATGTTTCTCTGGCGGAAGCCCGATGCCCGACGAATCGCGAAAACCCTGGCCACTGCCGCCCGGGCCCCGTTCAATCATGAGCCCGGTGCCGGCACTCTCGATGCTCCTCCGCGAACCTACTTTCGCAACCACACGTCCGTGACGGTAGGGGAAGGGGAGCAGGTTTGGCGCCAAGCCGTGGAGGCTCTGAGCGGCTGGAAAGTGACACGTCTGGGTTGGTGCGAGTTCTTTTCGTCCACCGCGACGCCTGAAGCCGGGCAGGTGGTGGCTGCCTGCGTGAGCCACCTGGGGTTCTGGTCTTTGCAGCCCAGCCGGATCCTTGCCGTGGAAAACGACTTGCGAAGATACGCCTTCAGCATACGCACGCTAGCCGGCCATGACGAGGCCGGCGAAGAGCAATTTGCGGTAGATTGGCTACCCAGCGGCGAGGTGCGTTTCGCGATCCGCTCCTACTCACGTCCCGCGAACCTCGCCGGCTGGCTCGCTTTGCCGTACGCACGCCACCTGCAACGCCGTTTCGGGCGAGAGGCGGCGCGCGTCATGCAAACCCTGGTTCAGCGCCAGTAACCGGGGCGCCAGTTGTAGCTGTTGCGATGCCGCTGCCAGCCGGGGGCCACCCAGTAGGCATTGCCGCGGGGCGCCCGCATCCAGCCACCGGGAACCCACTGGTATTGACGGCCGCGCACGTCCCAGAAGCCGTCCCGCCACAGATAGCCGGGTCCGGGGGCGCGGCCAACGGGTCCGTAAGCGTAGCCTCGCGGCACGGGCGGAACGCGGCCAATGCTAAATCCGAAGGAGACCTGAGCGCTGGCCTCGGGCACCCACGCCAGGCCGAACAACACTGCAGGGATGAGCCAAGCTTTGCGGATCATTTTCCTGATCCCTCCTGCCTCTATAAACGCAAGGTTGAGGGGCGAAGTTGCTGGCTCATTTCAGCCGCCCACCACCACCGGCGGCAGCGCGTGCTATGGATACAGCATTATCAGATGAGGTAGACTAGAGTCGAGGGTTGCCCACGTCGTGCTGTTGTCCGCACTGCTATTTACATTTTTAGGCGTCTGGCTCGGAAGTCTTCCGACCATCGCGCGTCGCCTGTCTTCCTTGAATGGTGGACTGCTGATCGGCATTGCCACCTTTTGGATTCTTCCCGAGGTGGCGACTGACTCCGGGTGGCCAGTCGCGCTGGCGTGGCTGACGGCGGGTTTCGGCCTACTCTATACGATTGACCGTTTCGTGCAACCGGTCTGTTCCACCTGCAGCCACGCGGTCTCGACGGTCCTGCTGGTGGCGGCGGCGGCTCATTGTTTTCTGGATGGCTGGCTGATTCAGGCCTCGCTGGGGGAAGGGCAACGGCAGATGACCGCGGGCATCATCGCGGGCATCATTCTGCATAAGATTCCCGAGGGCATCGCTTTAGGCGTCATGCTGCGGTCGGCGCTGAAGAGCGAAACCAAGGCCATGCTCGCGAGCGGCGGATTGCAGTTTGTCACCTGGTTGGGCATCGTCGCCGAAGGCTATGCCAGTTCCTATATCGCTCCCGGATTGATCCAGGGTCTGTTGGCGCTTACGGGCGGCGGCTTTCTTTTCCTCGGCTATCATGCCGTCCACCGCGCCGCTCCGGTTTTCGTTCCGGCCTTTGCGGGTGCGCTAGGCGCAGCTTTGATCGGCCAGGGTCTGCGGCTGTTCGCGCGATAAGCCAGTTCGTCCGGCGCAGATTCAAGCTCGGACTCAACCGACTGCAAACTCTTTGTTCCGGTGCACTACCCCTGATCCCAATCAATTTGCCTTGGTCGCAAGTTCAAGTTGAAATAACCTGACGTTAGCGGCCATGAACCATCGACACTTCGTATTCCTTCTCACTACTGCAGCGGTTTGCCATGGTCAAACGGACCGCGAGCGGTTTCTTCTGGACAAGATTGCGGAATTGGAAGCCCGGTTACAGCGGCTTGAGCAGCGCCTGGCCGCTCCACGAGCCGACTTGGCCGTGCCGGTGTCACCATCGGTTGTGGAACCGCTCGCCGGGAGCTCGAAACCTGCCAGTGAACCTAACCCTTGGTGGAAAGACACGACGGCGAATCTATACCTCGACGGCTATTACATGTGGAACACGAATCGTCCGATCGGGCGGATCAATCTGCTTCGCGGCTATGATGTGTCGGCCAATAGCTTCAGCATCAACCAGACCGGCTTGGTCATTGAGCGGGCTGCCAAAGACAACAGCCGGTGGGGCTACCGCCTGGACTTGATGTACGGTCAGGCAACTGAGACGCTGCAGGGGGGCGCGCAGAACGAGCCGCGCCCGCAAGTTTACCGGAACGTCTTTCAGGCGTATGGTACCTATATCGCTCCTCTGGGCAAGGGGCTGACCGTTGATTTCGGAAAATGGGCGAGCGCCTTGGGACCGGAAAGCAACTACACCAAAGATCAGATCAATTACTCTCGCAGTTACTTCTTCAATTTCCTCCCGTTCTATCACATGGGTGTGCGAACCACGCTGCCCTTGAGCGACCGCCTCAGTTTCTCCTACTGGCTCGTTAACGGTGCGAACCAAACGGAGGATTTCAATGGCTTCAAGTCGCAGCTAGGCCAAATGGTGTTGAAGCCCATGAAGAATCTCACTTGGACCCTCAACTACTACAGCGGGCAAGAGCAGCGGGATCTGGTGCCTTCTCTGAACCCAGGACTCCCGTGGCTACCCACCCAACCGGGCCTGTCGGTAACTGGCGTCCCGACGTTGCCGCGCGGCCGTTTGCACGTCATCGATACCTACGCGTCCTGGAACGTCAACTCGAAGCTAACGCTCGTTGGCGAATTCGACTACGTGGTGAATCGTCTCGAGAAGGCAGGACCCGCTCAAGTGATAACCGGCGGAGCCGCATATCTTCGTTACCAGCTAACGAACAAGGCGTACTTTGGCCAGCGCTACACGCGTCTGAACGACCGGGCAGGTCTCTTCAGCGGAACTGTCCAAAGCCTGAATGACCTCACCTCGACGTTCGGGTACCGGCCGGCGGACGGGTTCGAGGCCCGGCTCGAGTATCGTCGCGACTTCTCCAATGTGCCGTTCTTCCTCCGGCGTGTGCCGGGCGATTTGGCCGAACAGCAAAACACGTTTACGCTCGGCCTTCTCTGGTGGTTCGGCGGAAAGACCGGTGGGTGGTAGCCGGTGGGGCGCAGTTACCGAAATCTGCGCTTTCTGATCAAGCATCCACGCTAGAGAAGCGCCGGCTGAGGTTCGATACGCCCGTCCCGCATGTGGACGATGCGGTCGGCGTAGGCGGCGGCTTCCGGGTTGTGGGTGATCATGACGATCGTCTGATGCAGACGACGGTTCAGGTCGCGAAGCAGATCGAGCACGAGGCTCGAATTCTCGGTGTCGAGATTGCCCGTCGGTTCGTCGGCCAGCAGGAGCGCCGGGTGATTGACGATGGCCCGGGCGATGGCCACACGCTGCTGCTCGCCGCCGGACATCGCCCGCGGCTTGTGATTCAGGCGACTCGACAAACCCAGGAACTTCAGCGTTTCCTGGAATTGCGCATCCGTCTCGCCATTGACGCCCGCGATGTAGCGGGCAATGTCGATGTTCTCTTTCGCGGTGAGCGTCGGCAGCAGGTTGTACTTCTGAAAGACGAAGCCGACGGTCTTTTTGCGCAGGTTCGTTCGCTCGCCTTCGGACAACGCCAGTAGATCCCGGCCCGCCAAGCGCACGGTGCCTGCTGTCGGGGGCGTCAGTCCGCCAAGAATGTTAAACAGCGTCGACTTCCCCGAACCCGACGGACCAACGATGGCCACGAATTCTCCCTTGGCGATCTGGAGATCCACGCCACGCAAGGCGCTCACTTCGACATCGCCCTGGCGGTAGAGCTTGGTGAGTCCTTTGATTTCGACCATTTGCTCAGTCATAGGACAAGGCCTCAATCGCATCCTGCTTCGCTGCTTTCAAGCCCGGATATAGCGTGCCCAATAGCGCCCCCGCCATGGCAATCAGCAAAGCTTTGGGCCACCATTCGGGCGAAATCTTCTGTTGCATCGACGCCGGAATCATCGCGAGAAACAGATAGCGCGTGCCAAAGGAAAAGGCGATCCCCGTGATCGCGCCCAGGAAGGCGAGCAACAACGACTCGCGTAGAAGAATCCCCACGATAAAGCCGGGAGACGCGCCCAGCGCTTTCAGGATGCCGATCTCCCGGGTGCGTTCCAGCACAGCCGTGTACATCGAAAGAAACACAAACACGAATCCGATAGCGACCGAGATGCCGACAATGACATTGATGAAGATTCCCAACTGCGGAATCTTATCGGCGCTGAAGAAGGAGAGTACCTCCTCCATGGTGTTGACGCCGTAGTCGGGCTGCTTGGCTTTCAGGTCGGCTACCACCGCTGCGATATTCGAGGGCTGGTCGACTTTGAGGTAGATCTGCGTAATGCGTCCCGGGTTGCTGGTCAGGTCCTGTAGCACGGGTAACTGCACGAACATGCGCCCCAGTTTGCCGCTCTCGACGATGCCACGGACGGTCCAGTCGCGGTTCAGGAGTGCCACCTTTGACCCGACCTTCAGTTTCTTCTCGCGGGCGTAATACTCGTCGACGATGATGTCGCTCTCCTGCTGAAAGGGTCCGCCGTCGATGAACCGCAGACCGCCGGCCATCCGCGAGGAGCGTTCGAGGTCGATTCCATGCAGCGAGTTGGGAAACTGCAGGCTATGAATCAGCACTCCGGCCGCCATGGTGATGTGCGGCTGGGTCTCCAGGAACGGCACCAGTTTCTGGTTGAGCGGGGCGGAGCCTCCCCCGGTACCAAAGGACGCGGTTGGCGAGCGAAAGACAATGTCCGCACCCGCGCCGCGGGCCCGGTCCCGCGATTCTTCCAGCATCCCGTCGCTGAGGCCGACAATCGTGAGCACGAGGGTCACGGAAAATGCGATGGCGAGGATACTGAGACCTGTCCGCACCGGCCGGTGCTTCAGGTTTTCGATAACAAGCTGGTTAACCAAACTACTAGTTTAGCTTTTCCGCCACGCCCGCCTCGGCAAAAGTGGCCATCTCCAGGTAAACCCGCAAAGAAGTCTCAATCAGATTGATCATCAGCGCCGCGCCTGACCCCTCCCCCAGCCGCATGCCCAAATCCAGCGCCGGCGTCGCGCCCAGCGCCTCCAGCATCCTCGCGTGACCCTTCTCCGCCGACCGATGCGAGAAGAAAGCAGTATCCAAAGCCTTTGGATTCAGGCGCAAAGCCACCAACGACGCCGCAGACGTGATGAAGCCGTCCACCACCACAGGCAACCCAATCTCCGCCGCCGCCAAAATGAAGCCTGTCATCGTTCCGATCTCGAAGCCGCCCAGCGCCGCCAGCACCGCCAACGGATCGCGGTCCGGATGCAGGGCTAGCGCGCGCCGCACCACCGCGGCTTTGTGCTGCATGCCGGCATCATCCAACCCCGTCCCGGCTCCCACGGTGAGCGCCGCATCGGCGCCGGTCAACGCCGATAGTAGCGCCGCCGCCGAAGTCGTGTTGCCGATGCCCATCTCGCCCAGGCCCACCAGATCGAAACGCTGTTTGGCTGAATGCGCCAGCATCCGGCCCTTCTTTAGCAATTCTCGGGCTTTCTCGAGCGTCATCGCCGGTTCCAATGCGAAATTGGCCGTCGGTTGACCCACGCCGCAATCGACGATCACCGGCTCGATCTGAAACTGCCGGCACAGGACGTTCACCGCCGCCCCGCCCCGCTCGAAATTCGCCACCATCTGCGCCGTCACCGCCGAGGGGTAAGCGCTCACACCTTCGGCCACCACACCATGGTCGGCGCAAAACAGATACATGCCCTTGCGGGGTAGGGGAGGCTGCACCTGGCACGCGATCAGACAGTAGCGGGCCGCCAGCCGCTCCAGTTCTCCCAGGCTGCCAGGAGGCTTGGTAAGCGAGTTCAGCCGCTGTTCAATAGCTTCGGAAAGAGACACAGCTTCCATCTACCCACTAAACTGGTGGATATGGCAACTTTGCCCCTCGCTGCATCGACGATCGCCCGGCCCATGGTCCGCCTTGAACCGATTCGCCGCCGGAAGTCCGTCATCGTCGACATCGGTGGCGTGAAGGTCGGCGGCGGGCACCCGATTATGGTGCAGTCGATGACCAACACCGATACGGCCGATATCACCGGCACCGCCAACCAGATCATGGAACTGGCCAAGGCGGGCTCCGAAGTCGTGCGCGTCACCGTCAATACGGATGAGGCCGCCCGCGCCGTCCCCCGCGTCGTCGACACCATTCGCCTGCATGGCTTCACCACCCCTATCGTCGGCGACTTCCACTACAACGGCCACCAACTCCTCAAGAAGTATCCGGACTGCGCCCGCGCGCTGGCCAAGTACCGCATCAACCCCGGCAACGTCAACATCGGCAAGAAGCACGACGACAACTTCCGCACCATGATCGAGTGCGCGATTGAATACGGCAAGCCGGTGCGTATCGGCGTGAACTGGGGCTCGCTCGACGGCGCCTTACTCACCGAAATGATGGACGAGAACGCGAAGCTGCCCGCGCCGCTCGATGCCAAGGAAGTCACCATGAATGCCATGGTGGTCTCCGCCCTCGTTTCCGCCGAGAAAGCCGAAAGCTATGGCCTGCCGCACAACCACATTGTGCTCTCCGCCAAAGTGAGCGGCGTGCAGGACCTCATCATCGTCAACCGTGGACTCGCCGCCAACTGCGACTATCCCATCCACCTCGGCCTGACTGAAGCCGGCCTCGGCTCCAAAGGCATTGTCTACTCCACGGCCGCTCTCGGCGTCATGTTGCAGGAAGGCATCGGCGATACCATCCGCTGCTCGCTGACGCCCATGCCGAATGGCGACCGCACGGACGAGGTCATCGTCTGCCAGCAGATCCTGCAGGCGCTGGAACTGCGCGCCTTCACGCCCCAAGTCACGGCTTGCCCTGGCTGCGGCCGTACCACCTCCACCTTCTTCCAGGACATGGCCGACCAAATTCAGCGTTACCTTCGCGAGCAGATGCCTGTCTGGCGCGAAAGCTACACCGGCGTCGAAGAGATGAAGGTTGCGGTCATGGGCTGTATCGTGAACGGGCCCGGCGAAAGCAAGCACGCCAACCTCGGCATTTCCTTGCCCGGCACTTTCGAAGACCCGGTCGCCCCGGTGTACGTCGATGGCAAGCTAGCCAGGACGCTCCGGGGCGACCACATCGTTGCTGAGTTTATCGGCATGCTCAACGGCTACGTCGAGACGCATTACCCGAAGTAAACTACTTCTCGCCTTGAACCAACACGTCGAGTCGCTCGGCCTGAAGGACCTTCGTGCCCCACACGGCGCTTGTCCCCCAAACCGCCGACGTACCCCACACGGCGCTTGTCCCCCACACGGCGCTGGTCCCCCAGACCGCCGACGTACCCCAAACCGCGCTGGAGTTGCCGATAAAGACGTTGGTGCCCCACACGGCGCTCGTCCCCCAGACCGCCGACGAGCCCCACACTGCGGATCCGTTTTGCACCAGCCGCACTTGCCCGGTTTTCTGGTCATACCGAACCTCGGGTGAAAGCGCCGGCTTCCGCGCCACGTCGTTCGCGTTGAGCGCCGCCCACACATCCAGGTATCCGGCGCCCACGGTGAACAAGTCGTATTGGCTCACGTACATCTCGCCGGTCACCGGATCGATTGCCGTGGAGGAGACCGGGAACTGCTTTGACGCCGTCTTCATTAAACGGGCCTTTACCGTGTCGGGATTGAGTGCGGGGTCTTTGGCCAGCATCAGCGCCACGGCGCCGCTCACCACTGGTGCCGCCATGCTGGTGCCGCTCATGCGGTAGTAGCTAGGCGATGTTGTATTCTGTCCAAGCAAGGCCGTGATTTGGGGCAAAAGATAGTAGCTCACCGGAATCTGATTGCCGCCGTAGTTTTTGGCCAGATAGCCCCGTAGCGTCAGCAGCGAGCCTACTCGATTGCCCGGAGCCACAAGGTCGGGTTTGGCGATGCGGTCCACCATCGTCGGGCCTTTAGAACTGTAGCTCGCAATCTCGTCGTCGCCCCTCGCATTGGTCTCTCGCGTCTTCATGGCGCCCACGGTGATCACGCGCGGGTGATTGCCGGGTGAGGTGATCATCCCGTAGCCCTTCGTGCCGAAGGTGTTGTCCCGTCCGTAGTTGCCGGCCGCCACCACCACTACGATCCCTTCATTCACCGCGCGCAGGACGGCTACGCCCAACGGATCGGTCTGGTAGCTCTCGAGCACCGGCCGTCCCAATGAGAGGTTGATCACCCGGATGTTGTACTTCCGCTTCAAGGCGATTGCCCGGTTGATGGCCGCGATCACCTGGCTATCGGTGCCGGCGCCCTGGGCGTTGAGCACCCGCAGATTGATAATCGCCGCCGACGGCGCCACCCCACTAAAAGTGCGGCTGGCCAGCGACGCCTGGGAAGCACTGCCGTTGCCCGCTGCGATTCCCGCCACGTGCGTCCCGTGGCCGAAGAGATCCTCGGTGGTAGTTTCGCCGGCGACAAAGTTTTCCTGATACACCACTCGCGACCGGCTCAGCAGACCGGCGTCGTTCAGGTCCGGGTGGTTGTTGACTCCGCTGTCAATGATCGCGATCCCCACGCCGTTGCCTCGAAAGCCCAACAAGCTGGCCACATCCGCTCGTACCGTGGGCTGAATCATGTCTAGGCTGCCGTGCACCTCGCGATCCGGTGAAACGTAGGCCACACTCGGGTCAGCGGCCAGCGCCGGGAGGTCGCTCTCGGAGATCCGGAATAGCGTCGAGTCGCCGAGATCGGCCACTTCCACCGCGCCGCGCGCCAACAGACCCGCCCGGCCTGATTCGCGATTCTTCGCTCCTTCGTTAAACTGGACGATTACCGGGATTGTCGTATCTTTGGCCCGCACTCCGCGGACCGCCTTCAGTTCGGGGGAGAGTCGTTCCGCAGGCGCCTGCTGGGCCCAAAGCGTGCTGATCGCCACCAGCAGGGTTGCCGCGGTAACTTGAGTATTCATGCTCCTTCCTTTTGCAAAAGTGTTGCCAAAGGGGTTGGCCCTTGGATTGAAACACTTATGGCTGCCACAACCCAGGGGTTCGGACAATTTGTCCCGCACTTTATGGACAGAGTGTCCCGTTGCCGCGGGCGCTTCCGGATTCGCGGCAATATTCGCGACAATGGGGGAGTGAGTTTGCTGGGTCTCGAAATCGAAGAGTTGCGTGCTGCCTTGGGGCCGGACGTGAAGCTCCATCGCGCCCGCGAAGTCTATCGCGCTCTCTATGCCGAGCGCCAGGACCTTCCGGATGCCGGATCTCTGCGCGAAGCCGCCCGCTATCAGTCCGAAGACGGCACCGTCCGCTACCTGCTGCAACTCGCCGACGGCAAGACCATCGAAACCGTCTTCATCCCCGAGGGCGACCGCGACACGATCTGCATTTCCTCGCAGGTTGGCTGCCCCATCGACTGCAAGTTCTGCCTGACGGCCTTAATCGGCTTAGAGCGCAACCTCACCGCTGGCGAGATCGTCGGCCAAGTGCTCCATGTGATGCGGCAGCATGGATTGGCTCCGAAAGAACGGACGATGAATATCGTCATGATGGGCCAGGGCGAGCCCTTGATGAATCTCGACAACGTCCTGAAGGCGACCCGGTTGCTCGTCGACCAGCGTGGCATCGGCATGGGCGAGCGACGCATCACCCTCTCCACCTCCGGCCTGATTCCGAAGATCGAAGAGATGGGCCGCGCCGCCATCCGGCCACGCCTCGCCATCAGTCTCAATGCCTCCAGCGAAGAGCAGCGGCGCGAGATCATGCCCATTACCGACAAGTGGCATTTGCACGACCTCCTTGATGTGTGCCGCCGCTATCCGCTCCGTCCCAAGGAGTACATCTTCGTCGAATACGTCTTGTTGGGCGGCGTCAACGATACCGACGAGGACGCCCGTCGTCTGGTCGCCCTGCTCGCCGGCCTGCAGTGCAAAGTAAACCTGATTCCCCTTAACCCGGGTCCCGGCATTCCCTTCGTTTCGCCTGATGAAGCTCGCGTCAGCCAGTTCCAGCGCATCGTCATGGCCAGCATTCCCTGCTACGTTCGCCGCGCCCGCGGCCTCGATATCTATGCCGCCTGCGGCCAATTGAAGCGGATGTCGGACTTGGTCGAGATCTCTCCCGTTTACCAGAATCCAGATAAGATTTGTTAATGTCTGCTAGAGTGGGGGCAAATGGGTCAGAACCAATACAGTTTTCGGGCAGATGCATCGGCCGGTCTGGTGGTGTTTCTTGTCGCACTGCCCCTATGTTTAGGCATTGCACTAGCGAGCGGAGCGCCCCTCTTCTCCGGAATTCTCGCGGGCATCATTGGCGGAACGGTCGTCGCCTATTTTTCGGGTTCAGAAGTCAGCGTTAGCGGACCCGCCGCGGGACTCGCCGTCATCGTGTTCACCGCCATTCAGACTCTCGGTAGTTTCCCCGTTTTTCAGGCCTGCATCGTCCTCGCCGGACTGATGCAACTCGCCTTGGGCGCGTTGCGCTTCGGTTCGGTCGCCAACTACATTCCCAGTTCCGTGTTGAAGGGCATGCTCGCCGGCATCGGCCTGGTAATCATCCTGAAGCAGATTCCCCACGCCGTCGGCCAGGACACCGACTATGAAGGCGACTTCTCCTTTCTTGAACGAGCCGGTGAGAACACCTTTACCGACATTGTCAAAGCGCTCTACGCCAGCAACGGCGAGGCGATTCTCATCTCGGTCAGTTGCCTCCTGCTCTTACTCGCCTGGGACTCCAAATGGATGAAGCAACAGAAACTGACCAAAGTCTTTCCCGGCGCACTGGCCGCCGTCATCCTCGGCACCGCCCTAAACGAGGCATTTCGCGCAATGTTCCCCGACTTCTATTTGCGGGCGGAGGATGGCCATCTGGTCGCCCTCCCTCTGATCGGCAGTCTGGACGGAATCGCCAAACTCTTCTCGTTTCCTGATTTTAGTGCCCTCAATCGTACGGACGTCTGGATTTCGGCGATGACGATCGCCGTCGTGGCGAGCCTGGAAACGCTGCTTTCTCTCGAAGCCACCGACAAGCTCGATCCCTTCCGCCGCGTGGCGTCGCCCAACAAAGAGCTTTACGCCCAGGGCCTTGGTAACCTCTCCAGCGGACTCGTCGGCGGCCTGCCGATCACTTCCGTCGTCGTGCGCTCGTCGGCCAATATCTACGCCGGCGGACGCACCCGCAGGTCCTCAATGATTCACGGCCTGCTGCTCATCGTGGCCGTCCTGGCGATTCCCTCCTGGTTGAATCGCGTGCCGCTCTCCTGCCTCGCATCTATTCTCATCCTGATTGGCTACAAGCTCGCCAGTCCCAAGCTCTTCTCCCGTATGTTCGCCGCCGGATACGCGCAGTTCCTGCCCTTCATGGCGACGGTACTCGGCGTGGTGCTCATTGACTTGCTCAAGGGCGTCCTCTTCGGCTTGGCGGTGGGCCTTTTCTTCGTGCTCCGCTCGAACCATCACCAGGCCGTCACCGTGGTACACGACGGCAGTCTCTATTTGCTGCGCTTCAACAAGGACATGTCCTTTCTGAACAAAGCGGACCTCAAGCTGCACTTGGCCACAATCCCCGATGGCGCGCAACTGCTCATCGACGGCCACAATGCTACCTTCGTCGACACCGATATTGATGACGTGATCGCTGATTTCCTGGAGAACGCCCGCCATCGCAAGATAACCGTGGAACTGAAGAAGACGAACGGGTCCGCCCGCAACATCGCTTCTTCCTCGCAGCTAGTGAACGCGAAAGGATAATCGGTGGAATCGCATAAAAAGTTGCTGTTAGCCAACAAGGCCTGGGTGCAAGATAAACTCAGCGTGCATCCGGATTACTTCGCCCGGATGGAGCACACCCAGACGCCCGAGTACCTCTGGATTGGCTGCTCCGACAGCCGTGTTCCGGCCGAGGAAGTTACCGGGCGTGAACCCGGCGAACTTTTCGTGCACCGCAACATCGCCAACCTGGTCATTCACACCGACTTCAACATGCTGAGCGTGCTGCAGTACGCCGTCGAGGTGCTAAAGGTCAAACACGTCATCGTCTGCGGCCACTATGGGTGTGGCGGCGTCAAGAATGCGCTTTCCAATCGCCATCTGGGGTTGATCAATAAGTGGCTGCGCCATATCAAGGACATCTACCGGATCAACCGGAAGGAACTGGAAGCTCTGGACGAGAATCAGCAGTGGCGACGGATGGTAGAACTGAACGTGATTGAACAAGTGAAACATCTTGCCGAGAATTCGATTGTGCAAAGAAGCTGGAAAAACGGTGGCCTTCCGTTGCTGCACGGTTGGGTCTACGACCTGCAGAGCGGCTTATTGAAGGAACTGGCTCTGATGAACGCGGAATCCGAGTTGGACCCGATTTTCCGTCTGGACTTCGGCGACGAAGGCTAATCCCGCGAACTGCCGATCGACTCGAGCTCTTTCCAAATATCGCCGTGCTCGTCCCACTCGGGCGTCTCCAAACCTGTAATCTGCAGTTGCGCGACGTTCATCGTGCCGTGGCCATAAGGGCAAATGTATTCCATCTTCGGCCGGGCGAAAAGTGTCGCGCGGCCCCAGGATCCGGTGGCCACCGGCATCCGCAGTCGCGTGGCGCAAGTACGGCAACGATAGCGCTGATCGGCGACGGCGGCCCAGCCCAACCCGCAGATCGCCAGAAACCAGAACGCGATTGCGAAGGTCCAGTTCAGGTCCGTGCCAAAAGGAATATGCCCGTAGTCGCGAGTCTGCTGCGGTAAGGGCATTAACCCGAAGATCAGCCAGTGCGTACTCCACGCAAACCCACCGATCCCGGCGATCTTCGCCGCCAGCAAACCCCAATATTTCATTGATCGCTTCCTCAGAGACGTCTACTCTCTTCAGACTGTTCTATCGGGAAAAAGTTCCCAAAACTTTTGTACCAGTAGCGGCGGGCGAACGTAATTTTACTCACCGTCGCGCTTTCGGCCCCTGATCAGGAGGCGAATATCCTCATTCGCATCGAAGGAGCACTCTACGGCGATCTTGGCTGGTAGATACCCCACCTCGATCATCCTCTCCAACGCAACTTCGCGACAGTAGATGCACGGGTTGTACTCGTAGATGTGCGCGGCCATTGCGCGCGTCGTAGAAGGTTCCGGATGGGCCTTGAGGAACTTCCAAATGTCGAGAGTGAGATCATGGACCTCTTCCTCGTCCGTCGTTGACTCGAGCCAGCGCAGAATCCGTGCGTGATCGCCGGCCTCAAAGTTCTTCACCAGCAGCCCGGCGGCGGCATACCAGAGGCCGGTCCTGGCCTCCGCCAAGCGCAGCGCAAACTCCCGCACGGCCGGATGCATTACCTGCTCGAGCGCCGAGATCGCGGCCCATGCCAGCCGGTGATCTTCGCTCCCAGTGAAACGGAAGAGGCGCGCAGGATCGCCAGGATAGGGACGATCGCCAAAGACTTGGAGTAGAAACCGCTGTCGGGCCGGATCGTCGGCGCAGGCTAGTGCCTCAATCGCTTTCTGCAACTCGGCGTCGGTCGCTTTGCGGCCCCATGTCCGGGTCAGGAAACTGCTTCCCCTTGGATCAGCGGCGAACCGCTCTAACAGTTCCTCAAAAGTTGACGGGGCTGCCGGTCGTGTCGCACTCCTTCGATCACGATCCTCGTGGTGGGCCAGATAGCGGGCGATGTCCGCATCGCCTTCCGCCGCTTCACGCAGTACTCGATCCGTTACTTCCTCGCCCAACCGCTCCCCGGCGATGAACAGCGACGACCCCACGTCCCATTTTTCCGGCGACTCTTTAATCGCCGCACCCACTTGCCTCGCGGCGAAGAGCAGTCCGCGAAGTCCATCGAGGTGGATGAAATAGTAGATCAAAGAATCCCCTCGACGGGGACCCGGCCGGAAGTTCTCATACATCGCCTCCCGCATCTCCTGGTCGCCGTCCCGGGCGAAATAGGAGGCCAGCGCGAATCGTTTCTCGGCGTGCATGTCGTCGCCGTGCCCGGCCAGCGACTGCCGCACCTGCTCACGATATACCCCGACCTCGCCGCTCTCCTGAATCAGTTCCCAGGTAAACCAGGCGAGGGTCCCGTGCTCCGGTGAGTAGGCTTGGCTCTCCACACAAGCGTCCAACAGCGCTTGCCGATACGGCATCGACTGGGTCTCTTTGGCAAATTGAAGAGCGCGCCCCAGTCCCGACCTGAGCGCCCGCCGGAATTCCTCCTCGGTCATGTCCCCATCATCGCAGCCACCTGATCGCCGTAAGAGTACCGAATTGTGTATGCTTGACGTCACTCGTCTAACGTGGTGGATATCCTAAGTGATCAATAGTTACCGTGATCGGGACACGGAGCGCTTCGCTGGAGAAACCATTCGCCGATGGGAATCGATCGACGCCCTGCCGAGAAGCGTCTACGGATTCTTGAGGCTGCTACCTCAATCCGCGATCTCGCCGCCCTCAACTCCAACCGGTTGGAGTCGCTTCAGGGAAACCGAAAAGGCCAGTACTCCATCCGAGTGAATGACAATGGCGAATCTGCTTTCAGTGGCTCAGTGACGAGCCCGGCCCGTCCTACGCTGAGCTTGTTGACTACCACTAGACTGGACATGAAAGGACCCAACCATGGCACGCAGCCCGATTCACCGGCGAGATCCTGGCCGACGAACTGCAGGAGATCGGGCTTTCCGCTAAGAAGCTAGCCGACCTCCTCGAAGTGCCACCGAACCGTCTCTACCAGGTTCTCGCTGGCAAGCGCAACGTCACCGCCGATACGGCCCTGCGCCTCAGCCGGTACTTCGGAATGTCCGCCGATTTCTGGATGAACCTGCAGAGCGCCTACGAACTCGACCTCGCCCGCCGGCAAATCGGCTAGGCCATCCAGCGCATTCCGAAACGGAGTGAGGCGGTTGAACCCCGGCCGGCAGCTTAAACCAGTCGCCCATCCACCGCCCAAAAGCGATATGCTGAACATCCATGAAGCGCATCCTCCTCACCCTGTCCCTCGTCTTTGCCCTGTCGGCTGACCAAGCCTCCGACAAAAAAGCCGTCCTCGCCAACGTCGACGCCCTCGCCGCCGCCATTCAGAACGGCGACGGCGCCACCATCGCCCCCCTCCTGGCCGAAGACCTCATGTACAGCCACTCCAACGCCATGCTCGAGAACAAAGCCCAGGCCGTCGCCGCGATGGTGAAAGCCAAAAACAAGCTCGTCTACTCGCCCGCGCCCACCATCACCCTCCACGGCAACACCGCCACCGTTCGCGGCTACGTCACCACCCAAAGCGTTCAGGACGGCAAGCCCGTCACCCTCAAGCTCAACATTCTTCAAGTCTGGAGCAAGGTCGACGGACGCTGGCTGCTGGTCGCCCGCCAAGCCACCCGCCTGATTCCCCAGTAAAACCCTAGACCCGAAGAAACGCCCTATAATGGGCGATTCGCCTCCGCGCCTTGAAGAACGCGGCCGGCCTGAGGGGTTTTCGTGCAGCTGACTTTTCTCGACTGGGCCGTCGTCGCCCTGTACTTCGCCTTCAACATCGGTATTGGCTTCTACTACAAAGCCCGCGCGGGGAAGAATACGGGCGAGTTCTTCCTCGGCGGCCGCGATGTTCCCTGGTGGCTCGCCGGCACCTCCATGGTTGCCACCACCTTCGCCGCCGACACGCCCCTCGTCGTCACCGGACTCGTCGCCAAAAACGGCATCGCCGGCAACTGGATCTGGTGGAACTACATCGCCGGCGGCATGCTCACCGTCTTTCTCTTCGCCCGCCTCTGGCGCCGCAGCGGCGTCACCACCGACATCGAATTCTCCGAGATCCGCTATGCCGGCAAGCCCGCCGCCTTCCTGCGCGGCTTCCGCTCCGTCTACCTCGGCCTGCCCATCAACTGCATCATCCTCGGCTGGGTAAATCTGGCCATGGTCAAAATCCTCGTCCTTGTCCTGGGCATCTCGAAGGAGCAGGCGTTGCTCGTAGTCATCGGGCTCATCGCCATCACCTCCTTCATCTCCGCCCTCTCTGGACTCTGGGGCGTCCTCGTTACCGATGCCTTCCAGTTCGTCATCAAGATGGGCATGGTCATCGTCCTCGCCGTCGCGGCCGTCTCCGCCGTCGGCGGACTCGATGCTCTCAAAGCCAAACTCGCCGTCCTCGACGCCGCCCGCGGCCAAGGATCCTCACTGGACATGGTCCCCGACCTCGACTCTTCCTGGATGCCCCTTGTCAGCTTCTGCGTCTTCATCGGCATGCAGTGGTGGGCCAGTTGGTATCCGGGCGCCGAACCCGGCGGCGGTGGCTACGTCGCCCAACGCATGTTCTGCGCCAAGGACGAACGCCACTCCTTGCTGGCGACGCTTTGGTTCAACATCGCCCACTTCGCCATCCGCCCCTGGCCCTGGATTCTGACGGCGCTCGCCTCCATGGTGCTCTATCCGGACCTCGTCGACAAGGAGACCGGCTACGTGAAGGTGATGATCGACTTCCTGCCGCCCTATTTGCGCGGCCTGATGCTCGCCGCCTTCGCCGCCGCCTATATGTCCACCATCGCCACCCAGCTGAATTGGGGCGCCAGCTACCTGGTGAACGACTTCTACCGCCGCTTCCTCAAGCCCAATGAATCTGACCGCCACTATGTCCGAATCTCGCAGGCGGCCACCGTGCTGATTACGCTCGTGTCGATCGTGGTCACCTACAACCTCGATTCCATTGAGGCGGCCTGGAAGTACCTGCTCGCCATTGGCGCCGGCACCGGGCTCGTCCTGCTACTGCGCTGGTACTGGTGGCGGATCAACGCCTGGAGCGAAGTCTCGGCCATGATCTTCGCCGCCGTCACCTCGCTCTACCTGCAACTCGGGACGTCGCTCAACGGCGACGACCCGCGCGACTTCGCCTGGATCATGATCTACACCACGGCCATCACCACGGCCGGTTGGTTGGCCGTTACGTTCCTGACGCAGCCGGAGAGCAACGACGTGCTGAAGGCGTTCTACCGCAAGACCCACCCCTCGGTCTTCGGTTGGGGACCCATCGCCCGCCAACTCCCCGAGTGCCAGAAGGGCGGCGCCAGCGGGCACGATCTGCTCTGCTGGCTCGCAGGTTGCATCCTCATCTACGGCTGCCTCTTCGGTGTCGGCAAACTCCTCCTCGGCGCGACCCTCGAAGGCGCTGCGATGCTCCTCGTCGGGTTCGCCGCCGGTGCCTACCTCTATTGGGATCTCTCCAAACGCGGCTGGAGCACCGTCGTCGACTAGCCGGTGTGATAGCGTTCCACTGTGCCCACCCCCTCGCCGCCTCTCGTCCGGGATCCCTACCAGTTCCACGACGGCGACGTCGCGGACCCGCCTCGCGCACTCCTTCCCACCCTCCGGAAGATCGGCCCGGGCATGATCCTCGCCGCCTCCATCGTGGGCTCCGGCGAACTGATCGCCACCACCACGCTCGGTGCCGAAGTCGGCTACGTCGCCCTCTGGGTGATCGTCCTGAGTTGCCTGATTAAACCCGCCGTCCAGGCCGAGATGGGCCGCTACACCATCGCCACCGGTGAGACCGGTCTCGCCGGCTTCAATCGCGTTCCCGGCCCGCGCTTCTTCGGCGTCAACTGGGTCGTTTGGGGCTGGGTGGCGATGATGGTGATGACCCGCTTCCAGATCGGCGCCATGTTCGGCGGCGTCGCCCAGACGCTCAACTACCTGATGCCCGGAGTCCCAGTTGCCGCCTGGGTGCTCTCGCTGGTCGTGATTACCTTGTGGTTGCTGCTCGGTGGCGGCTACGAACGCGTCGAGCATATCGCCACCATTAAGGTCGGGCTCTTCACCATGCTCACCTTGCTCTGCGCCATCATGCTCACCCGGCGCTCTGACCTCTTTCACTGGGGCCAGGTCCTCGAAGGCTTCACCTTTCAACTGCCGGGCAACGGTCTCGCTACCGCCATCGCCGTCTTTGGCGTCACCGGCGTTGGCGCCGCTGAGCTTTTCATGTACCCCTATTGGTGCGTTGAGAAAGGCTATGCCCGCTTCGCCGGGAAGATCGATGGTTCCCCCGCCTGGAAAGCGCGCGCCGAAGGCTGGATCCGCGTCATGCACGCCGACATTCTCATGACGATGCTGATTTACACCGTCGCCACCGTGGCCTTCTTTCTGCTGGGCGCCGGCATCCTCCATCCCCAAGGCTTGGTCCCCCGCGCCAACGACATGATCCCGGTGCTCTCGCAGATGTACATTCAGACCCTCGGCCCGTGGTCCGCCTGGCTGTTCTACATCGGGGCGATCGCCACGCTGTACGGCACCATCTTCGCCGCCACCGCCGCCGAGTCCAGGGTCTTCGCCGATCTCTGCCGCCTGATGGGCCGCTTCCATCCGGAGGATTATCCGGCCCGCATTGCCCATCGGCGTAAGTTCGTCTGGACGATCACGATTCTGTCGGCCGGCCTGTACCTGGTCGTGCAGTCGCCCGTCACCATGGTGAAAGCCGGTGGCGTAGCTCAAGCGCTCATGCTGCCCGTGATCGCCTACGCCACGCTCTACCTGCGCTACAAACACTTGCCAAAGATCGTCGCCCCGTCCACCCTCATGAACGCCGCCCTATGGATCGCGTCCATTGCGATCATCGCCATGATGACCTACTACGCCGTGCTCGTGCTGCGGCCCGCCTAGAGTTCGAGCGGTAAGCCGGAATCCTTCAGCGCCCGCCACCCGCCATCGAGGGTAATCGGCCGCGTGTAGCCCATCTTGCGCAAGTTATCCGCCACCAACGCCGACCGGAAGCCGCCGCCGCAATAGAGCACCAGCTTCGTGGTCTTGTCCGGCACCTGCGTTTCGATGTCGCGCTCGATTACGCCTTTTCCCAGATGGATGGCGCCCTTCACATGGCCCGCCGCCCATTCACTCTCTTCGCGCACATCCACCAGAACATGCGGCTCCTCAATCTCGGCCTGATACGTGGCCAAATCGATCTCGGTCACTCGGGTCTTGGCATCCGCCACCAGCCGCAGGAATCCTTCGTTGTGTTTCATGCCCTCATTATCTCCCGGTCACAACCAATTCGAAATTGCCGCGTCGAGGGCTAACTCGTTCTGCGGAATGCGCTTCCGTCCGGCGCTCGCTCGCCACACCGGCCTGATATTTGGCCGCCTGCGCTAACCTGAAATCGGGCCTCGCCAAACGCTTGAGCCCAAAGCGAAAAGTCAAAAAATGGGTTTGTTTCGTAATCCGGGGTTAGCCCGCAGCGATCAGCCGCGGGATGCCTGTCACCACTAGAAATACCAGCGCAGCCGCACGCCCGCCGTACGCGGCTGCACCAGCCGCGTGCCAACAAAGATCGATTGGAAGTTATAGAGCGCCGTCCGGTTCGTCAGGTTCGACACCTGCACCGTCGCCTCCCAACGCTTCCGGCCGTCCTGCAGCCGTTCGTAGCCGAGTACCAGATCCTGTATTGTCCGGGCCCGCGTGCGCGCCGGTGTCGAGAGTAAGTTGACGTAAGGCAGTAAGTCGGAGTAATCAGGATCAGCGGCCACTTCGGCCGGGTCGCTCGGATTCGCCACCAGCCCCGAGTCATAGCGCGTCGTGCTGGTCGCAAACCAGCCCCGCTTGTGCGTCCAACTGATGATCGCGTGCAGGCTCAAGCGCTGATCGTGGTCAATCACGAAGGGTCCGGCCGACAACAACGCCACGGCCTCCTGGCCGATAAACAGGCCACCGGTAAACGGCGGCGTCGTGATCGCCCGCCCGTGCGTTGCGCTCAGTGTCGCGCTGATGCCCTTCACCGGCAGCATCGCCACGCGCCCCTCGGCGCCGTTTACCCGGATCGACGCGAGCGAAGTAGGAAAAATGATCCCCGTGTTGAAGAAGTTGTTGTTGTCCTGCTGGTCGCGCGCATTCTTGTGATAGAAGCTCGCGTTTACGCTGAAGCGCGAGCCGATCGCCTGTTGCAGCCCAAGTTCGTAGAAGTTCTGCCGCTCCGGCTGAATCAGCCGCAACGCGCCGCCCAAGGTCGCCCGGACATTCGGCGTCACCAGCACGCCACTCTCTTCGGCGCTCGACAGCAGTAAGTTCTCATTCGGCGGCGTCTGGTAGGTGCGGTTGTAACTGGCGCGCAAAATCGTCTTCTTCGGCCAGAGCTCGAACGACACGCCAACGCGCGGTTGCCATTGTCCGCCGTTCACCAGAAAGCGGTATTGGTCATAGCGCAGCCCGGCTGCCACCTGAAAGCGCTTCCAGCGGAACTGATCCTGCAGGAAGCCTGAATACAAGCCCCCGGTCTTGCGCTGGGTAAACGAGAAAGGAACGCCGCCGCGCGAGAGGTCATGCGCCAGCAACGTCGAGATAAAATCTTCGGATCCGGGGTCGTTGAACGCCGGGTCCGTCACACCAAAATCAAAGCGCTCGCGCACCGGAAAACGCTGCAGGTCAATCCCGGCCTTAAGCTGGTGCGCTCCGCGGACGGCGGAGATGCGGTTCCACAGCGTGTAAGTTTCGAGCTTGCGGTCCTGCCGCGCCGTCACCGGAATGTCGCCCGGACTCGGCGTCAACGTACCCGTTGCGCCACGGTAGGACGCCGTCGTCTCCCAGATCGTCCCCGCGTTAATCGTCCGAGTCCATCCCAACGCCACAGATCCGTCGTCGAGCCCTTGCTTCGACTTCATCCCGTTCGCCTGCTGCGAACGCAGATTTGCGAGTTCAAAGTCGCTCTTGCCGCCCATCAGGTTCACGCGCATTTGGTCGCGCGGCGATGCCGCCCAATCCAGCCGAGCAAACACCCGCCCGCTGCCGCCGCCGTTGTGCAGATTATCGATCGACACCTGGTCCAGGTAACGGCCCGTCTTCATCAGGTTCGCCGACGTGCTGAAGCCGAAGCCCCGCCGTTCGCCGTGGGCCTGCACCAGGGTGCCGGCGGTATCGAAGGGCTCAGCGCCGCTCATCATCCAGGACCCGCCCAGCCGCCGTCCGCTGCCCAAGCCGGACTTCGTCGTCACCTGAGCCACCGCCGCCACCTTGTTGCCAAACTCAGCCGGAATGTTGCCGGTGAACAGTTCCACCGTCTGCACAATATTGGGGTCTACGGCGTTGCCGAAAGCGCCGGTCAACTGATCCGTAATTGGCATGCCGTCCACCACGAACAACATCTGGTTATGCGCCCCGCGCGGATGAATTGCTCCGTTCGCATTTTGCGAGAAGCCCGGGAACGAGAGCAGCACGGCTTCAAGCCCGCGATTGCCCACCTGCAGCGCCATCCGACCGATGTCGTTCTCGCTCATCTGCATGCGCGTGCCCGTGTCGCCGCCATCGACCAGCAGCAGCGTGTCGCTGGCCTTCACTTCGAGTTCTGTGCGTTCGGCGCCCACTTCGAGCACTACATCGATTCGATGCCCGACGTTGGACCGCAACTCGACCGTGCGCCGCAGCGTGCCGAAGCCGGCTCGCGCCACTTCGAGCTGATAGCTCTGCAACGGGATGTTGGTGATCGTGGCGATGCCATCGTCGCCGGCTTGCGCGGTCTTCGTCAGGTTAGCGAGCGGTTGGTTGAGCTTGACCTGGGCTCCCGGAATGGCCGACCCGGCCGTATCGAGCACCCGAACCGTGAGCACGGCTGTGTTTTGCGCGGTTGCGATGAATTCGACAATTAGCGATAACGCCAATAGCTTAACTATGGTTAAGCATTTCATGTTTCGTATGATACACCGTTTTCCCGTCTGATACCATTGGCTTCTTGAATTTCACTCGCCTCTGGAAGTTCTCGGTCCTCATCCTCATCTACTGCTTCGTCGTCTACGGGATGGCGCGGCCCGAATCCGTATCGGTGGACGGCTGGCGCCTGACGGGTATCTTTCTCGCCACCGTCGCCGGCCTGATGCTGCAGCCGATCGCCGGCGGGGCGCTCGTCCTCATCGCCGTCACGCTGCTCCCGCTGCTCACCAAGACGACCCCGCAGGTTGCCCTGGCCGGCTACGCGGACCCCACCAATTGGCTGGTGCTCGCCGCCTTCTTCATCTCGCGGTCGTTGATCAACACCGGCCTCGCCCGGCGGATCGCCCTGGGTTTTGTTCGGATGTTCGGCAAGAGTTCGTTAGGCATCAGCTACGCGCTGACGCTGACAGACACGCTGTTGGCGACGATCATTCCGTCGAACGGCGCGCGCTCCGGCGGTGTCACTTTGCCCATCTGCCGCTCGATTGCGGAGCTTTACGGTTCGAAGCCAGGCACCTCTGCCGCGCTGCTCGGCACCTTTCTGATGGCGGCGGTCTACCAGGGCGTCTGCGTCAGTTCGGCGATGTTTTACACGGGGCAGGCGTCGAACCCGCTGGCCGCCAAAATCGCTACCGAGTTCGGCGGCGTCAGCGTCACCTGGGTGAGCTGGTTTGTGGCTGCGTCCGTGCCCGGCATCGCTTCGTTGGTGATCGTCCCCTGGCTGGTCTTCAAACTGCTGCGGCCCGAAGTGCAGAAGACGCCGGAAGCCGCCGCCTTTGCGGCCAAGGAACTCGTCGCGATGGGTCGCATGTCCGTTAACGAGTTGATCCTGACCGCGGTCTTTATTGGGGTTTGCGGACTGTGGATCACCACCGAATGGCACAAGCTCGACGTGGCGATTTCCGCGCTCATCGGCGCGGCGGCGTTGCTGCTGACGGGCGTGCTGACTTGGGAGGACGTCAAGAGCGAACGGTCCGCCTGGGACATCTTCATCTGGTACGGCGGCCTGCTGCAACTAGGCAAACTGCTGAACGGCACCGGCGTCACCAAGGTCTTCGCCCAGAACGTCAGCAGCCTGTTCGATACCCAGAACTGGTGGCTGATCTTCCTGCCCGCGCTGCTGATCTACTTCTACGCGCACTACGGATTCGCCAGCATCACGGCACATCTGCTGGCCATGTATCCGGCCTTCCTGGCCGTCCTGACGGCCAAGGGCGCGCCGCTGGGTCTGCTCGTTTATTCGTTCGCCTGCTTCGCCAATCTCTCGGCGGGGCTCACGAATTACGGCACTACGCCGGCCCCGATGTTCTTCGCGCAGGACTACGTCACCTTCCGCGACTGGTGGCGCGTCGGCTTCCTGGTCTCGCTGGCGAACCTCGCTATCTGGGGCACCATCGGCTTCGGCTGGTGGAAAGTGCTGGGCCTCTGGTAGGTGGTGGATATCCACCGGGTGGCTATTTCCAACCAATAGAAAATAAACACCTTAGGTCTGATCGCGGCGCAACCCTTTGCCGTCGCCGCACGTTGAACTAAGCGAAGGAAGGTGAACCATGAAACACCTGAAGCTGATGTCGACGATTGCCCTGGCCTTAGCCGTACCGGCTTTCGCGGATGATGATGATGACCGGCGTGGCCGAAACCGGCGCGGAAACGATCGCTATGAGATGCGCCGGTCAGCGCCACGCGGCGGCTACGGCTATGGTGCGCGAGTCGCTCCGCGGCCCGTCGTGGTGGTCGCGCCGGTCTACCCCGTCTACGTTGCCCGGCCGGTCTATCAGGCAGCGCCGGACCCGTACGCCAATGGTCCTTACGGCAACAGCAGCTACGGTGCTCCAGCGTATCCTTCGGACTATCCGCAAGATGGCTATGACCCGAACTACGACGACCGCGATGGCCAGGACTACGAGACTTACGCGCCTTACGCACCTCCTCCTCCCCGCCAGGAGGTCTTTATGCCGGCGCCTGGCCCAGGCCATGTCTGGGTCAATGGCTTCTGGCGGTGGGGTGGAGTCCGCTTCGCCTGGTCCCCCGGACAGTGGATGCGTCCTCCGCATGCTCGCGCCGGTTGGAATGCGGGCGGCTGGTATCCGGTGAACGGCCGCTATGGCTTTCGCCGCGGCCAATGGCGCTAGCGTCCCAGTTAAGTAGTAGACAAGAGGCCCTTGCGAACGAGGGCCTCTTTTTGTGCGCCCCAGGATGACGAAGGGAGATATTAAGTTCACCGGTGATTCGGAGACATCCAACGTGTATGGTTGAAAATACGACTGATACTCAGACTTGGCCAGACTTGGCCATTGGACTGTTCGATAAACTGACCGGCCGAGGTGCCGAGATCATCTATGAGTTCGAAAATATGGAAGTTTCTGTACCGAGTTCGGCTTCGCCGACAGCTCACCACGCCACGTGGCGCATGAACGGGACGGTAAAGATTCGGACGAAGGATGCAACGACTGCTCCACGCGCTTGAGGTACAACTGCTGGTTGAGCACGCTGGGCACCAGATGACGGTAACCGGCGCGGATGCCCGTTTTGTCGCGCGTTTCTCTACTTTGGCTTCGATGGTTCATTTTGCGAGAATCGGTTGGGCGCTGAGGCGCTCCATACCGGTCGAGGCGAGCCTGAGCGTTGAGTGGGGGCGCCTCTGCTTCCCGGTGCGAGTCGCCCGATGACGGACGACGCTCCAGCATCTTCCAGCAGGATGCTGGTCGCGATCGCTGGAGCAACCGGCTACATCGGGGGCCGGCTAGCGCCGCGTCTGATTGCTGAGGGTTACCGGGTGCGATGCCTGGTCCGGGCACCCGGCAAGTTGTCCGGCAGGCCCTGGGCCGGGGACCAAGGGGTGGAGATACAGGCCGCGGACTTATCGGACGCAGCGTCATTGGCGGGCCACTTAGCCGGATGCACAGCGGCTTTCTATTTAGTGCATTCCATGACTTCGGCGGGAGCCGGCTATGCGGACCAGGATCTGCAATTGGCCAAGGTGTTTGCTACGGCGGCGAAGTCCGCTGGCGTCGGCCGCATCGTTTACCTGGGTGGTTTAGGCGAGACCGGTGCCGACCTCAGCGAGCACCTCAGTTCGCGCCGCGAAGTGGAAGCGGCTCTGGCATCAACGGGCGTGCCCGTGACTGTCCTGCGCGCCGCCATGATTATCGGTTCGGGTTCGGCATCTTTCGAAATTCTTCGCTATCTGGTGGAACGCCTGCCGGTGATGATTACGCCTCGTTGGGTGAGTACCGAGTGCCAGCCGATCGCTGTACGCAATGTCATCGGCTACTTGGCCGGTGCATTGCGTGTGCCCGAAACCAGCGGGCAAGTCTTCGATATTGGCGGCCCCGAGGCGCTTTGTTACCGGGACATCATGAAGATTATGGCGCAGGAGTTGCGCGTGCCGCCGCGGTGGATCATTCCGGTGCCAGTCCTATCCCCGCGGCTTAGCTCCTACTGGATCCACTTAGTGACGCCGCTCAGTCACCGCATCGCCAAGCCGCTGGCCGAGGGACTCAAGAATCCGGTGGTGTGCCGCGAAAGCCGGATCCGGGAATTGATTCCCCAGGATCTGCTTGATGTGCGGGCGGCGATCCGCGCGGCGTTGGTGAAAGTGGCCGGGAACAGCGTAGAAACCAGTTGGTCCATGGCCGGCCCCATTCCGGGCGACCCGGATTGGGCAGGCGGCACGGTGTTTCGCGATGCGCGTGAACTGCAGATCGACGCGCCGGCCTGGGCTGTATTTCGTGCGGTATGCCGGGTGGGCGGCGGCCATGGTTGGTATGCGGCGGACTGGCTGTGGCGCCTTCGAGGTTGGATGGATCGCGTCGTCGGGGGCCCGGGCCTGCGGCGCGGTCGGCGTGACCCGGAGACCGTGGGCTACGGGGAGGCGCTCGACTTCTGGAGGGTGACCGGATTCGAGCGCGACCGGCGCTTGTCGCTGCGTGCCGAGATGAAGCTGCCCGGTGAGGCGTTGCTGGAGTTCCGGATTGAGCCAAGGGGCGAACGGCAATCGACACTGCGGCAGATCGCGCTGTTTCAGCCGCGAGGTTTGTTCGGCTTGCTTTATTGGTACGCGGTGGTGCCTTTGCATCACGTCGTCTTCCGGGGCATGCTGCTTGGCATCCAGCGCGAGGCACGGCAGATCGCCGACGAAACATGATTTGCGGCTTGGCCCGATCTGTATATTCTGGAGTCATGCGAAAGTTCTGGCAGCGGCGGGCCCCGGCGGTGTGCGCGGTGCTGTTGGCTGGCATTTTCGCGGCGGTGCTCGCGGCGCAGTATAAGGGCCGAGTCTGGCAGCGCTACGAGCACGAGATGCAGGATCCGGTGGACGATCCGCCGGATGCGCGGCGCAAGGGCGAATTTGCCCTAGGCCGCTTGCGCTACTACTCGCCGCTCGATGGTGGCCGCCGATACGCGCGCTGGGGAATCGATGCGAACAAAGGCGACCGGCTCTTCATTGACCTGATGAGCCGGCTGACCCGGCTGGACGCGGGACCGATTGAAACGATCGTCGAACTGGAAGGCGAAGAGATTTTCGAGCATCCTTTCACGGTCGCGATTTCCGTGGGCGACTGGGAGCTCTCGCGTCCACAGGCTGCACTGCTGCGGCGATACTTCGATCAGGGCGGCTTTCTGATGGTGGATGACTTCCACAACGACCGCGAATGGGCCAGCTTCATGGAGGGGATCCGCCAGATCTACCCCGAGGCGATGGTGGACGAACTTGAGGCATCGGATCCCATCTTCCATACGCTTTTCGACACCAAGAAGCTGACGCGCGTCCCAGGAGCCAATGTCGTGCACGGCTCGCAGGTGGAGCGCGGCGGCATGACGCCGCACTGGCGCGCGATCCGCGATGCCAAAGGGCACATTGTGGTGGTGATCGGCTTTAACATGGATATCGGCGACGGCTGGGAGTTCGCTGACGATCCGAGCTACCCGGAACAGCATTCCACTGAGGCGATTCGCACCGGACTAAGTTACGCGATTTACGCACTCACGCACTAATTCGCGATTCGCTGGGCCGTCAGGTAAGCCAGTCTTGTCACGCGCTGCATCTTTTCCCAGTTAATCTTCTCCACGGTGTCCGAAGGCTCGTGGTAGCCCGGATGCCAACCGCCGAAAAACCAGAGGTCCGGCACGCCGGCGACCAGGAAGGGGAAGTGATCGCAGCGGTAAATGGCGTTCTGCGTCGAGTCGTGATCGAACTTCTCGTCAAGATCGAGCCCGACTTTTGCGTTCGCGCGGCGGACTTGCTTCAGCAGGGCGGGGAAGTAAGCGCCACCCAGCAGATTGAGGTGAAGGCGGGTGTCGGCCGGCACATTCAAGCGTCCTTCCGTCTGGGACGTGTGTGCTTCGTCCCGGCCAATCATGTCGAGATTGATCACGGCTTTCGTTCCCGCCAACGGGAACAGAGGATGTTCGACGTAGTGAAAGGCGCCGAGCAACCCTTCTTCTTCAGCACCGAACGAGATAAAGACGAGCGTGCGGCGGGGGCGCTTTTTGCCTGCGGCAAAAGCGCGTGCAAGTTCCATCACGGCCACGGTGCCAGAACCGTTGTCGTTGGCGCCCGGATAGAAATGGCCGTCGCGCTCCGGCAGATGGTCATAGTGCGAGGTGAGCAGCACGGCTTCCTGGGACTCGCCCGGTAGAATTCCGATGACGTTCCAGGTGACGCCTTGCTGGACGCCACGATTGCGCAGCCGGATCTCGGCTTCGCCGGGCACGCTGCGTGAGGCGGGGCGCAGCGTACGGTCGATGCCGTCTTGAAGACTCTCGTAGTCCGGCAGTAGCTTGGCGACGTCAGTTTTGGACAGGGTCAGCATCGGAATGCGGATTGCCTCGTCAAACATCGTGGCGGCGCCGCCACGTAAGGGAGCACTGGCTCCGGCGGGCGGAGCCGTCGTGGACCGCGGGCTGGGAATGACGAGCACCGCGACCGCGCCATGCGCCTGCGCGTTCAGCCGCTTTACCCGCGGGGCGACGTGCTTCGTCAGCCCTTTCCCCAGAAAAACGCTTTTCGCGTCGGCTTCCTGTGGTTCACGGTCGAAGATGACGACGATCTTGCCCTTGGCGTCCAGGCCGAGGTAGTCGTCGTACTTGTACTCCGGCGCGGTGATCCCATAGCCGGCGAAGACCAGCGGAGCGCGAAGGTCGACTGCCGTTTTGAAGGTGCCAGTAAAGCTCAGACTCTTGCCCTGATAGATCAGGCGGCTGGCGCTGGGATCGCCGAGGGGTGCGACGAGTGGAAACTCCTGGAGATACGAGCCATTGCAGCAGGGCTGCAGACCGGCCTTGCGGAAGCCTTCGGCGATGAAATCGGCTGCCAGTTTTGAGCCAGGTTCCAGTGCCACCCGGCCGTTCATCTCACGGGTGACCAAGGCGTTCAGGTCGCTCTTCATTCGTTCGACGCTGAGCTCTTGAGCGGCGAGCAGTCCAGTGAGGAGAAAGGGGATGAGTTTCATAGCTCAGCCCCGATTCTACCGGCATTTGCGGCCCGAACCTCCGAAGCCGGGCCGCAGCCGGGAGCTTGAATCAGAAACGATAGCGGATGGCCAACTGCATGATGCGCGGATCGCGAGCCGACGTGATCCATCCGAAGTTGGTGGAGCCAACGGTCGTCGCTGGGTTTTGGAAGTTGACGGTATTGAACAGGTTAAATGCCTCCCAGCGAAGATCGACAGATTGGCGCTCAGTGATGGTGAAGCCCTTCGACAGGTTGAAGTCCGTGTTGAAGAAGCGCGGGCCGTAGGCGGTGTTGCGGGCGGCGTTGCCGGGAGTGTTGACCGCTTGGATGCGAAACGCGGTGGGATCGAGGAAGCGGAAGCGGTCAGTTTTCGGGTCAACGCCGGTGTTGGCTTCGCCCACCCGGTCCGGCCGGAGTCCGCCGCCGTTGCGGGCGAGGAAGCGATAAGCCTGGCCGGTGCGCGGATCGATGCCGTTGCCATTCAACCCGACGTTGATGGGGAGACCGGTGCGCCAGTTGACGATCATCGAGGTCCGCCAGCCGCCGAGCACGGCATCGGTAACGCGGTTCCAGCTGCTTCCCATCTTTTTGCCGCGGCCAAAGGGTAACTCGTAAGTGACGGCGGTGGTGTACTGTAACTTCGGAGTCTGGGTCATGCGGCCATTCTCGAGGTCGAAGCGATCCAGGAACTGCGGCGAGGCGCCGGAGTCCCAGGTGCCTACCTGGTCGATGGCGCTAGCCCAGGTGAAGCTGGCCAGGGCGTAGAGGCCGCTGCTGAAGTTATGTTCGAACTTCGTTTGGAGCGCGTTGTACCAGCTCTTGGCGCGGCTGGCTCCGGTCTGGATACCCTGCCACTGAGGGAAGGGACGGTTGGCCGGCACGCTGCCGTCAACACCAAAGTTGGTCTGATTGCGTTCATAGAGGCCGAAGAGGTTGTTGCCGCGGTTGCCGGCGTAGGCGACCTCAAAAGTGCTGGCCTTGCTCACCCGGTATTGAATCGCCAGGTTGAACTGCTGGATGCGGCCGCTGCGTTGTTCGCGCTCACGGGTGCGCAAGCCGATGTTGCGGCTATCGAAGTTCGAGAGGACCCCGGCAGGCAAGGGTTCGCTGAGAGTGACTGGCGCGGGGCCGGTGCCGACTCGCAGCAGGGTGGGCTGAATCAGTTGCGGCGGATTCAAGGGCAGGTTGGCCTCGGAGCCGTAGATATCTTCGGTGTTATAGAAGATGCCGTAGCCGCCGCGCACCACTAACTTCTCTTCGATTGCCTGCCAGGCGAAGCCCATGCGCGGCCCAAAGTTATTGCGGTCCGGCGTGGTGAGATATTTGTCCTGGTCGGTGGTGAAGACCAGATTGCCGGTGGCCGGGTCGAAGTTGATGTTTTTGTTGGCGCCGCTGCCGTAGAACGGCGTGGTGTACTCGTAGCGCAACCCCAGGTTGAGTGTCAGGCGGCGGGTAATCTTCCAGTCGTCCTGAATAAATCCGCTCACCGCCTGCTGTAACTGCTTCACCTCGGGCACTGTGTTCAACTGGACACTTTCGGGGAAGCCGAGCAACAGGTCGCCCATGGCGTCGTTGGTGTAGCGCCCCGCGAAATTGTAAGCCGGGGTGCGGCGAGTGACGTCGACGAAGCTATTGTTCTTCATGCGCAGTTCAAAGCCGGCGCGCAGGAAGTGTTTACCGGCGATCAGCGAAACCGTATCGACGAACTGATCCAGCTTCGGCGATTGAAACTGCGGACGGAAGTTCCGCGTGCCGAGTTGGTTGTAGTTCGTGGGATTGATCAGCGGCAGACCGCCCACCTGGAGCATGTCGGCGGGAAAGCCCTTGAAACCGAAAGCATCCGCTTTCTGATCGTTGGCCGTCGCGTGAGCAAACTCCGCGAAGGTGTAGTTTCTGCCGTAGCGGAGAGTATTCACGACTCGGGGCGAGATGGTGTAAGTCCATGCCGCGGCGAGGCTGCGGTTCTGGTTGAACTGCGTACCCTGGTTGCCGACACCATCGCCCAAGCCCGGAAAGATCGCGTCGCGGCTGAAGCTCTGCCGCAGATAGCTGAACCGTCCCATCAACTGGTGCTTCTCATTCACGTTGTAGTCCGCCCGCGTGTCGAACTTATGCGTATTCTCCTTGCCGTCGCGCTGCAGGCTGTAGTTATTCGTGGGCCGGCCGTTCTGAAAGTTGCCGGGAAGGTTGGGTTCCGGGTAGAGCGCGATGACCTTTGCGGCGAGCGGGTCCACTCGCGAGGTCGGAATGAGGTTGCCGGGAAACGGAGTGTTCGTCGACGGGTCGATCAGGTTGAGCGCGCCAAACTCGCCGCGGCGCTGAGCCAGCGTCGGTACAGTGGTGAGACCAGTGTCGGCAAAGTTTTGTCGGAAGCCTTCGTAAGCTCCGAAGTAGAAGAGCTTGTTCTTGACGATCGGGCCGCCAACGGTGCCACCGTACTGGTCCCACTTCAAATTATTTTTCGGCACGTTCTGTAAGTTGTTCGTCCAGCCGCGGGCGGCCAAGGCGGAGTTACGGTTGAAGTAGTATCCCGTGCCATGCGTTTCGTTGGTGCCGCTCTTGATGGAAACGTTCACCACGGCGCCGGCACTGCGGCCGAATTCAGCGGAGAACGAATTGGTTTGCACCTTGAATTCGGCGATGGCGTCGGGGTTGGGCTGCACCACCTGCGCGCTGAGGCTCTGGGCGTTTTGCGTGCCCTGGTTGTTGTCGACGCCGTCCAGCAGGAAGTTATTCTGCGTATGGTAATTGCCGTTTGCGACGAACCAGCCGGGTCCGCGCGTGGTGGCGTTGAGGGTGCTGGCGGCTACCCCTGGCGAGAGCAGCGCCAGTTCGGTGTAGCGGCGCCCGGCGAGGGGTAACTCGACGGCGGTGCGTCCGCTGATGGTTTGCCCGAGCGAACCTTGCTCCGTCTGAATCGAGGCGACGGCAGCCGTAACCTCCACAGTCTCTGACACCGAAGATACATCGAGCCGCACCCGTAGCAGGCGCCGTTCGTCGACGTTGATTTGCACCTCGTTGAGTTTCACCGACTTGAATCCGGACTGAGAGACTTCAACTTCGTAGACGCCACGCAGGATCGGGCTAAAGACGGCATAGCCATCGCCGGAAGAGGGTACGGAAGCGCGAGAGCCCGTGTTTCGGTTGAGAAGTGTGACATTGGCGCCGGCGACTGGTGCCTGCGAAACATCCTCCACCAGGACGCGCAAAGAGGCGGAGTCAGTTTGGGCAAAGAGCGAAGCGACAGATACCACCAGAAGGAGAAACTTAGGCATGGCTCAAGATAGCGACCTAAGATTTCGGCGATATCTCCAACGCATGACGAATCGGCGACGGGGGTGAAAGAAGCCGTGGTCCCCGGCCTCCGGCGATGCTAGAAGTTTTCCTGACGGCAACATCCACCACCAGTCATCGGCGGCAGATGGCCAAGCGGGCGGCCTACACCTGCTTCTTTCTGCTGACCGGCTTGGCGTTCGTGGGGACTTTCGTCTTCGACGTGCTAGCGATTACGCTGCCCGCGTTCAAGATCGCCGGGGGAATCATTTTGCTGCTGATCGGCATTGTGCCCTTGGGATGCCGATGCTGGCCGGACCGGGCGCGATCTCCACGGTGATGGTGCTCATCACAACGGCGCCTCAAGTTCTCACTGGTGGTGCTGGCGTTGGCGATCACCGCACTTTCGGCCTACCTGATCCTGTCAGCGGCCGACCGCTTCCGCACCATGCTGGGCGAAACCGGCATCCACATTCTCAGCCGGATCATGGGCATGCTGCTGATGGCCTTGGCCGCCCAGTTTAGGCCGACGGGCTATCGGCGCTGGGCTTCGCGAAGCCGTCGAACCGTTAGCGGTACGGCGACCGGAGCCGATGGCGGAGGTACCAACGCCGGTACTGGGGGATCCACCGTGGCAGGGGTGGCCGTCCTGGGGGGGGACGAACGGTAAATTTCCAGGCGCTCAATTAACTCGTCAATCAGTGCAAGTCTCTGATAAAGAAGATCTAATTGTATTTCGGCGTCACTGGCGGGGGAGAGGTTTAACCGGGACACGGATGACATTTCTGAACGATAGCAACAGATGCCCACGTGAGCAATGTCGCTGAAGGGTGAGCCGGGTCACGCATTTGCGGGGATCGGGTTTGCCGCCTGAAGCCTGTTTGCTACACTCTGAAGGGCACGGACTGTTCGACAATCTGGGCCATTTCTTCCCCTCTGATGGAGCACTCGACCCGCGTGGATTTCTTGTCTGGAATGAACCCCGAGCAGCAGAATGCCGTCGCGCACGTTGACGGTCCACTGCTGATTCTGGCGGGAGCCGGTTCTGGTAAGACACGCGTGATTACGCACCGGATCTGCCACCTGATTACGGCCCATCAGATTCCAGGGCCGTCGATTCTGGCGGTGACGTTCACCAATAAAGCGGCGGGCGAGATGCGAGAGCGCGTGCAGAAGCTGATGGGCGGCTACGAAAGCTATAACCAGGCTCCCGTGCTCGCGACGTTCCATTCGTTTTGCGTGCGGCTGCTGCGGCGCGACGGCGACCGCCTGGCACCTTTGCGCCCGAACTTTACCCGCAATTTCACCATCTACGATGCTGACGACCAACTCGGCATCATCAAGCAGGCTTTCCGTCATCTCAACGTCGACGAAAAGTTCATGCAGTACCGCGCCGTGCTCTCCCGCATTTCTCACGCCAAGAATCACGGGGAGACGCCGACGGATTGGCTGAAGGTGGTGGATCCCAAGGCCAAGACCCTCGCGGCGATCTATGAGCGCTACGAACGCAGCCTAATCGAAAGCAATGCCACCGACTTCGACGATCTGCTGTTGCTGGCCGTGAAGTTGCTGAGCGCGGACGAGCAGACTCGCGAACGCTACAACCGGCAGTTCCACTACCTGATGATCGACGAGTATCAGGACACCAACCGGACGCAGTATGACCTGATCCGGCTGCTGACCCGCACCCACAGCAATCTCGCCGTGGTGGGCGACGAGGACCAGTCGATTTACGGCTGGCGTGGCGCCGACATCCGCAACATTCTCGACTTCGAGAAGGACTATCCGAAGGCGCGCGTAATTCGCCTGGAGCAGAACTACCGCTCGACGCGCAATATTCTTGCGGCGGCATCGGCCGTGGTGGCGAAGAACACGCAGCGCAAGGGCAAGAACCTTTGGACTTCGTCGGGCGAAGGCGCGAAGATCTCGCTGTTCGAAGCCGCGACGGGCGAGCAGGAAGCGATGTACATCGCGCAATCGATCGAGAAGGAATTCGATCGCGAAGCCAAGGTGAAGGTGGCCGTGCTGTATCGCACCAACTCGCAGTCGCGGCAGGTGGAAGAGGCGCTGCGGCGTTACGGACGGAAGTACAACGTGGTGGGCGGCACCAGTTTCTACCAACGGGCCGAAATCAAGGATGCCCTCTGCTATCTGAAGTTAATCACGTCGCCCGACGATTCGATGGCGCTGATGCGAATCATCAACCAACCGGCGCGCGGCATCGGTAAGACGACGCTCGAACAGGTGGAGCAGTTCGCGCTGACCAACGGCATCAGTATGTGGATGGCGCTTGAGCAGATGGTGGCCGCGCGTCAGTTCGGAGCGCGGGCCGATGCGGCCGTGGGTTCCTTCCTGAACCTGATCAACGAAATGCGGGCCCAGACCGAGATGCCGCTCGACGGCATGCTGCACCACATTCTGGAGCGCACCGGCTACTACCGCATGCTGAAGGAGAGCAACTCCCCCGATAGCGAAAGCCGTTTGAGCAATCTGGAAGAACTGGTGAATGCCGCCGCCGATGCCGTGGAGCGGGGCGAGAACATTACGGAATTTCTTGACCATGCCGCGCTCGTGGCCCAGGCCGACGACCTGGACGACAAAGCCGCCATCACGTTGATGACGATGCACAACGCCAAGGGACTGGAGTTTCCGGTGGTGTTCGTCGCTGGAATGGAAGAGGGCCTGTTCCCGCACTCCCGGTCGCGCGAGTCGGAAGAGCATCTGGAAGAGGAACGGCGACTCTGCTACGTGGCGATGACGCGGGCGGAGCAGAGGCTGCATCTGTCGTATGCGCGGTTCCGCCGCCGTTTCGGGGGCGGCGCCCCGGAGATGACAATCCCGTCGCGCTTCCTGACTGAAGTACCCGTGGAACTGCTGGAACGCGCCAAACCGGGTACTTTTCTCGACACGCATATCCCGCAGGTGAATCTCGACGCCGAGCAAACTTTGGTGCGCGAGTCAGTGAAGAAGACGACGTACACCGGAAAGACTTATAATTCAGTAGAGAACATCTCGCAGTTCTTTGCGGAGCGAGGCATGCCGGCGAAACCGGCGGCGCCGCCCGCAGTGAACCGGGTAACGTCTTTGCCGCCGGCCAGGCCCCCCTGGGAGCCTGCGGCTCCGGTAGTAAGCCGGCCGGCAGCGAGTCCGCCGGCGACGAATCGGCCAGCATCGATCGGGCCCGTGCCTATACGGGCAACTCCGGTGGCTCCGCCGCCCGCTTCCGCGGGACAAGTGCAGAGCCGGTTGGGATTCTCGGGTGCGGGTGTTTCGGGCTCTGGTCCTTCTGGGGCCAAGCCGCCTCTCAAAAAGGCAAAAGGTTTTCGGAATGGCTCGAAGATCGTCCATCCCAAATATGGGCGGGGCACGATCATGCGAGTGGAAGGCGACGGCGACGAAGCGAAGCTGACGATCAGTTTTGTGAGTGGCGGCCTGAAGAAATTAATTGCGAAGTACGCAGGAATTGAAAGCGACTAAATGAATACGACGACGATTACGGACAAAGCGGTACGCAAGGTAGCCAAGCGCAAGGCGCGTAAGGCGGCCGAGGAGAAGGCGCCGCTCCAACCGCGTCCCGCCACGGTGGCGCGCGGCTCCATGAAGAAGAAAGTTAAGAAGGCTGTTCGCGGCCAGCGCAAGCGCTAGACTCACTTTCCAAAAGCAAAACTGAAACGGGCGTGCCGCTCCTTACCACAGGGAGCAGCCGCCCTTTTCGTGTTTCGGTTACGGCGCCGGAATGATCTGGAGCGTGTTTTTGATTTGTGGCTGCTTGAAGCCCAGCGGGAAGCTCTCGCCGACGTAGTACGCCTTCCACTGATCGCGGAAGTGTGCCGACATCGGTTGGCCAGATTGTCCGACGGTGATGTTATTCAGGCTGGCGTCCCAATTGGAGAGGTCGGCTACGAAGCGCATTGATGGCGTAATGCGCAGGGTAGTTTGTTTCACGGTGGTGGTGGAGCCGCTCATGGGTACTGGGCCCACGCGGAAGCCGTCCGCCACCATCGAGAACGGAAACGAGTTGGCGAGGGGCAGCCGTCCCAGCACCGGATGCATTTGCGTGAACATCATGTACGTGCCGTAGTCCCACTTGCTGACATCCGGACCTTGCGTGCGTTCGCCCAGTTCGACGGCTTCAGAGAAGGCGCGCAGGAGCACTTGGGGGTAATCACCGAACCAGTCGGCCGGGCGCTCCCGCAAGAGTTTCTCCACCACTGCCGCCGCGATCTCGTTGTCGTAGGATGCTCCCTGGCCCGGCGCGGCGCGATCGGCCACCGTCCGGCGGAGTTGCTGAAAGATCAGCGTCACCAGGAGCGGTGCGGGCGTGCCTTTCTCCATCTGGCCGTTCCAATTGCGAAGCACCGTCGCTGCTCCGGCCAATTTCGGATTCTTGAGTCCGCGCGCCTGATAAGCGTCCAGCACCTGCTTGGCCAGGAAGTGCGAGAAGCCGCTGTGGACATCCTTCTGCACAACGAGCATCTTTTCCGGCGTCCACTGCTGGCCGGCGCGGAGCATGGCTTCAATCTGCCGCTGCCGGTAAGGTGCGCTGAACTTACCGCCGACCGGATAAGCATACTGCGCCGGGAACGGATTCTGATTGGCCGTCACCAGCATGCCGCTGGGCGGGTCGAAGCTGCTGGGAAGGTCAGCGAACGGCACCATGCCTTCCCACTCCTGATCTCCGCGCCCGTCGGAGGGCACGTCGCCTTTGGCCCGCTTGCGGATCGGGAATCGGCCGGTGGCCTGATAGCCGATGTGGCCATCGACGTCGGCGTAAACGAAGTTTTGGGCGGCACCGGAGTACCGGGCAAGGACGGCGCGAAAGTCGGTCCAGTTCTGGGCGCGGTTGAGGTCCGCGAAGATGAACGAGAAGTTGCTCGCGTCGGCGTGTGTCCAGCGCAACGCGAGCGCCTGATTCGTGCCGCCTGGTTGGTTGCTCACCGCCCCCACTCGTACGGGTCCGTGCCGCGTGATCCAGTGCGATAGCACGCGCGGCTTCTCACCTTTCACCGCGATGGCCTCGCGCTCAAGGATTGCTTGTTCCACTTTGCCGGCGAACTCGTACTGGCCGGTGCCCAGGTTCATGCGCTCCACGTAGTAGTCCATCACGTCGAAGTGCAAATTTGTCACGCCCCAGGCGATGCGCTCGTTGTGGCCAATAATCACCATCGGTACGCCGGGCAGCGTGACGCCGGCGACGTTGAGGCCGGGCGCCTCAAGGTGCACCTGATACCAGGTGGAGGGAAAGCCGAATGGCAGGTGGGGGTCGCTTGCGAGCAGCGGTTTTCCGGACTTCGTCCATTTGCCGCCAACGACCCAGGCGTTTGAACCGAGTTGCGCCTCACTGCCCGTGCGCACCGGAAAGAGCGCCTCAACTTTGGCGGGTTCACCGACCGCTAGCATCTCGAACTTGCGAATTTCGGCCTCGTCGGTGGCGGTGAGCGTCTTCGCCATCTGCATGCCGATGGCGAGCGTATCGACGATGGTCCAGGGGCGCGGGTCATAGCCGAGCAGGGTGAATTCCACTGGCAGAGAGTCCCGGTGCGCGGCGATAAAGGCGTTGATGCCCTGGGCGTATGCCGCGAGCACCGCATACTCCGGACCCGCAAGCACCTTGGCTTGAGCTTCCGCGACGTGGCGCAATCGCCAGCGCCGTGCTTCCAGGTCACTTTCGAAGGCGGCGCGTCCGATCACTTCGGCTACCTGTCCCGATGCTTGGCGCCGGGCCATGTCCATCTGCCAGAGGCGATCCTGCGCCATCGCATAGCCTTGCAGGTACGCCGCCTCTTCAATCGACGCGGCGCGAATGTGGGGCACGCCGAGTTGGTCCCGCGCGATGCGGCCAGGTGCGCTGATGCCGAGGGGCAGAGTTCCTGAGGTTTCGGGCAGCAGCCGATACCCGTACCAATAAAGGACACCGCCTGCGGCAAGAAGCGCCAGGGCGATCAGCACATTGATAAACTGAATAATTCGTTTCACGCGGAGATAGTCTGGCGGAGTTAAACTTCATTGTACCGTCCGCACCTGCATGCTTTATAAGTTACTGCTGTTCGTCATCGTCACTGCGGTAAACGGTTTTTTCGCCGCCGCTGAGGTGGCGCTGATCTCGACGCGCCGTTCTCGCCTGGAGTCGCTCGCCCGCGAGGGCAATTTAGGGGCGCAGGCGGCACTCAAACTACTCGCCAATCCGGAACGCCTTCTCTCCGTGATTCAGGTGAGCATTTCCATCTGCGCGCTGGCGATGGGCCAGTTCGAAGAGATGATCACCACGCAGATTGAGGCGCTGATCATGCCGCTCTCCGTGCCGGCGATCGCCCCGTTTTTGCATGGGTTCAGCGTTTTCCTCTCGTTTCTGTTTCTCACGCTGACCCTGGTGGTGGCCGGCGAAGTCGTGCCCAAAAACATCGGTTTCGAGCGAGCCGAAAAGCTATCCATCATTGCGGCGCCCATTCTGCTGATCATCTTTCGCGCGTCCGAACCGTTTGTCATCGTGGTGGAGCGATCCGCGGCTTGGCTCAGCCGCCTGCTGGGCGCCAAAGGGCACGGGCACTCCGGCGCCCACTCAGCGGAGGAGTTGAAGTTCATCGTCGAGAACAGCCATCAGGAGGGCTTCCTGCCGGCCTTCGAGCGTCAGGCAATCAACCGCCTGCTCGACCTGGACGACTACGTGGCGCGCGAGATCATGGTGCCCCGCCGTGATGTCGTCTCGATTCCGCTCACTTCGTCGCTGGACAACGTGCTGAAGGCCATGACCGAAAGCCAGCATTCCCGGATTCCGGTTTACGACGGCAAACCCGAAAATCTGATGGGTATCGTGCACTTCCGCGACCTGCTGGAGGTTTGGCATCAGCGCCGCCTGGCCACGGAGAAGCGCAAATCCGTCCCTCCGTTCCAACTGCTGAAGTATTTGCGCAAGCCCTTCGTCATTCCCGAAACCAAGCCGCTCAATCAACTGGTGGACGAATTTCGCCA
>JALHNI010000044.1 GCA_022843605.1 Bryobacter sp.
GTGGCCCCTACAAGCCCGACCTCCGCACCAACGGCATGCTCGGCGCCCTCACCGGCCTCTTCCTCGGCGTCGCCTTCGTCATCATGCGCGAGCGTGCCGATCGCACCCTGCAGGAGCCCGGCGACGCCACCTATTACCTCAATCTCCCCGAACTCGGCGTCATCCCCTCCGCCAAGCAGACCCGCCCCTTCGGCTACTTCCGCAAGAAAGCCAAACCCCACGCCGAAGACGGCAGCCCGCCCGATCCCGCCGCCAGCGCCGCCATTCAAACCCGCGTCGAAGGCCTCCGCGAAGACCGCATTGAGCTCGTCACCTGGAACAAGAAGTCCTCCATCGTCGCCGAATCCTTCCGCACCATCCTCACCTCGCTCCTCTTCACCGGCAAAAACGGGAGCCGGCCCCGCGTCCTGGTCATGACCAGTGCCTCCCCCTCGGAAGGCAAAACCACCGTCGTCTGCAACCTCGCCATCGCCATGGCCGAAGTCAAGCAAACCACCCTCATCATCGACGCCGACCTCCGCAAGCCTCGCGTCCACCGCATCTTCCGCCTGCCCAATGAGCGTGGCCTCTCGGATCTGTTAACCCAGCGCCCCCTCAATCCCAATGCCCTGGAAGGTCTTCTTCAGGAAACCTCCATACCGGGCCTGGTCGCCTTAACCGCCGGCCCGGCCACCCACGCCGCCGCCAATTTGCTCTATTCGGATACGCTGCCCGAGCTGATTGAGATCTTTCGCAAGCAATTCGACATGATCATCATCGATACGCCCCCCATGCTCCAAATGCCCGACGCCCGCGTCGTTTCGCGGAGTGGCGACGGTGTGATCCTGGTTGTCCGCGCCAACTCGACCACTCGCGACGCCGCCCTGGCCGCCCGCCAGCGCTTCGGCGAGGACGGCACCCGCATGCTGGGCACGATCTTGAATGACTGGAATCCCAAACACTCGCCCAATGGCTACTACGGCTACTACGGTGGCTACTATGGCGGGTATGGGAAGTATTACGGGACTAAGGGTTAGCACAGGCCCCACGGCCTGTCCACATTGCGTCGGTGCCGGTTGCTTGAGCCACTCCAAGCGAACGCCCTAGCCCACAGCACAAGCCGTGGGATCCGCTCGACTCACCCAAACAACAGAACCCCGACCGCAAGGGAGGGGAAGATCGACACCAACCCCAAAATGGCACTCAAAGACGTAGTCCTAAGCCAGCGGAACCAGCAGTCGCTTCCCCCCACCGGAATCACCAATCAACATCTGCTTCCTGTTTAATGACCAGCCGATGATCTCAACCACCTCATCAACGAATTTATCGAAGTCAAACGCATCGAAGCCCAAATCGTGCCGCTCGAGCCGCCTTCCAACGGGAACGCGGAGCTGTCATCTCCCGCATCAAGAACGAATACGACGAAGCGTCCGCCGCGAAAAGCTCCTCTCGAACGACTTTGGCAACCAGGTCAAGCTCGTCACCGCGATGCCGAAAAAAGCATTCACTACAACATCCTGAAGCGCGAAGTCGACATCAACCGCCAAATCTATGACTCCATGCTTCAGCGCGTCAATGAGTCGAGCGACGCCTCCGCCATGCGCGCCTCGAACGTCCGCGTCATCGACGCCGCCAAAGTTCCCGGTGGCCCCTACAAGCCCGACCTCCGCACCAACGGCATGCTCGGCGCCCTCACCGGACTCTTCCTCGGCGTCGCCTTCGTCATCATGCGCGAACGGGCGGACCGCACCATTCAGGAGCCCGGCGACATCTCCTACTACCTCAACTTGCCCGAGCTCGGCATCATCCCTTCCGCCCAGAACCTCCGCAGCTTCGGCTACTTCCGCAAGAAGCCCCTCGCTGAGGGCTCTGCCGATACAGCGCTTTCCACCCGGGTCGAGGGGCTCAAGGACGACCGCATTGAACTCGTCACCTGGAACAAGAAAGCTTCCATGGTCGCTGAATCTTTCCGTACTGTACTTACCTCCCTGCTCTTCACCGGCCAGAATGGCAGCCGGCCCCGCGTCCTCTATCATGACCAGCGCCTCCCCCTCCGAAGGCAAAACCACCG
Organism: Bryobacter sp.; assembly: GCA_022843605.1. Classification (GTDB taxonomy): domain Bacteria; phylum Acidobacteriota; class Terriglobia; order Bryobacterales; family Bryobacteraceae; genus JALHNI01. The sequence continues at coordinate 2,051 of JALHNI010000044.1, forward strand.
TCGTCTGCAACTTGGCGATTGCCTTGGCCGAAGTGAAACACTCCACCCTCATCATCGACGCTGACCTTCGCAAACCCCGCATCCACAAAGTTTTTCAGCTCCCGAATGAACGCGGCCTGTCGGACCTTCTAACGCAGCGCCCACTCCAACTTGAATCCTTGCAAGGTCTCTTGCAGGAGACCTCCATTCCAGGCCTGGTCGCGCTCACCTCCGGTCCGGTCTCCAACGCTGCCGCTAATCTGCTTTACTCCGAGACGCTGCCGGAACTGATCGACATCTTTCGCAAGGAGTTCGACATGATCATTATCGACACGCCCCCGATGCTCCAAATGCCCGACGCGCGGGTGATCGCCCGTACGGGCGACGGCGTCATCATGATCATCCATGCCAATCAAACAACTAGGGACGCTGCGCTGGCAGCGCGCCAACGGTTCAACGAGGACGGTACTCGGCTGCTCGGTACAATCTTGAACGACTGGAACCCCAAACATTCGCCCAACGGCTATTACGGTGGATACTATGGCGGGTATGGGAAGTACTACGGGACCAAAGCTTGATTCCGCTAGCTCTTCACGACAACCCCGACAATCCCCATCTGTCCCTTACCGAACAAACCCGGCGGGAGACAAGACTCGGAGAATACATGCAAACATCAGAAAAGCTCAGCTATCTCCTTTGGGCTGCCACCAGTGCGACTAAAGATGACAACGAATGTCCGAATTGTAAGTCGTCAACGACTGAGGTCGTTCGACGCAAATATTTATTCACGTCGCTGCGAGAATGCACAAATTGTGGACTCCGATACCGAACACCAACAGATCGAGCAGTTGACACTCACCATTACTATCAGGAACAGTACTCGTTTGGCTTCACAACTGACTGTCCGCAAGATGAAGATCTCAACAAACTACTCGAAACACACTTCCGTCAGTCCGAGAAAGACTTCACCCAATACCTTGAAGTTGTACACGCGGCCGGAGTTCCCGCGAGTGGCTCTCTTTTAGACTACGGATCCTCCTGGGGTTATGGCTCCTGGCAATTTACACAAGCGGGATATAAGACAAGCTCCTTCGAGATCAGCGTCCCACGCGCTAACTTTGCAAAACAAAACCTCGGATGTACAATTCTAGAGGACCTTTCGGGAACTGTAGGCGCCTATGATTGCGTCTTCTCTGCCCACGTCATCGAACACATGACCGACCCATCCACCTTCTGGAACGCAGCTCGGCAGCTACTGAAGCCCAGAGGCCTAGCTATCGTCGTAGTTCCGAATGGCGATCCAGACGCCGAGAGTTTTCCTAATTATGATCGCCTATGGGGTAAAGTCCATCCGCTTATGCTCACAGCCAGGTCATTGCGATACATCTCCGATAGTCACGGATTTGAAAGTCGAGTATACAGTAACCCCTACGACCTCAACGCAATCTCGGATCAAGCAGACCATAATGGACCCCTCATCGGTAGCGAACTCCTGCTGCTAGCCAGATTGCCATAACCCTAAGTATTTCCGACACATTCGACGGGCCGCTCGCGTATAGTTGACACACTTTTCTCCTACTCTCAATGATCCAATCGCGGACAAGCACTCGTCAAGACGTCTCAGTGCTTCCCCAGTCCTAGATTCCGCAGCCAACGTCTTGCGACACCGACCCACCCCACAACCACTTTCCTCAGGAAAGCAATTCAATGAACTCACTACTCGTTAAATTGTTCGGATTCCCAGCAACTCTTGTCCACGGCGACACACTAGTGTTGGACCGCTGGCTCTGGCTCTGCAGGAGCATACCACAGGAGGGATCGCAGTCAACCGACCTTATAGACATTGGTTGTGGCTCAGGCGCATTTACAATCGGTATGGCAAAACGTGGCTACAGGGCCGTTGGATTGAGTTGGGACGAGAGAAACCAGCGTGTTGCCTCAACACGTGCAGCAATGTGTTCAGCTCCAAGCGCGACCTTCAAGATCTGTGACGTACGTCGTCTCGACCAATTCCCGGAATTGGCCCACCGATTTGACATTGCGATCTGCTGCGAAAATATCGAACACATACTCGACGATCAAAAACTAATCAACGATATCGCCAAGTGCTTAAAGCCAGGCGGCCGTCTACTCCTAACGACACCCAACCTCAACTGTCCACCGATGACTAAAGAAGACGAAGGTGTTGTACCAATCGAGGACGGAGGTCACGTGCGTCGAGGATATGATGAACTTCGCTTACGCACTCTCTGTGCGTCGGCCAATTTAGAAGTCCTATCTATAAGCTCCTGCAGCGGAATACTCAGTCAAACCATAACGACCTGGCTACGCCATCTGAACCGCATTCATCCCCTCGTCGGATGGGCCCTTGTGCTACCTCTAAGAATCCTCCCACCGCTTCTCGACAAAGCTGCGACAGCCCTAACCTCCAGGCCGGGATTCTCCATTACGCTCGAAGCACGCGCACCCAACGCTCCAGCGTAGCAAAGGGGGGCCCGACGTGAGAACCGTAGGCCGACGCTGTCGCCAATCCAGCGTCGCCGGCAATACGTTTCAATCGATCAATGGCAAAACCGCAAATAGATTCATTGCTCTCAACGTTTCTGACAACCTGCCTAACGTTCGGTTGTGCCATTTTCACTGGCGCGCTCGTGGCGAAGCTACTGCACCCGGAGGGTCGAGGAATCCTCGCTCAGATCTTATTCTGGCCCGAACTCCTGGCCGCGTTGGGAATCTGTGGGCTTCCTGAGGCCGTCGTTTGCCAGTTTAGTCAGCACAATACACATCGGAACACCGCTAAAACCGCCGCCGTATGCGCCCTATCCCTCGCACTCGTCGCTACGATTGGTGCCTTTTTCCTCATTCCACTTTTTCTAGATAACCACAGTTCGCTCCGGAGCAGCACTGCATTCTTATACACACTTTGTTTTGTGCCTCTTCACTATGTGGCGACAACACTAATGGCGGTCGATCAAGGAAACCTTGACTTTAATCGCTACAACCTCTCGAGATTGACGATGCCACTGGTCTACGCAGCTAGCCTCTTCATTCTTTGGTCCATTGACAACATCCAGGTCGAAACTGTTCTATCTGCAAATATCTTAGGGCTCCTCGCCTCCGCCGCATTGAGACTTTGGCTATCACGATCCCACTTTGGTGGAACCGTGTCCTTTACCGAAGCGAGAGCTCTCCTGACACGAGGTCTTCGATTTCATGCCACGACCCTATTAGTGTTGCTAGCCGCACGAATAGACCGCGCCATTGTGTTCAGCCTTTGGGACAACTCCACGGCGGGTCTGTATGCAGTGGCTCTCACATATTCTGGATCTGCACTCGGTATCATCACGAGCACCGTCCAGATCATCGTATTACCCAAAATGGCCCGACATGACAAAAGTGCTGAGCAACACTATTTCCTCGGAAGGACTATACGGGCATCCATGCTAACAATCATTTTGTGCTCAATGCCCTTGATTTTGGCAGCGCCCTGGCTAGTGCCCAATGTTTTCGGGCAAGACTTTAGATCCGCAATCGTACCGTGCATCATTCTGATTATTGCCTACGCACCTCTTGCCCTGCGCCAAATCATCACGCGTGCGATTTGCGGGATGGGCGACGGCCGCCTCGGAGTCATAGCGGAATCTGCGGCGATCGTAAGCTTTGTTCTATTCGGAATACCACTCGGGCGAACCTACGGGCTTTCAGGAATCTGCTGCGCACTCCTCCTCAGCAATCTTTTCGCTCTCGCACTAACATCCAACTACTTGAGAACCACAACAGGAATAACAATTCAAGACCAATCTGGTTTTACGATGGCTACTCTCCGAGAAATCAGGCAGTACGCCACCGAATCCTTCATTAGATCCAGTGCCTCATCCATTACCTAGCAGCCCAATGGGCTGCCACAGTAACCGCGTACGGCCAAACGCAGCCCATGAACTTCTCGCATAGTCACTTGTTGACCGCATCTTGACAGCATCCTTTCAATTCTGGTTCCTTTGGCTCTTCACCGTCGTGTTGTGTCTTGCCCAACTCCTCCACTCAGCATTGAACGCAAGAAAAATCCTTCATTTCCCCTTCATTGCCTCTGCCATGTGGTTGTATTTCTATGGACTCATGGCATATCAGGTCGCCACAACGCTGAGCGAGTACCTCCCGGACAGCGCCTTGGCCTTGGGACAATTGATGGCTCTGCTCTCGCTTTTGGGGCTACTTGCGGGTTGGCACCTCTCTCCGCCGCGGCCCGTAAAACCGCCGACTTGGACCTATCAGCCAACGGATCTCTGGAATTCCGGCGCCATTCTTCTTCTTATTGCTATCGTTGGCCAATACAGCTTTTTTGGCCAAAGCGATCTTGATTTTCAGAATACGTCCAACTACTGGTACCTTATGTTCTACGTAGGCTATCCTGGGATGGCCTTGTGCATCATCGCTCGACCCCAGTTCTCAAAATTAAAGCGTCTTTCCCTCTCATGGATACTCGGTTTTCTGATCCTCACACTCATGTGGCACCACATCATCAATGCACGACGGGGGCCACTTCTTCCGCTGATAATCATTATCACTTATCTGCCGTATTTGACGTCCGGCCGCACGCCGAGTCGCTCTGTCATCTTTGGCAGCCTTGTCTCCGCGGGATTGTTAATGACAGCTTTCTTATCCGTTCGACAGTATATCTATTCGCCCGAGGCATCGGACTCCTGGACCACGGCGGACATGGTCAAAGGCTGGATTCAGGGTATTTCTTCACTAGACATCCAGCAGTCCGTTTTCGGAAAAGCGCAGAAATTTGGCGACAACGAGTATCTCTTCCATTGTGGATCCATCGCAACGATATGGGAATTACGCGATTACCAATACGGGACGGGCTACTTAACGCTTTTAGTACACTGGATACCGCGCCAGATCTGGGCCACCAAGCCGGCGCTGCAGCAGGGGCTTTTCGAGTCGACTTGGGAGAATGAGATCGCCGGCCTTCTTGGTTGGTCGCTTACAAGAGGCTATTCGCCAGGTGGAGTGGCAAATACTTTTGAGCAGGTAGGATTGCTTTGCCCACTGGTATGGTTTGCCTTTGCACGATTTGTCAGATATGTCTTCGAGCTCAGTGAGGCGCGCCATAACCATCTGGCCTCGACTCAATACGTGGGGCTAATATGCGTCAGTCACTGGTTAGTGGCGCAAGGAATTGGAGCGATGTTCGTTCCGGCATGCTACTTCCTCCTTGTTCCTTACGCCGTCTTCAAACTCGTATCCGCCCGTTCGGTTCACAACGGCAAGATTCTTCACAAAAGCTCATCACTCCCGCATTTGCGGTCAGCCAACTCGAGCGCTTAAAATGAAAGTGGCCGTAGTTCAAACGGGCGCGCGCAGAAATTACGCGGTGCCGCTCCTTTTGCATCAGTATGACTGTCTGTCTACGCTGATCACCGATCTCGCTGGGAACACTGGCTTAGGCAGATTCTCGAACTTTGCAAAACATCTGCCACTAATCTCGGCTCCAGCCACTAGGCTCTCAAACCGCAAAGTACCTCACTCGATCCTTGAACGCACAACGACTCTAGACTGGAGTTGGTTACTGGCGAATGTCAGACAAGCCATGTCTGCAAATACAGTAGGGGTACCGAGGGATGCCATGCGATACGGAAGCGAGACGTTCTCCCGGGTCGCTCGAGAACTGACCTTTGGTGCATCTACTCATCTCTATTCAATGCTCACTGAGGCCGGGCCAATCTTGACCGAATGCAACGATCATGGCGTAGTTCCTGTCTGCGAGGTCTATATCGCCTTGAGCGCCGACAAGATCGTCGACGAGGAGCGCAAACGCTTTGCGGACTGGGAACCTCGGGAGGATCCCAGCGCTGTCGCAAGGAGGATAGATTGTACTCGGGCGCTGATAAGTGGGAGGGGAATGCGATTCGTGTGTCCGTCCCAGTTCGTCGTGAATGATTTGGTCGCCAACTGGGATGTTGACCCAACCTGTTGCAGGATTGTCCCCTATGGTGTTTCTCCATTGCTCTTGCAAATTCCAAATCGTCCGAAACCGGGAACCATTCTTTTTCTGGGTACCGCGAACCTCAGGAAAGGGATACAGTACTTTGTCGAGGCGTCTAGACTCCTTACGAAGCGTCGGATGGGTTTGGAGTTTATTGTTGCGGGCTCTGTCTCCAAATCAGTGGAGACAAAAGCCCATGGTTCAGGTGTCATTTTTTTGGGCAGACTCCCTAGGGGCGAAGTCTCCAAACTGTTGTCGGCCGTCGATATTGTGGTGCTGCCATCAGTTGCGGAGGGGTCTGCCGAATCCATTTTTGAAGCAATGGCAGCCGAAATTCCCGTCATCACCACGTTTTCGTCGGGTTCAGTTGTCACGAATGAAATAGAAGGCTTGGTTGTACCAGAGCGAAATACCGCGGCATTGGCAGATGCGATCGAGCGGCTCACCACGGACCGCACGCTCAGGCAACGCATGGCATCAGCGGCAATCAATACGGCTCGTCACTACACGTGGGACCAATATGGACTCCAGCTCGTTACTGCGCTTCGGACGCTATGAGGCCGAACCCACATCGCGAAGCGGTTGCGATCTTGATAACGACGTGCAATCGACGGGACGAATTACTGCGGACCTTAGAAATCCTTAGAGCTCTGGACCCTGCGCCCAAAGACATCATCGTCACGGCTGATAACTGTACAGATGACACAGTAGAGCAGTTGAGACTGCTTTATCCTGAGGTAACGCTGTATAGCAATGAGCATGGCAGAGGGTCAACAGCATCCAGAGACGCGATGCTGCGTGGATGCACATCTACGTACTCTTTACTTCTAGACGACGACAGCGCACCCTGCGATGCTGCCTTCCTAAAGACGCTTGTCGCGTGTTTTGAAGAACATCCCGAGGCTGCAGTAATAGCTTGCCATGAGTTACGTCACGATAGAAAAGCATCACTTGCAACGCCATCTCGCGGCCGATACGTTTCGACTTATGCGAATTGCGCAGCCGCCATGCGCATGTCTGTCTTCTCCGACTCGCGAGGCTTTCCCTTGATGTTTGAACACATGTACGAAGAGCCAGACTACGCTTTGCAGTGCTACAGCCTAGGAAAAGCAGTTTGGTACGAGCCTTCACTCGTTGTGCATCATCGTGTTTCACAGTCCAATCGTAATGAACTTCGCAATCAATTTCTAAATTCAAGAAACCAGATTTGGAGCGCTTGGCTGCGTTGTCCACTGCCTTATGTCGTCCCGGTGACCTTGTTCCGAGCGCTTCGGTATGTCGCCAGTGTCGTGCGACCGTCAAGGGAGTCTCTCGGGATTATTATGTCCTGGCCCCTGACGGTTGCCCGTGGCCTTCCTCAATGCTTGAAGGACAGGCATCCGGTTGACTGGTCAACTTACTGGCTGTGGTTTGCGATGCCAAGGCGGGGACGTACCGCCACAAAAGAAGAGATTCGATGCCGATGAAATTTGTAGCTCTTTTGCCGGTTCGAGACGAATCGGACATTATAGATCAATGCCTTGACTCTCTCCTAACCTGGGCTGATGAAATATATATTTTTGACACCGGGAGCTTAGATGATACATGGGAGCGAGTGCTAAGCCGAGCTGCCGCGGAGCGACGTGTTGTTCCGATCAAGAAGAGCGCGGTATTCTTCTCGGAAAAGACGGTGAGGGGCTATCTTTTCGAAATCGCTAGACGAAAGTTGCGCAACGGAGACTGGTTTGCAAGAGTTGACGCCGACGAATTCCACCTTTTGTCTCCCCGCAGTTTTATCCAGGAGCGGCTTAGCCGGGGAGAAACCATCGCTTACCATCAGTATTACAATTTTGAACTTCTAGACAGCGAAGCGGTCCCTCTGCTTGATGAGAATGCATGTAACCTTGAGAGGCGCAAGCAGATTCGACTTCGGCGTCGTCACTATACCATCAGTCATTATTCAGAGCCAAGATTATGCATGTACCGTGACACAATGTGCTGGCCGGCTTCGGTTTCCTTTCCCTATAATGCAGGGTATCTTGCGCGTTGCCGCATACCAATTCTTCACTATCCTCACCGAGACCCAACGCAACTCGCGCGTCGGTGCTTACTCCGGGCCGCTATGATGGGTGACTCTGTCAATCGGCTACACTGGAGCAAGCCGGAATTGCATCATTGGTCGGAAGCGGACTGGACGAAGTTTCTGCGGCCATGTAACGCACCGGGCCTGCTCAAGTGGAAGGAAGGCGAACCATTTGCTGAAGTACACCAGCTTGACCACCTTCGGCGCCCGCCCATTCGCTTGATCCAACGCTTCTTGCACATGGGCCCTCACAATCTCTTGGATCGGTTTCGCCACACTTGGCTGGCGGGAACCGAACCACAGCCCATTTCCCTCGACACGCAACAGTCGTTATGCGAGGCGCTCTCGTCATCCTCCATTTCACAATGTGTGTCGTCATTAGGCGCCCGTATCGCGACGTATTCGCAGACTTCGAAGCAAAGCGCAGGTACTGAATGAAGATCGGAGACGTACTTCGAACCCTCATTCCGGCCAGGTTCAGGCCTATCGGGTATCTAACCCGGCTAGTTCAACGGCGAACTTCCCAGACTGTGATTAGTGGTCCGTTTCGCGGAGTACGGTATGTATCCTATTCGGTGGGTAGCGCATATATACCAAAACTACTCGGCCTCTACGAAAAGGAGCTACATGGCGTCATTGACGCCATGATTGAAGCCTCGCCCGATCTAATTGTTGACATCGGAGCCGCAGAAGGTTACTACGCCGTGGGAATCGCAGTCCGATGCAAAGGGACTAAGGTCGTCGCGTTCGAGGAAAATATCGATGGTCGTAATGCGTTATCCTTAATGTCTAGTCTCAATGACTGCGCTGATCGGATTTCAATACGAGGGAGATGTGAGCCTGTTGACCTCACTCAAGTACTGGATGAGGTTATTGACCCTACAATTATCTGCGACACAGAGGGCTACGAAGGCATTCTACTCGATCCTGCTCTAGTCCCAAAGCTGGAAAATGCGCGCATCCTGGTTGAGACACATGATTTCATGGTGCCTGGCGTTACAGATGACCTTTGCGCGAGGTTCGCCGCTACTCACGAATGTCACATTATCCGGCAGCAACCGCGAGCAGGTCGGGAATTTCCATTCTCGACAGTATATACGCGCCTGCTGGAAGTGCTACCGCCCCGCTACCTTGACTGGGCCGTCAGTGAATGGCGCCCGGTACCGATGACTTGGCTATGGCTCTTACCAATGAAAAGGTCGCATGCGCGCTAGGCGAGTTTACCCCGATTCGGTCGATGGCCCGCGTAGCGCGGGCAGCGGTGCGCGTCCGCTCGATATTCTATTTTGCTGCTGCACCCTTGGGATTGTTAATCGAGGGATCGAGTCGTTCTTTCGAGAGGCATATGACAATCTAAAATTGGATCCCCGCGTGGCGATCACGTTGGCAAAGGGTCGCGGGGAGAGCAAGGGCAGAGAGATAACTCTGCGTTCAGTTCCCATCGATTCCACCATCGCCCGTATGCTAGGCGCAATGCTTCGCCGGACTCCACATACAGTTCATCAATGGACGTCCAGCATTCACGTGCTTTACTTGATAATTCGTGGCGATCCGGACGTGGTGTATTCAAGTGACGGTAACCTTTTATTTGCCCTCGCTCTGTTTCGACGATTCATCAGGTTTAGAGCGACACTACTGTTCTCGAATGGGGGCCCCTGCTCACCACCGTTCACTCGCTTCGACGGAGTGCATCAAGTGGCACCCTACTACTCCGCGATGGCGGAGTTGGCCGGAGAGCCGGCGTGGAAACAGCGGATGGTACCATACGGCTTTACAGTTGACAAGGACGATAGCAGCCTGCCTCGTGCTTTAGGACGCCAGGCGCTCGGCCTGCCAGTTGATCGTTTCATAGTCTTAAGCGTCGGGTGGATTTCGGCGTGCCATAAGCGAATGGATTACGTGGTCCGCGAGGTGGCCGCGCTTGAGAACCGGCCATTTCTTGTGTTAATTGGACACATTGATGAGACCTCGAGCCAGATTAGAGATCTGGCAGACTCCTTGCTCGGTTCCGACAGTTACGTCATGAGATCGGTTTCGCACTCTGAGGTGTCGAACTACTACAAAACTGCTGATCTCTTCGTACTTGCATCCCTTCGTGAAGGGTTCGGACGAGTCTACTTGGAAGCGCTTAGTCATGGGCTCCCTGTAATTGCCCACGATCACCCAGTTACACAGTTCGTATTGGGCCGCTACGGCCACTTTGCAGATCTAACCATCAAAGGGAGCCTCTCAACAGCAATCGTCGCGGCAATGAAGGGGAAGATTTCAGACCAGACTTGCGAGAGGCGCCAGTACGTCGAGCAGCATTTCTCATGGGGCGCGTTGCGGGACGAATACATTGAACTCTTCCATTACTTTGCTTATGGGTTGGGATCCATTACCAGACTTAACTCTAGCGCCGACCAACTATAGTGCGAGTTTAGGTACTCCGCACATACCTTGCACTAAGTTGAAGATCGCTTTTGCTCCTTTTTAGTTTGGACTTCCTTACTGCGTCAACATGACAGTCTCTTCCGAGGTGGATTGTAGTAGTTTCCAGATTCGCACGACTCTCCATCTGTTGGCCATAGAGCATGAAGGTAGTAATCTTTTTCAACAACGTCGGCCCCTATCATATGGCTCGCTTGCGAACTGCGAACGAGAATGTACCGTTGCTCGCAATTCAGTTGGCGGCTTCGCAGCGATTGTATTCGTGGCATCGAGCTTCCGGCGAGGTCAAGATTGAGACTTTATCCACCGTTCCATTTGAAGACGAATGGCCAGTAACACATGCATGGCGTCTTGTGCGGCGTCTCATGATCGCAAGGCCAACACACCTCTTCGTGCCGGGTTACGCGACGTTTCCCGCGCTCGTCGCCGCCTTATTTGGACGCTTGAGTGGCTGTTGCAACGTCTTGATGAGTGAATCAAACCAGGACGACCACGTACGGCGGCCCATCATTGAGGCACTTAAGAGAGTACTTGTGAGAAGCTTCTTTGATGCGGCCCTTGTTGGTGGCACGAAGGCGGCTGCTTATGCGCGAATTCTGGGGATTCCCGCCAGACATATCTCGTTTGGATATAACGTCGTCGACAATGAACGCTTCCGGGTGATGTCGAAAGAACTGAAACCGAGTGCTCATCCGTTTCATAACGAACCTTATTTGGTGTACGTAGGTCGATTTGCCCCCGAAAAGAATCTCGCGCTGAGTCTCAGGGCATTTTCTGAATATCGCCGACGGGGTGGACGGATGGTCTTGGCTCTCGTCGGAGCCGGCCCCCTTGAGGAGCAGTTGAAGGGACTGGTTTCAGAGTTGAGTCTCGAGAACTATGTTAGGTTCGTCGGTTCCCAAATTGACGAGGGGCTGGTACGGTACTTTTCGTTTTCTGAGGCGCTGCTGTTGCCCAGCACTCGCGAACCGTGGGGTCTCGTGGTCAACGAAGCGTTAGCCTGTGGAATCCCCGTTTTGGCGAGCAATCGGTGCGGTTGCGTTCCAGAGCTCGTTCACCACGGGTGGAATGGTCTACTGTTTGATCCCACCAAACAATCCGAAATCGTAGACACGCTGCTTCGTTTCGACCAGCTAGACCAGGAGACCAAGGCGATCTGGGCGCAAAACTCTCGTATGAAAGCTACGGAGTTCGAGCCGAGCACTTTCGGCCTGGGCGTCCGCAGTCTCTGCGGGATCGAGGATGCCCTTGATCGCTAGTGTCTCATCCTGTGAACTCGCGAAACAGCTAGGCTCAATTCAAGCTTGCCAACAACGAAAACAGCGCTGAATGTCCTCTGCCACTTGGACGCCCGATACGGCGGGATGAGTTCGTCGGTACCAGCCTTGGCGATCTCCAGTGCCCGCGATGATCGGTATTCAGCTACCCTGGTCGGCGTTGCCCGCGCGGAGGAGGTACATGGAACATTGGATGGAGTTGAGATTCGAAGACTCGAGTATAAAGGTATTCGCCCCATCGCGGATTGGCAGGTTTATGAGCAAATTCGGCAACTGGGGGTAAATGCAGAAATCATACATATTCATGGAGTCTGGGAGCGACATTGCGCCTCTGTTGGATTGCTCTCGCGCAATCGTTCCACACCCTACGTAGTCTCGGCGCACGGGATGCTCGAACCGTGGGCGCTGCAGCACAAACGCTGGAAGAAGGCGCTCTATTCGAGTCTGGTTGAAAGGCCGAACCTCAATCAAGCGGCATTCCTTCGAGCGCTAACGACAAGCGAGATGGAAGACTACCGGCAGTTTGGTCTTGGCGCGCCCATGGGAATTATTCCGAATGGAGTGACGATTCCGGCAGGAGTTGATGCCACTCGTTTTCTCCGGGAGTTTCCTGACCTTTCCGGGAAACGGTTGATGCTCTTCTTGAGCCGTTTGCACCCCAAGAAGGGCATGGACCAATTTCTCGATGCGTGGGCTCGGATTTCCAAGCAGTTCCCCGACTGGCACGTAGTGGTGGCTGGTCCCGATTTTGTCGGAACCCGCCAGGCCCTCGAGCACCAAGCCCGCGAATTGCTCATAGATAATCGGGTTTCATTTACCGGTCTATTAACGGGGGATCTGAAGTGGGGTGCGCTGGCAGCTGCGGAGATATTCATCCTTCCATCGCACTCGGAGGGCTTCAGCATGGCCGTTCTTGAGGCGCTGGGCGTTGGGACCCCGGTGCTAATCACTGTGGGATGCAAATTCCCGGAAGTAGCGACCGAGGGATGTGGATGGGTCAGCGAGCCAACTTCCTCAGCACTGGAAAGAGATCTTAGATCGATCCTGCCCCTTGGGAATCGCGAACTCGCTGCGATGGGCACGCGCGGTGCGAAGTTGGTTGCGCACCGGTACTCCTGGGAAGTGATCGGAAAGCAAATTGCTGACGTGTATGACTGGCTCCTTGGCGGGCCGATTCCCTCAAGTGTCGAGGTAGTTGGAAGCCGTTGAGCGTGGTAGATCTATCGCGTTTCGACAACTCATGGTACAACCCAGGTCGTTCGTTTCTGGTCCGTACCATGTGGTTTTTTGTCGGTGCGCCGTTGTTCTCGTGCACCCTGAATCCGATATCCGCCGTGCGCCGGGTCTTGCTTCGGCTATTCGGCGCCTCCGTCGGAGCTGGAGTGGTCATCAAGCCCGGTGTCCGCGTAAAGTACCCGTGGCTGCTCTCCGTGGGAAATAGTTCTTGGATCGGCGAAGATGTCTGGATCGATAATCTCACTCCAGTTACTATCGGAAACCATGTCTGCCTCTCCCAAGGCGCTTACTTGTGTACGGGTAACCACGATTGGTCCGATCCGGCTTTCGGTCTCGTCGTGAAACCGATCACTCTTCGAGACGGCTCTTGGGTGGGTGCCAAATCGATGCTTTGTCCAGGCGTGACGATTGGCGAATATGGTGTGGCAGCGGCGGGCAGCGTTGTTTCCTCGGACATTCCAGCCTATGAGATTCATGTAGGGAACCCCGCAAGATTGTACCGCGTCCGCAGTATCCGTTCAATGCAATGACAAACCTCCGCTTCGGATTCCGAAACCGATCATCTAGAGCTTCAAAGATGAGAGCGCCACTACCATGCTGAACTGTCTTGTTACCGGCGGCGCCGGTTTCATCGGTAGCCAATTGGTGGAGTCATTACTTCGTCGCGGAGCAAGTGTTACCGTTCTTGACAGCTTCGACCCGTTCTATTCTCCCGCCGCAAAACGCTCGAACCTTTTGGCTGCCTCCTTGTTCCCGACTTTTCGCCTCATCGAGGCCGATATCTGCGACCCCACCGCCTTAGAACGTCTTGCCGAACCTTACGACTGCATCGTACACTTGGCGGCCAAGGCGGGTGTTCAGCCCTCCATATCCGATCCCGTTGGATATCAACAAGTCAACGTCACTGGAACCCAAAATCTCTTGGAGTACGCTCGAAGGCGACGCGTTCGTCAATTCGTCTTTGCCTCCTCAAGCAGTGTTTACGGCGTCAACGCGAACACTCCGTGGTCCGAAAGTGACCACATGCTTCTTCCCGTTAGCCCTTATGCAGGTAGCAAAATCAACGGCGAAATTCTAGGTCGGGTCTACTCTCACTTGTACGGTATTCGGTTCATCGCCCTGCGACTCTTTACCGTTTACGGCCCGCGACAACGCCCGGATCTTGCCATTCGGAAATTTGTCGATCTCATCCTGACCAATCGACCGATCAAGCTCTTCGGCGATGGCTCCACCACGAGAGACTACACTTTTGTGGAAGACATTGTAAACGGGATCATTGCTGCCATGCAGTGTCAGTCATTTTGCTACGAAGCCGTGAACCTAGGGAATGGGCGCCCAGTTACCTTGATGGAGACCGTTCGCGCGATCGAGACATCACTAGGCATCAAGGCGAAACTAGAGTTTCTCCCTGAACAATCCGGCGACGTTCCTCAAACGTGTGCTGATATTTCAAAAGCTCAGTCACTTCTTGGGTACGAGCCCCTAACAAGGTTTTCGGATGGCATAAAGCATTATGTAGATTGGCATCGGTCCCACTTAGTCGCTCCGCTCCGCGCGGCTGACGAAAGAATGAGAACCCTGAGTGCTCAGCGGTAAGAAGATGTTGTTTCCCGTCACTCGATGCAACCCCCAACCGATTCTCATCCTCTACCAAACCCTCTACCCCGACGTAGCCTCCACTCATCAGCACGCCTCGGACCCAGCGGTGGCCAACACCGAACGGAACGACTTCGTTAGGGCCATATCTAGCACCCTCCTTTCCGGTTGCTCATGAAGCTTCTCCTCATCAATCAGTTCTTCTGGCCAGATTCGGCCGCGACCGCGCAGTTACTCACTGACGTGGCCCGCAGCCTCTCGGCAAAAGGCGCCGAAGTTACCGTTCTCTGCGGGCGACCCGACTATGGCGCCGTCGATGAGAGCCCGGCGCCGCCGGTCCGCATACTCCGCTGTGGTCCCGCGGCCTTCTCGCGGAGTAAGCTCCAGCGGATCTCTTCCTATGCTTCGTTTCTCATGAGCGCCATCTGGAAAGCGTTCCGGTCCGAGCGGGCCGATGTCGTCGTCACGCTCACCACGCCCCCGCTGCTCTGCCTCCTGGGAGCCGCTCTCAAGCTGACTCGCGGTAGCCGTCACTACATCTGGGAAATGGATATGTATCCCGATATCGCCCTGGATCTCGGCGTCATGCGGCCCGGTTCACTCGCCTGGCTGGTCGGCGCCACCGCCGACTGGTCACGGCGTCGTGCCGATGGCGTCGTCGCCTTGGGCGAGGATATGAAGGCCCGCCTCGTCGCGCGAGGCATTCCCGGGCACTGGATCCACATCGCCCACAATTGGGCCGATGGCTCGGAAATTGTGCCCATTTCGTTTCCCGAAGGTCCTTTGGTCGTCCACTATTCGGGCAACTTCGGCCTGGCGCACGATGTCGAAACGATTGCCGGAGCCATGAAAGCCCTCCAAGGGAACTCCGATATCCGCTTCGTCTTTGCCGGCGGTGGCTCAAAGAAAGCCTGGCTCGAGGAGTACTGTCGCCGCGAAGCCATCCCCAATGCGTCCTTCCCCGGCTACGCCCAACGGGCCGACCTCGGCCGCAGCCTCGGCGAAGGCCATATCGGCCTCGTCACTCAATTGCCCCAAACCTGCGGTGCCGTCGTCCCCAGCAAAACCTACGGCATCATGGCCGCCGGCCGCGGAATCCTCTACGTCGGCCCCGCCGCCGCCACTCCCGCGCAGATCATTCAGCGCCATGAATGCGGCTGGCGCGTCGACTCCGGGGACGTCACCGCGCTTGTCCACTTACTCGAAACCCTCCTCCAGGACCGCTCCAGAATTCGCCGCGCCGGGGAGCGGGCTCGCCTCGCCTTCGATCAACACTACGAACGCCGCATTGGTGTCGCCCGTGTCTGCGCCATCCTCGGCGTTCCCACAAAGCCCGAACTCAGATCCCAGCAACCAGTCGGAGAACTATCATGAAAACCGCTCTCATCTCCGGCATCACCGGCCAGGACGGCTCCTACCTCGCCGAATTTCTCATCCAAAAGGGCTACCAGGTCCACGGCATCATCCGCCGCTCTTCCAGCTTCAATACGGACCGCCTCGATCATATCTACGCCGACCCTCACGCCAGCAGCCGCCAACTTCACCTGCACTATGGTGACTTGGCCAACGCCGCGCGCCTCAGCCAACTGCTCGAGCAGATTCAGCCGGACGAGGTCTACAATCTCGCTGCTCAATCCCACGTGCGCGTCAGCTTTGAGCAAGCTGAATACACCGCCGACGTCGTTGCCACCGGTGCCCTTCGCTTGCTCGAAGCCTTTCGCCAATACGCCGGGCACTCCGGTAAATCACCGAAGCTCTATCAGGCCGGCTCCTCCGAAATGTTCGGTGCCACCCCCCCGCCCCAGTCCGAAGCCACCCCGTTTTACCCCCGCAGCCCCTATGCCGTCAGCAAAGTCGCCGCCCACTGGTATGGCGTGAACTTCCGCGAGGCCCATGGCCTCTTCATCTGCAACGGCATCCTCTTCAATCACGAGTCTCCCCGCCGCGGCGAAACCTTTGTCACCCGCAAGATCACCCGCGCGCTCGGCCGCATCAAACTCGGCATGCAGGACAAACTCTATCTCGGCAATCTCGACGCCCGCCGCGATTGGGGCCACGCTGCGGACTATGTCCGCGCCATGTGGCTCATGCTCCAGCAGGACACACCCGACGATTACGTCGTCGCTACCGGCCAAAGCTACTCCGTCCGCGAGTTTCTCCATCTCGCCGGTGGCTACGCCGGCCTCGATTGGACCCGGCACGTCGAAGTCGATCCTCGTTACTTCCGCCCCACCGAAGTGGACTATCTGCAAGGCGATGCCGCCAAGGCCCGCCGCATCCTCGGCTGGGCCCCGGAAATCTCCTTCGAAGAACTTGTTCGCGCAATGGTCGATGGCGATCTCGAATTGGCCCGTCAGGAACAAACGCTGTTGCGCGCCGGCCACCTGGTTCCCTCGCGGGGCGCGGCGCATGCCTGAACTGCCCACCCCTGAGGGCATACTGCCTGAAGGGCAGGGGCCCTTCCAGTTGCTCACTCCCGACGCCGCCATCTTCGTCGCCGGTCATCGCGGACTCGCCGGTTCCGCCATCGTCCGCCGTCTGCGGCAGGCCGGCTGCCGCAACCTCCTCCTCACCTCCCGCGCCGAACTCGACCTCCGTCATCAGTCCGCCGTCAGCGCTTGGTTCGCCCGGCACCGGCCCGAATACGTCTTCCTCGCCGCCGCCAAAGTCGGCGGCATCATGGCCAACTCCACCCAGCCGGCCACGTTCCTCTACGACAACCTCGTTATCCAAACCAACGTCATCGACGCCGCCTACCGCCACGGCACCCGCAAACTCCTCTTCCTCGGCTCCTCTTGCATTTACCCCAAATTCGCCCCCCAACCGATGAAAGAAGAGCACCTCCTCACCGGCCCCCTGGAACCCACCAACGAACCCTACGCCATCGCCAAGATCGCCGGCCTCAAAATGGTCGAAGCCTACCGGAAACAGTACGGCTTCTCCGCCGTCAGCCTCATGCCCACCAATCTCTACGGCACTGAGGACAACTTTGATCTTGAAACCTCCCACGTCCTCCCCGCCCTCCTCCGCCGCTTTCACGAAGCCAGAATCTCGGGGCTCCCTCAGGTCACCCTCTGGGGCACCGGCACCCCCCGCCGCGAATTCCTCCACGTCGACGACCTCGCCTCCGCCGCCTGCTTCGTCATGGACCAATACCATCAGCCGGAACTCCTCAACGTGGGCACCGGCGTCGACCTCACCATCGCCGAACTCGCCACCCTCGTCGCCCGCGTCACCGGCTACACCGGCCGGATCGAATTTGACCCTTCGAAACCCGACGGCACCCCCCGCAAACTCCTCGACGTCAGCCGCCTCACCGCACTCGGTTGGAAACCCGCAATCCCCCTCGAAGCCGGCATCGCCGCCACCTACCAGGCCGTCGCCCCCCACTGGGAACTCGCTCACCGCCGCTGAAACTGCTCTTCACATCGATGACCTCATCCAACGGCCGCTAGGCAAGCACCGAATTCAGGACCTGAAGACGCTCCGCCGACAGAGCGCCCGGAAGTTGTTCCATTACGGAAACAAGCAGTAAGCGGTCACAAACACTAGGTAAAACTCGGCTTGGCTTGGTGCACACCGAAACGGGGCTTTACTTGGCGACTTACCATCACTAACCCGGGTTAGGTCGTAGCGAGACTTGAACATCTCATGAGTGTCGGCCGGCTCCTGTGACGCAGCCTTCAAGCACTCAGCTACAGAGTGATGCTTCGCAGGCAAGTTAATCAAGGTTGGCCCGCGTTCGCCCTACCGAGCCAATCCCGACGCTAAAGGACAGATGACTTCTTCCGATACGCAATGTCCTTTTATGCCTAGCAAACCAGCGAAGGCGAACATGTCCCTCCACTATCGCCCTGAGATTGATGGACTCAGAGCAATCGCGGTACTGGCAGTGTTCGTATTTCACCTTAAACGCGAGTGGCTACCTGGTGGTTTTGTTGGAGTCGACGTCTTCTTTGTAATCTCCGGATACTTGATAACGTCTTTGATTCTACGCGAATGCGACTACGATCATTTCAGCTACGTACGTTTCTACCAACGCCGGATCGCTCGCTTGCTTCCTGCCTTTATTTTCGCCGCATCAATAACGGTTTCTGGTTCCTTCCTAATCTATTCTCCTCAGGATCTAGCGTCAACGGGGGCAAACTTGGTGGCGGCGACGCTATCAGCAACAAACATCAAGCTTCTGTTCCAAGGAGACTACTTTGTTCTGTCTCAGGATTCTCAGCCCTTTCTTCATCATTGGTCACTGGCTGTCGAGGAGCAATTTTACCTGCTTTTCCCTGTCACTGTGCGGCTTTTGTTGAGGAGAACACCGGTCTACGCTGTTTCAGGCTTACTAATCATCACCAGTATGAGCCTTATCATTTGCATTGTTCTCACCGAAAGGGTGCCCAAGCTTGCTTTTTTTCTATTACCCCCCCGCGCTTGGGAACTACTGGCTGGAAGTGTGTTAGCAATGTTGCCCGCAATTGGCGCGGGACATGAAGTGAGTCGAGGCAAGTATCTCCCAAGCATTGGGCTCGCCATATTAGCATTGTCTTTCGTTGCGATTAATGAGAACCTCGCGGTCCCTGGGTATCTAGCTATCTTTCCTGTTGCGGGTGCGATCTGCATCCTCAGTGCGAGTTCCGGCACAGCTTCTGCTTCATGGACATTTCTTTCGTGGAGTCCGATAGTCGCTATCGGCAGAGTCTCTTATTCTCTATATCTGTTGCACTGGCCGATTTTCTCTTTAGTTGACTACCATCTATATCTTCATTCCTCTGCGCTACGACTGAGCCTCAAGCTGGGCTTAACCTTTGTCGCGACGTACCTGTGCTTTGCACTAATTGAGCGGCCCGCACGCCAGTGTTTAGGTCGGCAGATGAATCGGCGACTCACGTTTTCTCTGTTGGGTGGTACGGTTGTCCTTTTCGTTGCCTCGGGAACCTGGCTGCGAAACCACAACTACATCAATGCGGAGGCTAGCAGCGTAGGAAATGGAGGACTTCTCTTCAACGAACATGGCAAGAATGGCTCAATCGTTCTAATGGGGGATAGTAATGCATCGATGTATGGAAAGACCATGATCCGCATCGCCAAAGACGTTGACCTCAGGTTGAACATCATCAGCGTTGCTGGGGGCGATCCTCTTCCGGGCACGGAAAGAGAATCTGGCAACATTTGGAACAACTCCGAATCGTTTATCCGCCAGGTTAGGCCAGACTACGTTGTCCTCGCCTGTAACTGGGGGGCTCGTCGAATTACGGATGACCCGCACCGTCTCGCAGTCGCGCTGGATCAGTTGCTCTTGAGCGCTCGCCGCGTCATCATAGTAACTCAACCACCGCGTCTGCCAGAATCCGCCACTCGCGAGGGTAGGCGAAGCGGTGCGCGACCGCCGTTCTTTGAGGAATCCGAAGATCGACATTCGCGCGAGCAGTCGACCGCGACTGTCAGGACCTTCCAGAACAGCAATGTAAGCATTGTCGACGCAGCTCCGCGGTTCGCGGCCCAAGACGGTGGAATTCTAGTCTCGACTGAGCAACTTGGCCAATTTTTCCAGGATCGTGATCATCTTTCCACAGCGGGTGCGAATCGACTTCACCAGGATATCGTGGAGGCACTCTTAGGCCATCGCCAAAATTACTCTCCGAAGATCCGTTAACAGGATCATCAATCTCAGACCGGATGGTGACCGCCTGCACTACTCACGGAATACGGTGTATCCTCCACAACGTTGCATTGGGTCAATCGAGCGGTGCTGTCCTGTCGTCATCGGATCTGGCAGCTTCCCGCACTTCGTAGAGATTGCGATATTTATATTTTAGGCAGCGGATTTCGCGCCTCGCCTCCGCCGCTTCACGGGCCAACGCGCACCGGTTTGGAAGTTGTTCAAGGGAGTACAGGCAGTCAACGAGTTCCTCGAACCACGCGGGCCCGCGATTCGGAGCCCGTTCAAGCACCCAATCGTAAATCTCGTTCGCATCGGCCTTGGCCGTCTCAGCGAGAACGACTTGGTAGGCCACGCTTCACTCGGAACTCTCCTTCGAACTGCCCCAACGGCGCCACCCGGCCAGCCTCAACGTCTCGGAGCCCCCGCGCGATGCTCTCCAGCGACTCAAGTTCGTCCACGCGGTCAAGTAGCTTCTGATAGGACAACGCATCCTGAACCACAAGTTCCGCTTTGCCGTTGATCGTCAAAACCACCGGGTGCCCGCTCCCGCGCATCTACTCCAGAAACTCCCCCGTGTTGCGTTTGAACTCGCTGAGCGAATGAATGTCCTTGCTGATATCGAGCACGCAAACCTCCCGCACTGAATACGCATCAAATTTGATGCTACCACCGGGAGCCAAATGGGCGCTTCAGCTCCGAAAACGGATCTTCAACCAATCATCCGGTCAGAGTACTAGAATCAGGATATGGAACTGGACCGGATTACGCGAAACCCGGAAGTGATGGGCGTCAAACCTTGTGTGCGGGGAACCCGGGTAACGGTCGGCACGTTGGTTGGGTTGCTCGCCTCCGGGCACGATCCATCGGCGATTCTGGCCGCCTACCCCTACCTTGAAGCCCGCGACCTGCGTCAGGCTCTCGCCTATGCCGCCTGGCGCGTAGAAGAAGTGGAAGTCCCGATCCCAGCAGCATGAAGCTGCTGATCGACATGAATTTGAGCCCGGTCAAAACCGCTTGATTTGGGACAGACGAGCGGCGTAGGCGAGAACAGCCAGCAGATCTTCACGTTCGAGGTCTTCGTAGTCCTTAAGGATGTCCTCGATCGTCATGCCTGCACTCATCAGTTCGAGCAAAGTCTGGACAGGATAGCGGGGCCCCCGGATTGTGGGTTGGCCATGGCAGATCGCCGGGTCCATCGTGATTCGCTCACTGACTGTCATGCCTGCTTCAATACGACCCGGAATTCCAGGAAGAGGCCAATGCCCATTTCGACGTTCGCCTCTTCGTTCTGGCAGTTCCCGTAGGACCGGTCTCCCAACCGGTCCCACCCGATTCCCGCCAGCCCGATCCGATAGCGAGCACCCTCGGAAACGCCCCCACATCCAACCTCACCCTCAATCCCATCCTCCCCCTTCCAACATCCGCTTCGCCAACGCCGGCCCATCCCCCGAAAACAGCGGATGCCGATACTCATGGAACATCCCCGTGTCACTCACAATCGCCACCGGGCCCGACTTCGCCAGATAGCGCTCGTGCACCTCCCACGCCCGCCACACCGCCATCGCCGTCGCCATCACCAGGTCGTCATGCTCCCCCGAAGCCGTCGGGAAAGTCACATTGCCGCTCTCCGTCACCTCCCGCTTCAGCAACGTGAACTCCCGAATCAATTGCTCCGTCACCGGACCCGCCACAATCCGCAGCTTCCGCATCCGCAGCACATACTCCAGCCGGTCCATCAGCGCCTTCTTCGCGACGTGTTGCACTCCGTTCGCCTGTCGCGCCTCGCCTCCCGTCGTAATCTTCACCGGAATCATCGGCGTCATCACCGGCGGTTGCTGAAATAGCTCCACCACGGGCTCGCCCGGTCCCCCCGCATCCACCAGCAACGTGCATTGCTTCCGCAATCGCGGACGCAGCGCCATCGCCTGCACATGCGGCACCAGTTCCAGATACGGCGTCCCCAACCGCGGGCTCTCCAAATACCGCAAACTCAGCCAGCAGTTGAACAACGGCGCTCGCGTCACCGGATCCACCGTGTGCCGCGGCTCACTCGCAAACTCCACAATCGCAATCGCCGCCGGATCGCTGCACTTCCCCAAATCCACCCCCACATAGGCGTGCGGCCGTGCCCTCTGCGGAGCCGCCGGCATCGGGTACTTCACCGGCGTCGAAAAGAACTCCGGCATGTTCGGGTCCACGCAGGCCCGCACGATATCCTCAGGAAACGCCGCCGTCACCGGCTGTGCGAACTCGCACAGATACTCCCGCGCGAAACGCTCCGGCGAGAACGACCGCTTCGCCTCCGCAATGATCTCCGGCGAGATCCGCGGGCAATCGTACGCCGTCACCTTCAGCCGCGTCCACTTCGGGCTCTTGTCCGTCCATAGCCGGTGGAAGAATCCCGTCGGCTGCGCCGGCGTCGACATCAGCCACAGCCACCCTCCGCCCTCCGCCGCGTTCAGCATCGGGAACACCGCATCCCAGATATCTTCCGGAAGATACGCCGCCTCATCCACAATCAGTAACTCGGGCGAGAATCCGCGAATCGTCCGCGGCTGGTTGGGCAGCGCCAGAATGCGCGAGCCGTTCGGCAGTGTGATCCGCTCTTGCGCATAAGTGCCCGGAACCTTTGAATCCCGCATCATCCGCCCGGCAATTGCGAGTAACTCCTCGCTCTGCCGGGACGACGGTGCCACCACCAGCACCGTCGTCCCCGGTCGCGTCAACGCGAAATGCAGCGCCTTCAGCGCGATCATCGTTGACTTGCCCCACTTCCGGCAGCAGTTCAGAATGCCGCGCCGAATCTCCGGATCCAGAATCGCTCGTTGCCACTTGTCCAGCACCAGGCCGAATGCCAGCGCCAGGTCCACCAGCGTCAGTCCTTCGCAAAACGACGCATCGTTCTCGCCCGTCGCCGTCACCGCTCAGCCTCGCTTCTCTCTTCTCGCAAGCTTCGTAAGTGACGATACGCCCGCAGGTACGCCCGGGAGTAAGATCCCTCGTGCTGCCGCAGCGTCGTCAGTAACTGGCCGGCTTGTTGGGCCGCCGTGAATGCCGCCAGCGTTCCCTGTCCACCCTTCTCCGTAAAATCGGTCAGATGCTTGTTGCCCGCCGCCGACTCCAGGCTCATCATCCGCCGCTGCCGCCACTTCGCCATCGCCATCTCTTCCACACAGAGAAACTCCACGTCGTTGGCCGGCGCAAACTGCTCCAGCAGCGCCAGCAGCAGGTTCTGGAAGTGCTCCGCATCCTCGTTCTGCCACAGCGTCAGGCGCGCCGTCAGGCCATGTTTCAGTGCATTCGAACGAATGCGATCTTTTCCCATCGGCGTCACCGGGCCGCGGGACTTTCGCCCGTTGATCCGGGCCGCTGCAGTCTGTTTTTCGCTTCTCATCGCATCTGCAGAATACCAACCACCCCTCAAACTCCCACCCCCCGCAAACTACCGATCTCCCTGAAAACACAGCCCACTAAAAAATCCCAAAAGCCCGTGAACGCCCCCCGCCCATTCCCCATTCCCGCACCCGTTCTGCCCCGGTCCTAGCCCACCGCGATAGCGGTGGGATGCAGTTCAAGCCAACAGAACCACTCGCCGTAAGGAAGCGGAAGTCGGAAGCTGCAAGGCGCAGGCTGCAAGTCGAAAGCCGGACCCCCAAGAAAGCCCGTTCACCACGAATCGAAATCCCCTAACCCACTTACTCCACACCACTTACTCCCCAAGCCCTGCCCCACCGCCTTGACCCGCCTGTTATCCTGACGCTCGGATAACTCCATGCAAAACTACACCGACATCGATTACGAATCATTTCCCGTCGCCGACTTATTTCTCGACTTACACTGGATCCAACTCTCCGCCGCTCGCCTCGTCGAACAGCGCGCCGTCCGCGAAGCCGCCGCCGAGCGCGAACTCGCCGCCACCTTACCCCAGGACCACAAAGTCATCCTCGTCCCCACGGATCCGCTCTACTCTCCCCGGGAAGCCGAACTCTGGCCCATCCTCACCCAAACTGTCCAACAGTGTCTTCTCCGTCACCCCTCCGTCCACTCCGAAGTCACTGCTGCAGTCCGCCGCGTTCAGGCCGACTACCGCGGTTTCACCAACCCGCGTCCTGCCAATCTCGCGTTGCCGAAAAACAAAAAATAGGAAAACAATCCCGGCGATCTTCAACAAAACACAAGAAACCTTCCCCTCCCGATGTCACCCAAACCACCCCCAACGAAGCGGGTTGCCGGGCGAATCGTTTTTTGAAAAGGTGTCTAAACCAGTTACTCAGGGGATCAGCGCAAGCTCCCCTACGGCGTCCGAAGAATGAGCACCTTGTCGATCCGATTGCCGTCCATATCCAGGACCTCGAAGCGCCAGCCATCCACCACGAAGTGATCGCCCGGAACCGGAAGGCGACGCAAATGCGCCAGAATCAGTCCTCCGACGGTTGCGAAATCGTCTTCTTCGCCGGGTATCTCCCGCAGCTTCAGTTCCTCCAGCAACTCATGGATCGGCAGTGAGCCATCCACGAGCCAGGATCCATCCGCACGTTGCTGAATTGAGGGACGCCCGCTGGCCTTCGAACCCCGCAGTGCCCCGGCCACAGCGTCCATCAGGTCGCTCATGGTCACCATGCCTTGAATCCCGCCGTGTTCGTCGACGATCAGGGCCATCTGTCCACCGGTTTGCTGAAACTGTTCGAGTAAATCCAAAGCCGGCGTCTGCTCGGGAAGAATAATCGGTTGGGTAGCCAGGGCCCGAAGGTCGATCGTTTGGCCGGCATCCATGGCCAAGTACAACTCCTTCACGTGCACCACGCCCACCACGCGATCCAGATCGCCGTCTACCACCGGGAACCGGGAGTGGGGGTGCTTGCGCAGGGTCTCGCGGTTGACGCTCCACTCTTTCCGGAGGTCGAGCGAAGCCACCTTGCCGCGCGGCTGCATCAGATCGACGATCCGGCGATCGCCGAGGCGAAACACGCCCTCCACCAGATCCTGCTCCGCTTCCTCAAAGGTGCCGTGCTCGGTGCCTTGGGCGATCAGCGCGCGAATCTCCTCTTCCGTCACCGGCGCTTCCGTACTGGCCTTCATGGGAATCAACTTCATCACCATTCGCGTGGAGAAGGTGAGAAAGCGCACCGCGGGCGACCCGAGCCGCGAAAGCCAGCGCATCAAGGGCGCGAGCGCGCTCGCAATGCCCTCGGCATTGCTCAAGGCCAGATTCTTCGGAACCAGTTCGCCAATGATGAGTGACAGGTAACTGATGATCAGCACCACCACGGTGATGGCGATCGAATCGCTATACGCGGCAATCGCCGGCCACTGCTTCAGGTCGACGGCTAGCTTCTCGGCGATGGTCGCGCCACCAAACGCACCGGCCAGCGTGCCGATCATCGTAATGCCAACCTGAACCGTGGAGAGGAAATCGTCGGGGTTGCTGGCGAGTTCCAACGCCACCTTGGCCCCATGGCTGCCATCTTCCGCGCGTTGGCGGAGTCTCGCCTTGCGTGCGGACACGACAGCCAGTTCGGCCATCGAAAAGACGCCGTTGGCGATCACCAGCAGAAAGATAAGGGAAACTTCGAGTCCGATATAGTCATCAGAACACGAAAGGCCTCAAACTCAACCGTCCAGCCTGAATCTCCGCCTCATCGCAGAGCCTACTTCTCAAAACCCCGCACATACGGGACCACCGGCGGCCGCGGACCCGTCTCAAACATCGGTCCGCGCGTGGAGCGGTAAGTCATGTCCATAAACGGCGTCTCCACGCGGCGTCCCACCGCCGCGTAACGGCCATTCTCCCAATTGGACTCCATGTTGTAGGACGTGATCCCCGTCGACAGCAGCAGCCGCTCGGCAGGCACCGGTTCCTTGCGGGTCAGCATCATCTCGATGATCCAGTGCTCGAAGGCATTCGCGGCGTGATACTGGGCATAGGGCCCGGGCCAACCCAGCATCGAGGCGATCACCGGCTCCTTGCGCCCTTGGATGTCGCCGGCGTAGGTCCATCCCACGCCCTGAATCGAATAGATGGCTGCTTTTGTTCCGTCACGATAGTCGACGATACACACCATGGGCTGCCGGACGGTCTGTTCGAAATGTTCCGGCTTCAGGTTGAAGCTGGTGCGCACGGCATCCAGCAGCTTTCCCGCCCAAGGATTGCGTGCCGTCCACTTCCAGGTTTCTGGTCCCCGAATGCACTGCACCGCCGCGATGCCGGTTTCACCGCCTTTGCGGCGCTCCACAAAGGACTGCAGTACGTCAGCACAGTGGAAAAGGCTCCCCTCATCTCCCGCGCCACTCGCCACCACCGACGCCGCAATCGGCGTATCGATCTCGAGTTCGATCTCAGGCTTGCGGAAATAGAACGGGATGGAAGAGCCGCCGAATAAGGGAAACTTCAGTTCCCGCGACTTGTCGAACATCCACTTGGCTTCGTTCCAACTGGTGGAGAGATGCTTATCGTTGAAGACCGGCACGGAGCGCTTGCTCTGCTCGAAAACCTTGATGATCTGTTGGTAGAGCCACCAGCGTGGATAGTACTTCTGCCCAATCAGATTGTCGTGATAGATCCCGTGCTCGCCGACGAGCACCACGCCATCTACCGCCAGTTCCTTCCCCCCCAGCGTGAGCGCATCGCTCACCGTGTTGAAGATCGGAATGCCTTTTGCCTTGCACACTTTTTGGCCTAAGCCGCTTTCAGGCAGCTGATGGATATACGCAGACACTACGTCCACCCGCGACGGGGTATGGGCGCCCTTCCACCAATAGCCGTCCAACAATTTGGTGATGATCCAATCCGCATGGGATCCCGGAGCTGCCCAATAGGTGACGACACAAGCGATCCGCGGCCGCTTGTCCGCAGCTTGCGCACCGGCGGCGAGGCCGGCCAGAGCTGCCTTGCTGGAAACTCCCAGCAACTCACGTCGGTTGAAGAGTGGGTTCGACCCCAAGGGGCGGCTTTCAGTCATGCCGAATTGTACCGCCGCGGGACCTTCGAAGCGGCAACGCTCACTTCGGATCCAGATGGTCCCAAGCCGTCTGGATCCACCCTGTAAGTGGCTCTTCCACTTGGTCTTCGTGCGCCACCAGAATCGTGTGGGCGAACTTCGTTCGCGAGACCGCCCTCACGGACTTTACCCAGGAATGCTCCACCCGCGCCGGCAAGAACAAACACAGCTCCAACGAACTCTTCCGCGTCTTCAGGAACAGATAACAGACGCCACGGGAAAACATCACCGCCTTCCCCGAGGCATAAATCCGCTGGGGTCCCAACCCGGCCGCAAAACCTCGAAGCCGCTGCCAAGCCACCAAAAGATCGCCGGCCAAGTGCCCCACCACCTCCCGCTCGGTAGGCGGAACGCAACGATGCCGCTGGGACCCTCTCGGCAGCCAACGTGAACACTTCGGGCATTTCAACGGAATCGAGGACTGCTTCTTCGGTTCAGAGGCCATTGCTCAGGAAGATGCGCCCCAGCCATTCCCGGACGTCTTTTCCTATTTCGGCAAAGTAGCCCTTCTTCCTACGGGCTCACTCAGCAACTGGACAGCATCGAGTACTCTCGCCCCAGCCGGTTCCGGGCCATGCTGGACAGTTGGCTTCCAAGCGTTCGTAGCTTTGTGGCCGGGCCGCCCAGTTGCGATTACACCCGACGGGCACCGTTTGGAGCGGTACCTTCACTGGGGCTGAATTGCAATCATCGCTTGGCGGATTCAACGCCGGCGGAGTGCTGCCTGAGTACTGTTCACCGGACGAGGGGCAGCGGGTTGCCGATGCAGACGAATCCAGCCCAATAGAAAGGGACGCCATTGAAGCGTTGACGCATCGCTATTTGGGTTTGCCGTAGGGCGGTTGAGATCGCCGTCCTTCTCTGCAGCCGGGAATAGAACGTTTTCATGTTCCCGGTGGATCGTCCAGGTCTCCCTTTCGCCAGGATTCAAGCGAATCCAGCCCGCCCGCCAGCAGCAAGCCCGAACGGACCTCTTCGGTGAGGCCATGGGTCGCAACGTGGAGCACCGAAGGGGAGCGATAGCCCCGCCGCGGCACTGGTCCGTCGATGTGGCCCAAACGCGCCAAAATCTCGGGCCGACGCACATGGCTTTCGCCGATCCAAAGTTCTCCGTTCAGTAGCTTCGCAACTGCTACCGTCTCGCTCTCGGCGAACGCCAGATTCTTGAGCGGACCGCCCGTCGGCGGATCGAACTCATTCAAGCCGATGCACAGCGGAGTTTCGCCGGGGCGCAGCGATTCGCTGCAGATCTTCGGCAACTCGCGCGCAGAGCCGACATAGGAGATCTCATACAGATCGATGAGTGCCGTCCCCCCGTCAGGCTCTGAAAGGGCTTGCAGTGGCAGCCAGTGCAGAAAGCCGTCCGGCGAGACCAATAGCCGAGTGAACTTCTGTTCACACTCGGCCTCGATTTCGGCGATGACACCGACGATGGGTTCCCAGAGCATTAGCCAGAGTTCGCGGACGACCTCTTGTCCCCGCCGGACGTGCTCGCGCCAATGGTCGACGGCGGAACGGATGGCCGGATAGTCTTCGAGCGTGATCATGCGGAGCAGTCCCGGACGGCCGGCGGGGACGAAGAAGATCGCCAAGCCTTCACTTTCGCAATCATGGAAGCAGGTATGGACGAAATCGATCAGAAGACTACCGGGGGCGATGCGGTCGAGTGCGGAGGCCACATCGATCACGGTGCAGGGCGGCGACTCGATCGCCTCGGGAATTACATCCTTTAACCGGGATTCGATGGTTCACTCGGCGACGAAGGTCCTGTGCGGCTTCCCGCGCGGTCAGTTCACGGAACCGCTGGAGGGGCAAACGGAACATGCGGCGGCAGGCCCAGACCGCACAGGACCAGTCGCTCCAGGCGCATCCAGGTCCAGCGGCGATCCGGTTTGGTTTGGGTGCCACTGGCGGCTCGGAATCCGGCTGGCTCTTGGCGAAGCGCTCCGCGTCGCGGCGCTCCTGAATCAGACGGGCTAGTTTCGTCAGACTCCAATAACGAGCCCGCATCGCGATGAACGTCGCTTTGCGATCCGCTTCGTCCCTTTTGTAGGTCAGTTCTTCGCCGCGTTCGCAGAAGTCCTGCCAGAACTGGGCGACGTAGTTCTCGCGATCAGGCACTAGACGCATCTGGTAGCGAATTGCCCCTTCAGCCGCGCCGCGGTAGTGCCGACGATCATGGAGGCCATGCCGGTCTCCTCCAACATCGCGTTTGGCATTGTCTCAAAACGGATATACTTGTGTGTGAGTAGCGACAATATGAGACAGACCCAGACGGATCGACTCCTGCGACTCGCCAGAGCGGGGGCGGTTCTTCGTGCCGCCGATGTCGAGCGCCGAGGCATCCCTCGTGTCTACTTGGCGCGACTGGCTCGGGCAGGCAAGATTCACCGCGTGGCTCGAGGCGTCTACCGCAAAGCCGATGCGGTCGTGACCGAGAATCATTCCCTCGTTCAGGTTGCGTCGAGAAGCAAGCGTGCGGTGGTCTGTTTGCTTTCCGCGCTGGTGTTTCATGGTATCGGCACACAGAACCCGTTCGAGGTCTGGATCGCGCTTCCCAAAGGCGCGCGCGCTCCGGCCTTGGATCTCCGGGCACGCGTGTTTCACCTTGGGCGAGAAACCTATGGGGGCGGAATCGAAAAGCATGCGCTGGAGGGCGTGGAAGTCCGGGTCTATTCGATTGCCAAAACCATTGTTGACTGCTTCCGCTTCCGACACCGCATCGGTTTGGATGTGGCGATCGAGGCCTTGAAGACTTCGCTGCGTGACCAGCGGACGACGGCTGCCGAGATTCGGAAGTTCGCTCAACCAGCACGCATGACCCGCGTGATGCAGCCATACCTGGAGGCCATGTGAAGGCATCGGGGCCTAACCCGGCAGCTTCGGTGCGTGCCCGGCTGCCAATCTCGCAGAGGAGACCACTCGACCCTGGTCAGCTACGCAGTGGAACGGCTGCTTTATCGCCTCGGAGAATCCGCCTATCGCGACCAGTTGGTTCTGAAGGGTGCCCAACTATTCCGAATCTGGATGGGCGAACTCCATCGCCCGACTCGCGATCTGGATCTCTTGGGAAGCGGTTCGCCGGATCTCGAGGTCGTTGTGGCCATGATCCGCGAGGTGGCGTCGCATCCGGTGGCCGATGGCATCACGTTCGATGAGTCAACGATAGCGGCGTCACGCATCCGGGAAGATGCTGACTATGAAGGCGTCCGCGTCACCCTTTCGGCCCACCTCGCGGGTGCCCGTATTCCTCTCCAAGTGGATATTGGGTTTGGCGATGCCGTAACACCTGCCGCCGCGCTTACTGAGTATCCGGCGCTGCTCGGAACGCTTCCGCCGCGCATTCTCACCTATCCGGCCGAGACCGTCGTGGCGGAGAAGTATCACGCCATGGTCGTGCTCGACATCCAGAATAGCCGGATGAAGGATTTCTACGATATTTGGTTCCTGGCGCGCAGTCGTTCCTTTGAGCCTAACGCGCTGGCTGCCGCGATCCGCGCTACCTTCGAGCGCCGGCAGACCGCGCGTTCCGCCTTTCCGCCCTTCGCGCTCACTGCGGGCTTCTTGGCCAATCCGGAGAAAGCAGCAACAGTGGGCGGCCTTCTTGAACCGGTTGGGACTGAAAGACCGCGCACCGGCGTCACTCGCCGCAGCCGGAGCAGTGATCCACAGGCTTTTGGACGAGTGCTTGAAATAGCGGAGTGCCTCCGCGTCCGCGAAGGAAACACCTTGCCATCGCGGCCACAAATCGGTTTGGGCGCGGTGAGACTAACTGGAAGAGGTGTCAGAAATATTGCCATACTTCTGACAGTATGGAGTGGCTCACAACAGCAGTGATCGGTCACCTCAGCCAGGTGCCCGAGGGCGTGCCCGTGGCAGCGAAGGAACTTCTCCATCTTGGAAACCGCGCCGCTATCGATCAGACTCTTTCGCGCCTGGTCCAGCGTGGGAGCATGATTCGCGTCGGGCGCGGGCTCTCTGTGCTTCCAGTCGAAGGGCGCTTCGGGCCCCGTCTGCCGGAGTCGGCTAAAGTTGTGCGGGCCATCATCGAACAGCACGGCGAAAACGTGGTTCCCCACGGAGCGGCAGCAGCCAATGAGTTAGGGCTGACGACGCAAGTTCCGGTGCGGGAGGCGTACCTGACCTCCGGCCCAACACGGAACCTCCGGCTGGGTAAGCAGGTCGTGGAACTCCGTCACGCTCCCGCGTGGCAGTTGGCGCTTCCTGGGCGCCCGGCCGGATCCGCGCTTCGGGCACTGGCTTGGATGGGACCGGAGCACGCCAACGACGTGATCGAGGCGCTTCGCGACAAGCTCGCGCCGTCGGAGCAAATCGCCCTCCTTGATCTGCGTAGAATGCTGCCGACCTGGATGGCGCAGCGAGTGAGCAGACTCGCCGGCCAATGCCGGGACTTAGAGGCCCGAGCCAACAAGCCCGACTAGCGAACGTGGGCAAATGCAATGAGCGATTCAGAGCGTGGCCACCAACATGACGATCTCGCCGCCAGGTACCAGGAACTGGAGCGCGAGAATCAGTGGCTCCGTTCTCTGTTGATCGGGCATGGCATTGCCATTCCGACCGTCGAACCCGCTCCGACCAAGGTGCCGCCGCCTGCGTCATCCACCCTGAAGACGCCCCAGAAGATCGCACTATTTCGATCTCTGTTTCGTGGTCGCGAGGACGTGTATGCGCGGCGATGGGAGAGCCCTGATGGCCGCGCCGGCTACTCGCCAAACACTGAGCGCGACTGGAAATCCTACTACGCCGCCAAGCCCGAGGACCGAAAACGCGTCGACAGGGAGACCAGAAAGAGCATCCCGCTCGACGATGATGCGATCCACGCGCATCTCGCCGGTAAGCACACCCTCGGCGTATATCCCCTGCTGCGCGACGAATCGTGCTGGTTTCTGGCAGTCGATTTCGACAAGAAGACTTGGAAGGAGGACGCCGCGGCGTTTTCGGAAACATGCAAGTCGCTTGGCGTGCCGGCCTCTCTGGAGTGCTCTCGGTCAGGCAACGGGGCGCACGTTTGGATCTTCTTCGAGCGGCCCGTTCCGGCAACCGTCGCCCGCCGCTGGGGGCGCTGCTGCTGACCCGAACCATGGAACGCCGTCATCAAATCGGGCTCGACTCATACGATCGCTTCTTTCCGAATCAAGACACGATGCCCAAGGGCGGCTTCGGGAACCTCATCGCCCTACCACTTCAGAAAATCCCTCGCGAACAGGGTCGCACGGAATTCCTCGACGAAGAGATGCAGCCCTACCCAGATCAATGGGGCTATCTCAGCTCCGTTCAGCGAATGACGCAGGCGGCCGCGGAACGACTTGTCTCCGAAGCCCTTCGACAGGATGGCGATTTGGTTGGCATCCGCGTTCCTAGCATTGACGACGACGAAGAGCCGGACCCTTGGACGCTTCCCCCGTCGCGAAAGCGGCCTGACAAGCATATCCCGGGGCCTCTGCCAGCGACCGTCGAGATCGTGCGGGCGAATCTGCTGTTCATCGCAAAAAAGGGCCTGCCGCCGGACTTGATGAACCGCCTCCTGCGTCTTGCGGCCTTCCAGAACTCAGAATTCTACAAAGCGCAGGTCATGCGGCTTTCCACCTACGACAAGCCGCGGGTTATCGCCTGTGGCGAGGACCTGCCGCGCCACTTGGCATTGCCGCGTGGATGCCTCGCGGAAGTGATTGCCCTTCTTGAGGGGCACAAAATCAAGGCGGTGGTCCGAGACGAGCGCTTCGCCGGCACGCCCATCGACGTCTTGTTTCACGGTACGCTGCGACCTACGCAAGAAGAAGCCGTGGCAAAAGTCCTCAAACACGATGATGGCCTGATCTGTGCTCCAACCGTATTCGGCAAAACGGCGGTGGCGGCGTGGCTGATCGCAAAGCGAGGTGCCAACGCGCTTGTGTTGGTCCATCGCCAGCAATTGCTCGATCAATGGCGCGAGCGTCTGGCGATGTTTCTGAATATGCCAATTGATCAGATCGGGCAAGTCGGCGGCGGCAAGACAAAGAGAACCGGAGTCATTGACGTGGCCGTCATCCAGAGCCTGCACCGAGATCAGGAGGTGAAGGACTTCGTAGGCGAGTACGGCCACGTGATTGTCGATGAATGTCACCACCTATCCGCTTTCACCTTCGAGCAGGTGATGCGCCAGGTGAAGGCAAAGTACGTGGTTGGGTTGACGGCGACGCCGACCCGAAAGGACGGCCACCACCCGATCATCTATATGCAGTGTGGACCGGCAAGATTCACGATGGCCGTGCGTGCCATGACGGACTCCACCCCCTTCGAGCACGTCGTCATTCCGCGCGCGACCGAATTCCGAGTGCCCGCCGCCGGCGAGGTGACGATTCAGGACATCTATACCGCGATGACCACTGACGACCAACGAAACCTGAAGATTGCTAACGACGTGACGCGCGCCGTCTCGCAAGGCCGCTCGCCGCTTGTGCTCACTGGCCGGACGGAACACCTCACGCATCTCGAGGCCACTCTGGCCGGTCGCGTTCCGAACATCGTCCTGCTCAAAGGCGGAATGGGCCGCAAACAACGGCGAGAGGTGAATGAACGTTTGGCCGCCATACCGGAGTCCGAACCGCGCCTGATTCTGGCAACGGGGAGCTACATCGGCGAGGGATTCGACGACGCCCGCCTCGACACGTTGTTTCTCGCGATGCCGATTTCCTGGAAGGGGACGCTTCAGCAATACGTCGGCCGTCTCCACCGGCTTCACGATGCCAAGAAAGTTGTCGAAGTGTACGACTACGTCGATGGCGACGTCATGATGCTGGCCCGGATGTACGGGCGCCGGCTGAAGGGCTACGCGGACATGGGATACAAGGTTCTGTCCGATGCCCAGCGACGGCTCGACCTTGGCATACTGGCTGGCGACGGCGCAAGAGAAGACGATGACTTGGACCCAAGTCACGGCGAAACTCTCGCAACTTAGTCCCAGCGGGCTGGAGGAAACTCGCGATCTCCATGCGGCCCATCAGAACAACCGCACGGTTCTCCACACGCGCTCGAAGCTAATGCCGATCGAACTGACAAAGTGGTCACCGACCTGTGGATGTGAGAGCCAAACAACTCTGAAGCCAATCGGGAGACCCAGGCCTCCGAGTTCAGGAACCGCCTGCTAATCGCATTAGTCACACGGTTCACCTTCCACTTTCGTTCGTATCGACGCAATCAACGACCGACTGTCCTCGGCAGAAGTCCACTGAATGTCGAAGCACTAAGCTGACATTCCCACCGCGAAGTCTCTTATTTTCAATTAGATCGCGTAGCCGCTTACTGCCGTTACTGCATTAAGATACTCAAGCAGTCGCAGGGCTATTAAGCTAAGTTGAAAAGTTGGAGCGGGAGATGGGGTTCGAACCCACGACGTTCAGCTTGGGAACTTGCACGTCATTTGGAAATAAAGAACTTCTGCGTCCATGGCGTAAATCCTGACCACAGAAATACGCTGAGTTTTCACGTTGTCCCCGAAAACGCGCCTAAACGGAGTAATCGGAGTACAAGATTTCTTTCGTTCAGGACGTGTCCCTGAGAGCGCGGGATTGCCTTTTCAAGAGGTGATCCATGGGGCAAGTATGCTCCGAAAATCGAGGTCTGGCAAGTGCTGGGGACGTGCTGCGGGAAACGCACCCAGAGTTCATAGTCTCCAAGCAGAAGCTCAGAAAGGCTGAGGGCATCTGTCTCGTGCGGGAGAAGCGCGAAACCGCCGCCCAGACGCTGGGATTCACTGCGCGGCCGTTCGTACTCTGCGGGCTCCCGATTCGGCGACCGCCGGAAGGTCAACTGCTCTTTGAGCGCCGGAACGGGCACTTCACTCTTCAGATTACTGGTCACCCGGAATTCGGGTTGCCGTTTGGCCAGGATCGGCTAGTTCCAATCTTCTTGGCCACCATGGCAGTCCGGCAGCAAAGTCGAATCGTGCGATTTGAGTCCGCGGCGGAGCTACTCGACACATTTGGTCTTTCGAAAGGCGGCAAGGAATACAGGCGTTTGGTCGCAGCGTTCGAGCGTATTTTCGGCGCGACGATCTTCTTCGGAACGGAATCAAGCCGATCGGCCGCGAAGGTGGTCCACCGGTCTCGGTTCAATTTCCTGTCCGAAGCGCAGATTTGGTACAGCCGCGATCTTGAGCAGCCGCCACTATCCGACGAGTTTGCCAACGTCGTCGTGCTCAGCGAAGAATTTTATCGGGAGATCTCAGCACATCCTATTCCGACTGACCTCGAGGCGGTCAAGCTACTCGCCTGCTCACCGGCAGTCCTGGACTTGTTTATATGGTTGACGTATCGGTGCTTTAGCGCAAAAGGGCCGGAGCGAATTCCACTGTTCGGAGATCATGGTCTCACTAGCCAGCTCGGCAGCGTCGAGTATTCAAGACCTCGGAAATTTAGAGCTGCACTAGAGCAATGGCTAAAGTCTATTCATGCTTTGTGGCCGGATTGCCCAGCTTCAATTTCAGGCGATGGCAGAAGCCTGCTTGTAAAGTTTTCGGCAGCTATTAACCAACGACAAGGCGCGGGGTCGGATGTCTACCGGAACCATAACGCACCCAGTCAATATTGAGCATAGGCCCTCACCGACGGGCGGGCTTGTTGATGAGCTCCAGCGCACGCTGAAGATCCTCTGCGATCAATAGAGACAGTTCATCGAGTCGAGCAAGTCCAGGTTTGCGCCTTTCGCGGGATTCGTCCGACCAGGCCATATCCAGCAAGCAATCATCAGTTTCGAGAATTTCCGAGACTAGGTACGACCGGGATATCGAGTCCTTCGACACGAATTTATCGTTTGCACCTTCTCGTACTGCTCCGGACTGATAGAGGGAAACAAATTCATCGAGATCCCCACGCTGAAGGGGCTTCGATTTCAATGAATAGCGTCGCGTCGGCCGCAACTCGTATATCCAGAGGTACTCGGGCTTAGACGGCTTCTCCATTACCCTTCGACGATCAAAGAAAAGGACGTTACCCTTCACGCCCTGTGCATAGAAAAGGCCAGCGGGCAAGCGAAGCAGCGTGTGAAGCTTACACTGTTCCAATAGCCGCCGCCGAATGACGGAAGCCGCCCCGCCTTCGAACAATACGTTGTCCGGAACGACGACTGCAGCACGCCCCCCCAACTTGAGGTGAGCAACGATGTGTTGCAGGAAGTTGAGTTGTTTGTTAGCAGTCTGAACCC
This sequence comes from Bryobacter sp., assembly GCA_022843605.1. Classification (GTDB taxonomy): domain Bacteria; phylum Acidobacteriota; class Terriglobia; order Bryobacterales; family Bryobacteraceae; genus JALHNI01. Next base: position 38,481 of record JALHNI010000044.1, read on the forward strand.
AAAAATCCGCTCGGAAGACAGTAAGAGTGTCGTCACTTCGGCCCGCTTTGCGATCTTGTGAATAGGTCACACTTCCCTTTACGCCAAACGGCGGATTTGTCAGCACAACATCAGCCATGTACGTTGGGGGATGCTTCAGACTATCGGCGCAGGTGACTGGCAATTCCGATTCTGCGTTTCCTCCTATGCCATGGAGCAGGAGGTTCATGGTCGCCAACCGTGCAACCTCTTCAACGAGTTCGGAACCACGAAGAGATTTTGTCGAGAGCTGGGCCTTTTGCGTTCTCGTCATTCCTGCGTTTGTTCGCTTCAAGTAATCATGAGCCGCAAGAAGAAACCCCCCGGTTCCACATGCGGGATCGCATACTATCTCACCTAGTCGCGGATTAACGCATTCAACGATGGCGTCAATCAGCGGCCGGGGCGTAAAGTACTGCCCAGCCCCGCTCTTCGTATCGCGAGCATTCTTCTCAAGCAGGCCTTCATAAGCGTCGCCCTTCAGATCGCTGGAGAGCCCAGTCCATTCGGTTTGACCGATTAGGTCCACAATGAGGAGCCGCAGCTTGGCTGGATCTTTGATCTTGTTCTTGGCATTCCGAAAAATGAGCCCAAGCATCCCACCTTGTTTTCCCATCACTTCAAGTACAAGCGAATAGTGCTCGTGCATCGCGATCGCACTATGGCCCACCAGTGATCTCCACGAATATTCCAGGGGAACCGGTCCAACTTCCTGCTCATCCGACATCTTCAAAAACAATAAATAGGTGAGCTGTTCAACATAGTCAGGGTAAGAGAGTCCATCATCTCGCAACACATTGCAGTACTGCCAAAGCTTGCGAACAAAGCTAGCCGCCTCACCGTTTACAACCGCATTCTGAGTCTTCATGCCGCTATCCTCAACACAATGTCGCGTACCCACCAAAGGTGCCTAAATGACTCTACATAAACCCTTGCGGCAGCGGAGTACTCCTCTTCCGCTTTCATTGCATTCTTCAAATCACGGATGGCGTCGAAAAACGCATTGCTAGGCGCTTGCGTGCCATCGAAATTCTGAGGAGCCTCCCGTTGGCCGCGATCTACTGTTCTCTCAATCTTGTTGTATAGAACGACTCGGGCCTCTCGAAACGCTGGCCAATCGAGATGCAAAATCAACCGGCTCGCAGCGAGCTTAGCCTCTGGCCCCAGCTGGCCTTTGAATTGAGGCGAGAGGTCAACTTCTCCGCTTTGACGGAAGGTCACCAGCGCAACGTCGAACACGTTCGTGGGGTCGAGTAGACAGGGGACTTCCTGTCCTCGCCCTTCGCCAGGCGTGAACGCCCTGGTCGCCGGGTCGACAAGCGGGAAATGACCGCCCTTCCCGCCCGTGCCGGCGCCTTCAGGGTTGACTCTGGGACGATTGGCCCGATGACAACTGAGACGAAGATTCGTCCAATCGAATGCCAGCCAATAATAGCCAGGGTGGGCCAAGTCCTCTTTGACACCAAGCTTGGGACGGAAATGATCGATGTCGTCGTCGGTGCCGGGGTTCTTGCACTCAACATACCAACACTTACCGTGCGAGAACGCTGAAAATTCAGGGCGGAGCGCGACCCACTGCGCCCGTTGAGCATTGATCAACGCAGCTCTCCGAGTTGGATCCGCCTCGGCCAGCACCGCATCGCGCGTGGCTTCGAGGGCGGGGATGAGATGGCGCACCCTTGGCTTGAGCTCCTCCAGATCGATGAATCGCATCAACCACCTTCAGCTTCCTTGAGCTGTTTCACGATCTTTGCTGCCAGATTGGTTCGCTCCTGTAGCTGCTCAGGTGTCAACTGGACCGTCTCGGCCCACGCCGGGTCTTGTTGTTCGGTCCAAGCTTTGACAAACTGGCCGTACAACGGATCGCGAATCGTTTGATCAAAGCCTAGCGTTCTTAGGCGCAGCTTTATTTCCCCGAGCTCTAATTCCTCTTCCGGAGTTAGCTCAGCTTTCATCGCAAGAATGCGCTGACGATCCAATTCATTTTGCGTTGTCGCATCGAGAGTTGAGCGCAGACGGAAAAGATCGCTCGTCAGTATTGCCGCAACGCCCATTCCGCGGGGGTCGTTATCCGGCAATTCGGTGACGGCTCGCCCCTCTGGGGAGCGCCGGAAGATCCGCACCTGATCGCGCTTCAGTCCCGCAAAGACCAGCGGATCGTGCGAAGACATCACGATGTGACAGCTATCACGCCCCCTAATGAATCGATCCAGAAAGTCTAGATATTGCGTACTCCAACTCGGATTTAGATGGGTGTCTGGTTCGTCAAGTAGAAAGAGTGCTTCCTCCCGGGCGGTAAACTTCAGTAGACCGAGAACCAATAGGAGTTGTTGCTCGCCCTCGCTCAAATCTCGATACGTAACCTCTCCACCGCCCGCTGCCGGTGTCATCCGTACCCGTGTCCTTACTTCGCCAAGAAGCTTCGATAGATGCATGCTCTCCAGCGCCGTGAAAAAGGCATATTGGTCAGCGTAGGACGAAAATACCTCTTCAAGAGCACCCGGCCGTGGCAGAAACAGATATAGACTCTCAACAACAGGATTCTTTGTGAGATCCACTGCAATGCGGCGATCCATGCGTGCCGGGAGCATTGCCTTGTCGTACAGACGGCTCAGAAATTCCTGGACTTCGCCGACCGCACCCCAGAAGCGCGGATCGCCACCTTGTCGCTTCCAGGGGGGCCGCTTCAACGCGAATAGGACACTGTCTAATCCGTCGATTTGAAGATGGTTGCGTAGAAATTCCCGATCGTCTTCAGAATCGTCGGCCACGTTCATAAAAAAAGCGATGAGCGCAAACTGACCGTGCAATGTCTGGGCGTAAAACAATCTACGTAAATTATTAGGATCGGTTATTTGCACCTGACCCCGCTGTTCTACTGACTTGATGATCCAGTTGTAGTAGCGCTCACGATGTCTCTCAA
>JALHNI010000045.1 GCA_022843605.1 Bryobacter sp.
CTTCTTCTATGGCTCGGTCGCCGTCAAGCCGCTGCAGCGCGGCTTTCGCAACTGGGATAACTTCTTCTACTTCGGCGACACCTGGCAAGTGCATCCCCGCTTCACCATGAATTACGGAGTCAGCTACCGCCCCATCTCCCGGCCCACCGAAGTGAATCAGCTCAACGTCCTGCCCTACTACTCGGACAACAATAACTTCGGCCCGAACCTGGGCTTCTCCTGGCGGCCATCGGAGAAACCCCGCTGGGGCGTCATTCGCGCCGGTTACGGCATGCACCATGGAGAAGTCTTCCCGGTTACCTTTCAATCCATTCGCTTCAACGCTCCGAATAACATCAAAGTCGTCATCCCCGATCCCGACTTACTCAATCCCCTCGGCAGCTTGTCCGGCGATGTCACCAAAGCCGGACGCACCGTCCTCTATGAGTTCTCGCCGGACCTCGTCAGTCCTTACGCCCATCAGTACAACCTGAAGTGGGAGTTCGCCCTAAGCCGGCATACACGCTTCGAAGCCGGCTACATCGGCTCCCGCGCTCTCAAGCTGCTGCAGCGCTGGTACCTCAACCGTTCCGTGCAGATCCCCGGACTCCTCCCCACCTCCGGCAACATCGACCAGCGCCGCCCCCTCGCCCAATACGCCGACGTCCGCTACACCACCGGCGGCTCGCAAGGCTATTACAATGCCTTCAAAACGTCGTTACTGATCTCCACCTGGCGCGGCCTCTCGCTCGATACGGCTTACTGGTTCAGTAAGTCAATGGATCTCGGCTCTAGTTACACTAATACCGCCTACGACACGGACGGCTTCAACAATCGCAGCCAAACCGAAGCCATCAGCCACCAGGACCTGCGTGGCCGCAGCGACTTCGACCAGCCACACGCCTTTCTTTCCCGCGGCAGCTACTTACTTCCAATCGGTGGCCGGCGCCTCGGCCGCTGGACCGTCAACGCCGTCTACCTCGCCAAAACCGGCACCCCCTTCAACCTCAAAACCGGCTCCGATGCCCCAGGCTTCGGCAACGTCGACGGCGTCTCCGGCGACCGGCCGAACCTGCTCGACCCTGCCATCCTGGGCCGCACCATCGGCCACCCCGACCAATCCCGCCAGTTGCTGCCCGCCTCCGCCTTCACCTTCATCCCCGTCGGCGCCACCTCCGGCAATTTGGGCCGCAACGTCTTCCGCCGCGGCCATATCCGCAACCTCAACACCAGTCTCTCCGGTAGCTGGTCATTGCCCGGAGACCTGCGCCTGAACCTCCGCGCCGAATCGATCAATCTCTCGAATACCCCGCAGTTCGCTGAACCCGGCACGTCCCTCACCGACCCCAACTTCGGCGCCATCACCAACACGCTTAACGACGGCCGCGCCTTCCGCTTTCAACTCCAGCTCACCTTCTAGGTGGTGGCCGGAATCGCTCCCGGCCACCACCAATGACCACGCTCAACTCGCCTTCTTCACCGCCGTATCGCGCAGTAAGACCGCCAGTAAGCCATCGGTCGCCGAGGCCGACTTGTCCGCCCCGGATACCAGCACGTCCGGCGTCAGGCGGATGCCTTTCTCCGCCAGTACCGTAAAGATCTGCAGGAGCGAATAGTTCTCGCCCATCGCCTGTACACCCAACTGATACGCATCGGCACGCGCTTGGCCAATCGCCCGGATCGCCTCCGCCTCGTTCCGGCCGCGAATGGCCATCACTTCGGCTTCCGCTTCGCCGACCCGCTTCTTAGCCAACGCTTCGCCTTCCGCCCGCCGCGAGAGCACCAACGAATCGCCCTGCGCCCCTTCGACAGCCGCCTTGGCCCGCATCTCGGAGACCCGCACGTCCTGTTCGGAGTTCACGAGTTCCTTCTGTTTGTCGGCCAGGGCCTTCTGGCGTTCCAATTCCTGCCGGGTCCGCTGCGCCTGCTCCTCAATCTGAAAAGTCTTGCGCTGCTCATCGGCAATCTTCCGCGCCGTCAACGTATGCATCAATTCCGGCGGCGGCGTGATGTCGCCGATCAACGTATCGACACTCTGCACGTCGTACTCACGAATCGCATTCGTGATGTGCTGCCGGGCTTCCTGCTGACGCTCCGCCCGGTTCGACAGAAAGTCGAGCACCGAGTAATTCTGGGCGCTATTCCGGAAGTAGTTGCCCACAATCGGCTCCAGCACCTGATTCACCAAATTCCGTACGCTGCCCACCCGCGAGATCACCCAGGGCGCTTTCGTCGCGCCAATATTGATGATCTGCGAGACATCCAGCGTGAAGTTGAAGCCGTCCTGAGAACGTACCGTGATCGTCGAAAGCTTCTCATCGAGCTTGTGCGCCTCGGACCGGGCCGACGCCCAGTTCAACACGATGTTCGTCGTCGGCACCGCCTCCACCTTCATAATCCGCGGATTGAGCGGATGCTTCCCGGGATAGAGCGGCTCATCCCACACGCCCTTCCCGCCCTTACGGACGATGTTGCCGTGCGTGAACTGGTCACCGGAAATGTCGCGCCCTTCATCGCCAACGAAGCTGACCACGACGCCGACATAGCCGATCGGCACTTCATACAAATCATGCTCTTCAATCTCAGCGAACCAGGGATTCACGTTGTAATTGCCGGCCAGAATGATCTGCTCCTGCAACCCACGGCAGCCACCCGCTCGAATGAAGTTATCGGGATTCTGGAAATCTTCATGACCGTCCACCCGCTTAGCCGCCATCTGCCCGGCCGGCATCGGCGCGCCGTCCAGCACGGTCACGATACCCACTTTGTCGGAACCGATCTTGGTCATCGGAACATTCGGGACAATGCGAAACAGCACCGGGTTAATGCGATAGAAACCGGCCGTCAGAATCGCCGCTTGACGTCCCTTCTGCCCGCCGGAACGCAGGAACTTTTCCGCCGATTGAAAATCGTCACAAGCCACGGGCTGGCAGAGCACGCGATCCACCGGCATCGGCGCGCCGTCATTGGCAATCACCAGACCAATGCAGCCCGGCTCGATCACTGTGATGGGAAACTTATCCACCTTGTACTGCCAGGGCCAGTAAAACGGATGGACGCCGGGAGCCAGCGTGCCGGCCTGATAGCCGGCCTCGCCCTCCAACGCAACCACTCGGCCATCCGGTAATTTGCGGCCATCGTACGTGAATCGCTTCACGACAACACCCACTTGGTTCTCGCGGATAATCACGAACCCAGCCAGGCGGATGGCGATCGGAATCGACACCAGCAATACGGCCAGGAGAATCAGATAAACAAACATGGAAATACCTTTCTGGGCATCGACTCTACAACAACGAATGCGCGGAAGGTGGGGCTGACGGGCCAGAACGCACACTTCGCGCAAACGGAATCTTCCGTCTAACAGCGAGCGAAGTTGAGTGTCAGGCGCACCAATCAGAGATACGCGGGGCCTTCCTGGAAGTTCGGAAAACCGGAAAGCAAACGACCGAAAAATCGCTAAAGGCTCAAAATCAATCGGAGCCCCTCGTCTACTGCCAAGCGCGCGGCCCGAGATACTTCCAGCAGCTTCGATGAGAAATGCCGGTCCAGCGTAAAGATCTGGGAGACGTTGATTACGGATTCTCGCTCCAACCCACAATCTGTTGACAGGAGGACGTTGCCCGGAGCGCCGGTCAAGCGCAGATTCCCAGTAATCACCGCCACGAGGACGGTTCGAATCCCGCTTTGATTGAACGAATCGTCCTGAATGATGAGCACCGGTCGGCGAAACCCGGGCTCAGAACCGCGCGGCTCTCCAAGTTCCGCCCGCCAGATTTCGCCCCGCGGATGGCTACCACTGCTCCGGCTCAAGCGAGGCAATCTGCAGACGGTCGATCACCGGATCCAGTTTCGAAGACTTCGTTGCGTAAACAGCATTCAGCCGTTCGGTTATGGACTGGCCATCGCGGCGCGCGAGAAACTCCGAGAGTGCGGTGGCGTTCTGAGTATCCCCTCAGTTATACCGCCAACAAAAAGCATTGCCTCAACCGAAAGGGAGGACAATGAAGGCAAATGTCCAAGTCGACGCTCGAGATTACCGGAATGACCTGCGCCGGTTGTCAAGCAACCGTCGAACGCGCTCTCGCGGCGGTCCCAGGCGTCACCGCCGCCAACGTCAACCTACTGCAACACCAGGCCGTCATCGAATACGACACCGCGCTCACCTCGCCCACACAACTTATTCAGCAGGTACAGTCCACCGGCTACGGCGCGGCGCTCCCTCAGGCCGGCACCGCCGCGGACGCCCAGGAAGCACTCGAAGTCCGGCGTGAACGCGAGTATCAGGAACTCAAGCGCCAAGCCACCATCACCTCGGCGATCGCCCTCGCCGCCATGACCCTGGGCATGGCCACCATGCACGATCCTCGCTGGCACTGGCTCTGGTTGGCAGCGGCCGCCTACACCATGGCCGGGCCCGGCCGGCGCTTCTACACCCGCGCCTGGTCCGCGCTGCGACATGGCGCCACTAACATGGACGTGCTGATTGCCCTCGGCACCGGCGCCGCATTTGCCTACTCCGTCGTCCAAACCTTCCTGGGCGGGCACGACCTCTACTTCGAAGCCGCCATCATGATCATCGCCCTCGTCCTGGTCGGGCGCACGCTCGAAGCCGGCGCTACCCGCCAGACGTCGCAGGCCTTGCGCCAACTCGCCAATTTGCAGCCACCCGTCGCCACCGTCGTGCGCATGTTCGCTGAATTGCAGATCCCGGCTGCCGAGGTCCGCCTGGGCGAGATGGTTGTGGTGAAGCCTGGCGAGCGCATTCCCGTCGACGGCGTCGTACTCAGTGGCACCAGTGCCATCGACGAATCGATGCTCACCGGCGAGCCCATGCCCGTCACCAAGAACGCGGGCGATTCCGTCAGCGCCGGCACCATCAACTCCCTGGGTGCGTTGCGGCTCAAAGCCACCCGCGTCGGCAACAACACGACCCTCGAACACGTCCTCAAGCTTCTCCGCGAAGCCCAAACTTCGCGCGCACCCCTCGAAAAACTAGCCGACCGCGTCAGTGCCGTCTTCGTCCCCGCCGTCGTCCTCATCGCCCTGGCCACTTTCGCCTTCTGGTTCTTTCAGGGCGAAAGCACTGGGCTGGCCCTCACCCGCGCGATCGCCGTGCTCATCATTTCCTGCCCTTGCGCCATGGGCTTGGCCGTCCCCGCGGCCGTGATGGTCGCCACCGGACGCGGCGCCAAACTCGGCATCCTCATCCGCGGCGGCGATGCGCTTGAACGTCTGGCCCGCGTCAACCGCATCGCCTTCGACAAAACCGGCACGCTTACCTACGGACGTCCGGAGGTCCGGTCCCAGGTCACCGATGAAGTCCTGCGCTGGGCCGCCGCCGTCGAGCGCTACTCCGAACATCCCCTCGCCAAAGGCATTCTGGAAGAGGCCCGCAAGCGCGGCATCGAATTCGAAACGGCCGAGCAATTCGCCGCCATCCCGGGCGAGGGCGTTAGCGCCGCCGTCAACGGCCATCGGGTCACCGTCGGCAGCAGTGAACGCGCCCGCGTCCAGGTCACCGTCGATGGCCAGGTTGCAGGCGTCATCGATTTCGCCGATCCCCTGCGGCCCGAAGCTCTCGCAGCCGTCAACGCCCTCAAGGGCCTCGGCCTTCAGCCTTCATTGCTCAGCGGAGACCGCTCCTCCGCTGTCGAAGAAGTCGCCCAAGCCGTCGGGATTGCCGACTTCGCCGCCGGACTGCTACCTGCCGGCAAACTCGCCCGCATTCGCGAATGGCAGCAAGCCGGAGCCGTCGTCGCCATGGTCGGCGACGGCATCAACGACGCTCCCGCGCTCGCCCAGGCCGATGTCGGCATCGCCATGGGCGGCGGCACCGACATCGCCCGCGAGGCCGCACACGTAACGCTCCTCAGCGGACACCTCGAACGCGTCGAACGCGCCGTACGCCTGGGCCGCGCCGCCGTCCGCGTCATGAAGCAGAACCTCTTCTGGGCCATGGTCTACAACGCCCTGGCGATCCCCGCCGCGGTGCTCGGCCTCTTAAGTCCGGTCGCCGCCAGCGCCGCCATGGCCCTCAGTTCCTTCAGCGTCGTTCTGAATAGCCTGCGTCTCCGGCGCGCCGGTTAAAACTCAGGATTCTTGAAGGGCCAAGCCTTCGCCAGCCACGCCTTCGTCTCCGCCAGCAACTTCGGCTGCAGGCCCCGGTCGAACTCAGCCTTGGTCACCCACATCGCCACCTTGGCGTCGAAACCCGGCTTCCGGCTCGGCCGGATATAGACGCAGCCCAGTTCCTTCGTCCCGTCGAGCGACAGCACCGCATACGTGAAGGACTTGCGCGCATCGAAGCGAGCCTTCTCACCCTCAACGTCTTTCATCGCGTCATCCATCGTGATGCCGGCATGGGGCCACTTGCCCCCGCCAAAGGTCGACCGCAGATGGTCGATCGAGCTCATGTAAGCGTCGAAATCATGCTTGGCCAATGCCGGACCCAGCGGAACCAACTGAAAGGTGGCCGTCTTGTAGACTTGCGGCACGGCGAAGTCCGCCGCCACAAACGGCGCTTTCGCCGCTTCCTGAGCCATCGCGGCCAACGTCAATAAACCAATTGCGAAAATGCGCATGAAAACCTCGTGGATGATCTGGCCAGCAGTCATCGACGAGGTTGAACTCGCGGCCTCTTCCAGTTTACCGTTCCGTCGTCTTCAATACGGTTTTTTCCGTGGCGACGTTGTCGTTCGCGTCGGTGGCGCGCACCGCCACCAGGATCTCGCCGAAGCCCGGACGCGTCACCAACAAATGATAGTCGTGCTCCTTGGAATCGGTCAGTCGCGTGGTGGGCTCTGCGACCATCCAATCGCCGCCATCCACTGAGTACTCCACCTTGGCCAGCACCGTCAGTTCATCCTTCACGTGGAAGCGCACGTTCATATTGGTGCTCGCCGGCTCCGCAGTCAGATTGGTGATCACCGGCGGCGTGTTGTCGATCGTGAACGGTTCACTCTCCATTGAGGCCGTCAGGCCCTGGCCCGGCGGATTCGCCGGCGCGTCGGATACCGTCACCCGCACCTGATATTGGCCATCCGGAAACGCCGTGCTGTCCCAGGCAATCGATTGTTCTGTCACTTTGTCCCGCAGCAGCTTCCAGGCAATCTCGCTGGCGCCCTTGATCTCCACCTTGTAGATCAACGAATCGCCGTTGTCGTCGATCGCCAGCCAGCGCGCCCCAACGCTGCCCCGTTGGTAGGTCAGCATCAAGGGTTGGCTCTGCAGCGCCGTCATCGCCATCGGCACGCCCAACTGCATCCGCGGACGGGAACGGCCCAGCGCGGGCAAATTCAAGCTCGTCGGGCTGCGCGGCACCGGCGCCGACGTCACCGCCACCGCGCTCGAGGCCGACCGGTAATTCATCGGCGTCCCTTCCACCTCCTCAATCCGAGGCGGCAGATTCTTCGCCATGTAAGCGACATTCACTTCGCGCAACTCAGGCGACTGCGTTCCGCTGCCCGTCAGCGTCGCACGCCACTGCAGGAAGCGCGCCTGCGGAGACGCCACGCGGCCGTCCTTCAATGGCGCCCACGCGCTCCAGTTGCGCTGCGGCCGCTCCAAATTGCCGGATCGCGTTTCGAACGTCAACGCACCGCCGTTCAGCTTGGCCTCATGCGCCAACCGGCCCCAGTTCGAATACGCCGCCACGTCGAGAACTTCGCTCTCCAGCGTGCCGTTGCGTTCCAACCCCGGCCCCACGGTGACAATCTTGCCGACATTGCCCGTCGCCACGGCGAGGCCGCCATTGCGGCGCGCCACCAGCGCCGTCGCCTGCGTCGGCGATAGCGCCGGCAGTGTCGTATATAGGTAGGGCGTGTCCAGGCGATACACCAAGCCCTTGTTGCCCGTTCCGATCCACGGCACTCCCTTGCCATCGATCGCCACGGCATAAATTACATCCGTGCCATTCGAGAACACCCGTAGCGGCGTTCCGTCCGCATCGATCCGGAACACTTCGCTACCGCCAGAAATCGTAATGGCCGTCGGGCCCGCCGTCTGCGGCGGCGCCACCGCAATTCGCTGCCCCTGCGCGCCCGCGGGTCCGGTGGAGTTCGTTGGAGTCGTGGCCGCGGGCGTCGGCGCCACCGGCGTCATGCCGGTCATCGCCCCGCTGGTCGTCTGCTTCATCCCCACGCCGGCCACATAAATCTCATCGCTCGGTCCCACCGCCAACGCCGTAATCTCGCGCTTCTGGCTCTGATAGATTACAAAACCCGTGCCATCCGGCGATACGCGCAACACCAGGCCGCCAGGCTCCGTACCAACGATCACATTGCCCTTCTTGTCGATCGCGATCGAGCGCGCATGCGATTCGTCGCTCTTGAAAAACATCTTGCCGGTGCCGTTCGGCTCCACCCGGTGAATCTCGCCCTGGTCGCCCGTCGCCAAATACAGGTTCCCCTGCCGGTCAAACGCCATACCCCACACGTAGGTCTGCTTGGGATCATAGAATACAACCGGTTTCCCGTCCGTGATCTTGTAGACCTTTCCGTTTGGCGAAGTCGCCGCGAACAACTCATCCTTGGCGTTCAGCGCCAGCGCGTAAACGAAGGTGCCGTCGAACTGCGTGACGACGCGGCCCTTCCCCGCCGCATCCACCGCGATCAGCTTTGCGGTCTCCGTACCGGGCCCGCCTCCCGTCGAATACAAAGTGCCCTTCGAATCCTCGATGATCGTCCAAAGATAGGGCGTCTGCGCGTCGAAGACTTCAGCAATTGCGGGCGACAAACTCAGCCGGCCATCGTTGCGCAACGCGAGCCGCTTCAGATTGCCTTTCTCAAAATCGGAGGCTTCATTCAACACCCAATTCTTCGTCTCGACGGCGCCGAGCGCCAGTGCCGCCAACGCGGCACACCATAGGATTCGTCCGTTCATTCTGCTCTCTTTCGCGAGTTACTTGCGGGGGCGCGCCAATGGGCGCGGTTAGCGTACTACGATTTTCAGCGTGTGGCTGCCCGACACCACTTGGTCGAACTCAATCGACGCCTGGCTGACCATCGTCTCCGGATAGTTAGAAATCATCCGGTTGGCCGTGCGTCCGGCCTGCATCACATTCAATACCGACTGCGGCAAACTCGGCAGCACTTTATCGTCATAAAAAACGGTCGGCTTCGTCTGCATCACGGAAGCGAACAACTGCGTATTGCGCCGTTCCCGATTCAGCATCGATAGCGCGCCGTTCAAATCCAGAAACTTGTTCTGCGTCAGAAAAAAGTTCTGCAGACGGTTCAATGCGTCGCCGTCTGACAACATCACCTTGTGCTCACCCTTCGGTAAACCCTCAGGAATCTTCAGCTTCATTTCGCGCTCCACGCGCGGTCCCCGAAAAGGGCGCAGATACGCCTTTACAGTAATTTCGTCGCCGGGCGAAACCTCGCTCGCCGAGATCCAGGCACTCTCCAGCGCCAGCACGCGCCGCTCCGGGATCATCTCCACAGTTACGTCCATGCTCTTCATCCGTGGCATTTCCACCTGGTTCGCGAAAAGACGATTGATCTTCTCGCCTACATATCCGGTCAGTACCATCGGCGCCGGCACCTGCTGATCCTGAATCACCGACTGCATATTCTCGAGCTTCAAGCGCTGCTGCCCTTCGAATTCAACCTGCCCGCTCAGCCGGTAAGTCAATTCTTCAGAGAACTCATTCATGCCGGAGATGGAATTAAAGATCGTCATCATCGACAGAAATGGCGTCCACTTCTGATGGGTGAAGATGTTGTAGCGCAGATTCTTCTCTTTCACTACCGCGTTCTTCTCGCCCATGGTGCGAATCTTCACGTTCACCGGGATCATGGGCGATTCGGCGCCCAGCACGCCCATAATTCCAGAATGCCGATCCTGCTTCAGCGCCCCGACAATCTCCGTCGCGTTGCCCATCTTATTCGGTTGAAACTGACTCGAAAGTACCATCAGGATTTCGCCCTGGCTCATCGGCATATCTACCGGACCCATATTGAAAAACGGATGCCCGAACGCCAGAATGCGGCGGCCATCGTTGTAAGTCACCGTGCCCAGGCCCGTCACACTCATATCGCCATTCACCAATACCCCGGCCACGGATTGGCCTGGCTGCAAGGCATTCGCCCAGGTGCTAATCGGCTTCGTGTTGTAACTCGTAGTCCCCGCGCCGCCGGCCACCGGGTTAATGCCCTGTTGCCGTAACAAAGGGCCGAATTCGCGCAGAGTCATCTCGGTAAAGCCGGAGAACACCAGCGGCGTCCCGATCGGCTCCATCGACAACGCCTGCGGCATCGACATTTCGGACGCCGCCATCACCTGGCGCACCAGATCATTCGGCATCTCCACCGCCGCCCGCGTCACCGGCTTGTTCGGCGTCTTCGCTTCGGCCGGAACGGTCTTATCAAAGTCGTTGATCTCGAGCATCAGCTCGATCGGCGTAATGCCGCAGATCGCGTCCGGAGAGAACACGCTCAGCCGCAGGGCCACCGCGCCAATCAGCTTGCCGTCGATGTACACCGGGCTGCCCGACATGCCACCCGCCACGTTGGTCCGTTGCGCTTTGCCGCCCATCTTGCCGATGATGATGTCCTGCTTGGGTCCCCAGGCATTCTTCCAGAGCCCGACAATCTCAATCGGCACGGCCTCCGGCACGGTCCCTTCGAAAACCGTCCACGCCGTGGCTTTCATTCCCGGCTTCAGATTCGCTGAAGGGAAAATCTCTACCTTCCCCGCCTTGGGCGGCTGCGCATTTTGGGCCGATAGCAGGCCCGTCACCAACCAGAAAAGGGAAAAGGCGCAAAACGCCTGTCGGTTCATGCACATTATTATACGTGTCATCCTCTTGACACCTGCATAGACGCCGCAGAACGGCTTTTCGCGCCCGCTAAAATGAAAGCGTGAAGATTCTGTTGTTTTCCGACATCCACAGCGACCTCGCCGCCCTTCGCCGCCTGATGGCCATCGAAGCCGACGCCTACTTCTGCGCCGGCGACCTCGTCAACATGAAGGAAACCCTGTCCGCTGCCGGGGACATCATCGGCCCGCGCGCCTCCCGCACCTACATCATTCCCGGTAACCACGAATCCTCTCAACAGATTGCGGACTTCTGCCAGGAGTACGGCCTCATCGATCTTCACGGCCGCTCCGTCCTCCTGGAAGGCATCCACCTCGCCGGTCTGGGCTATTCCAACATCACGCCCTTCGACACCCCCGGCGAATACTCCGAACCCGAGATCGCCTCGCGCCTCGAACCCTTCGCCGCCCTCAAGCCCCTCGTGCTTGTCTGCCACTGCCCGCCCAAAGACACCCTGCTCGACCGCGCCGCCGAAGGCCTCCACTTCGGCTCCCCCGCCATCCGCACCTTCATCGATCAGCACCAGCCCATCCGCTTCTTCTGCGGCCACATCCACGAAGCCGCCGGCACCGAAACGACGCTAGGCCTCACACCCGGCATGAACCTGGGCAAACGCGGCCACCTCCTCGACCTCGCCACACTCTCCTAAGCTCCCCGCCATGGCACAGGGTTTCTTCGGTCTCCAGGGCGTGACTGTTTCCAAACCCAGCGGAGTTGCGCTCTTGCACGCAGGAAGGGTACCTTGCAACCATGGAGCGAGAACGGAAGCTAGAAGAATCACTGGGTAGGGCTGATGGTGAAACGGAACTTCGCGGCCTTTTCACGCGAAGGCGGATCCACGGTCAGTGGGTCATACGGTTAGATTCTACGGCCAAGGGCGAGAGAAACTTTCCGTTGGACAAGGTGATGTTAGACAAGAATCCACTGGTCGACCGTTCAGAGTGGTACCGGCCCCAGACCGACAGCGATGCCGAGTGGTGGAAAGGTGACAGCACCGACATCGAGGAGTGGTTTTTTGACGGCAAACCCTGACGACGAATGTTCCCACTATCAAGTCGGGAACCCCAATTCTTTGATACGCAGTTTCTGGATAGGGCGGGATTCCAGTCGTTCTTGCGGTACGTAGAGCTGAATCCAGTGCGGGCGGGGCTGGTCAAGGGGGCGGATCGGTGGGGCTTGTTCGAGAAGCGAGGGCATTTCGCGGTCGAATTTTAGGGGCCTTTTGTGCCTGAACCAGTGGCGAGCACTGTTTGGGGACCTATCGCGAGAGGCGGCGGCGAATGCGCTGCGTTTTCGACGGATGCGCACGGCGGGAGCGGTTCATAGCCGGTGCAGTGGCTGGTTCCGTCGGTGCCGCCAGAAGACTGACAAGCGGCGCTGGATCGCCGCCGGTTTAGGTGGCGATCCCTCGCGTCGTTGTCATGGCCGGGTTAGCTTGCTCCTGTATCCCCTCATCCCTGCACTCACCCACCGCTAATCAGTCGATCAGCTCGCCCCCGCTTACCCTGATACCTATTCAGGCGATCCGCGTTTCCGTTCCCCGAATCTCGCCCGGCACCACATTTCCATTTAGAATAGAAAGCTTATGATGACTTGGAGCTGTCAGAACGATGCAGTCGCCGGAACTGCCAGATGTTCGCCTAAGGAGAAACGGCGTGACTGGTAGTGAGTTGATCGCCTCCCTTAAGCGTAAATTTGGTGTCACGACAGACAACGCCTTGGTGGCCAAAACTGGCATGACATTGCCCGGGATCCAGGTTTGGAAGAAGAGAACTTTGATCACAGAGCGACAGGTGGCGAGGTTAGTTTACAAGGCATCCCTTGCTGGGGCGAACAACATCCAAGCGAATGCGCTGCGTCCTATTGTTGAGTTCTTCCCACTAAAGGCCACCGAGTCGAGGCAGGGTAGAAAGTATGAGATCATCAACACGAAAACGACGAGTGGCGTTACACACGAATACTTAGGAGGACTTCGTAGAGAGTTGAGAGCCATTTTGGTGTCTACCTTTTCTTCGATAGCAGAGGACGAGCCATTTATGTTGGTATGGCCAGGAAACAATCACTCTGGGACGAAATGAATCTGGCATTCAATCGAGAGCGGGGCGAGCTACAAAAGATAAAGCGCGTGAGGCACCCATTGCGAAATCAACCGTATAAGACCAGCAATGAAAAGGCGCGCCAAATTTCCGACTATGTCGTTCCCCTTCATGAACTGTCTGCATATTTCTCAGCGTACGAAGTTACAGATAAAATGATCAACGAAGTTGAAGCAATGCTGGTGCGAAGCTTTGCGAACGACCTGCTGAACAAGCGTATGGAAAAATTTGGCCAACAAAAGAAGTCGGGCTAATTGGACGTCGTTGACGAAACGGGTGGGACCTCTACTCCCGCTCACGTCGTCGTCACACCCCAAACCGACAACGGCGGCTCGCACTCCCTTCGGCGCGTCACCAGCCAGTATGCCCACATCTCCACAACCGCTTCCGTCCTCGCTCGGTCGCCTGTGCAAAGAAAGTTTTGCTGCTGTTTTTTTCACCAGGCACCACTTCTCCACCTCCCTCACCTATGCTGTTTTCGAATCACCCGCGCACGCAGGGTCGAAGATGCCACCGCCACCGGCTCGAACGCCGATCCTGCCCACTCCTGCGTGGCTCGACCTCGAAACGCCGTCGCAAACACACCGCCACTCCGCCGAACCCGCCTGTCATAGACTACGAGGATGCGGACTGCACTCCTGCTCCTCGCCGGCGCGATGCTGGCGGGAGCCCAACCCTATGACCTCCTCCTCAAAGGCGGTCGCGTCATCGACCCCAAAAACCAGCTCGACGCCCCGCGCGACATCGCCGTCTCCGCGGGCCGTATCGCCGCCGTCGCCGCCAACATCTCGCCGACACAGGCCAAGAAAACCATCGATGTCACCGGCCTCATCCTCACCCCTGGCCTCATCGACCTGCACACCCACAACTTCTTCACCGCCGGCAACCCCGGTGCCTGGGCCGGCGACAACAGCGTCGCCCCGGACTCCTTCAGCTTCCGCACCGGCGTCACCACCATGGTCGACGCGGGCAGTTCCGGCTGGCGCAACTTTGAGCTCTTCCGCACCACCGTCATTGACCGGGCCCGCACCCGCGTCCTCGCCTTCATCAACGTCGGCGGCTACGGCATGATCAGCGACGCCACCGAGCAAGCTGACTTCTCGCCCAAGGACCTCGCAGCGCTCGCCATCAAGCACAAAGACGTCGTTGTCGGCGTCAAGAGCGCCCACTACCGCAAGCCCGACTGGAAGTCGGTCGACACCGCCATCGAAGCCGGCCGCGCCGCCAACATCCCCATCATGGTTGACTTCGGTTACTTCCTCCCCGAGCGCCCGTACTATGAACTCGTCGGCAAACGGCTCCGCCCCGGCGACATCAGCACCCACTGCTTCCGCGGCCCCGTGCCGTGGATCGACGCCCAAGGCAAACTCTATGACTACCTGCGCCAGGCCCGCGCCCGCGGCGTCCGCTTCGATGTCGGCCACGGCGGCGGCAGCTTCGTCATCCGCAACGCCGCTGGCGCCATCTCCAACGGCTTCTTCCCCGACACCCTCTCCTCGGACCTTCACACCGGCTCCATGAACGGCGCCTTCATGGACATGCCCACCCTCATGTCCAAGATGATGGCCATCGGCATGCCCCTCGGCGAAGTCATCCGCGCCTCCACCTGGACCGCCGCTGAAACCATCCACCGCCCCGAACTGGGCCACCTCACCGTCGGCGCCGTCGCCGACCTCGCCGCCTTCCAACTCGCCAATGGCAACTTCGGCTTCTATGACAACGACGGAGCCAAAGTCTCCGGCAAACAGCGCCTCATCTGCGAACTCACCCTGCGCGAAGGCCGCATCGCCTGGGACTGGAACGGCCGCCAGGCCGTCGACTGGAAGTCGCTTCCGAAAAACTACGGCTTACGCGACGTCGATACCGTCGTCCTGCCGCCCCGCTAAGCTAAGCTCTGTCACATGGTCGAAACGGGCCGCGCATACAATAGCGGCTATGCTCGACCGTCGCACCATCATTCGCTCCGGGGCCTGGCTGGGTCTCACCTTGCCCTCCCGCTGGGCCGCACCCCTGGTTGCCGCTCCCCGTTTCAGTTCGAGTCCGTTCGCCAGCGGCATCGCCTCCGGTGACCCCACCAGTTCCGGCGTCGTCCTCTGGACCCGCCTGCTCGGCGAAGGCGAGTGGACCCGCGGCAGTGTCGACGTTCGCTGGGAAATCGCCGACAACGAAGCCTTCACCCAAGGCGTCCGCCGCGGCAAGACGCGCGCCACCCCCGAACTCGGCCACACCGTTCACGTCGAAGTGAATGGCCTACGACCCGGTCGCGAATACTGGTACCGCTTCCGCGTCGACGGCGCAGAAAGTCAGAAAGGCCGCACCAAGACCACTCCGGCCGGCCCCACTGACCGGCTTCGTTTCGCCTTCGCCTCCTGCCAGCATTTCGAGACCGGTTACTACACGGCCTACTCCCATATGGTTCGCGAGGACCTCGACTTAGTCGTCCACCTGGGCGACTACATCTACGAAGGCAAGCAAGGTGCGCCCTCCTCGGCGCGGGTGCGTTATCACACCGGCAACGAGATCGTCAGCCTCAACGACTACCGCGCCCGCTACGCCCTCTACCGCACCGACGCCAACTTACAGGAGGCGCACCGCCTCTTCCCCTGGATCGTCACCTGGGACGACCACGAAGTCGACAACAACTACGCCGGCGACGCTCCGGAAGACAAACAAACCCGCACCGACTTTCTGGAGCGCCGCGCCAACGCCTATCAGGCTTACTACGAAAACATGCCGCTTCGCCGCACTTCTCTGCCCAAGGGTTCGCACCTACAACTCTTCCGCCGTTTGAGCTATGGCCCGTTGGCGAATTTCCATGTCGTCGACACCCGGCAGTACCGGACGGATCAGCCTTGCAACGATGGCGAGAAGCCTGCCTGCTCGGGAGTCTACGACGAAAAAGCGACCATGTACGGACCGGAGCAAGAGAAATGGCTCATGGATGGCCTCTCCGAGTCGAAGTCCAAGTGGAACGTCATCGCGAACCAACTCATGATGACGAAGATTGACCGTGATCCGGGTCCTGGCGAATCCTTGCCTCTCGATCAATGGTCCGGCTACGAAGTTCCGCGCGTCCGCATGATGAAGTTCCTCGGCGAGCGGAAGCCCGCAAACCCCATCGTCATTACGGGCGATGTGCACTCCAATTGGGTTTGCGACTTACGCGCCGACTTCCGTAACACCAAGGAACCCATCGTCGGCACGGAGTTTGTCGGCACGTCCATTAGTTCCGGCGGCGATGGCATGGAGATCACCCCGCGCGCCGCCGCTTACCTGAAAGACAATCCACAGGTCAAGTTTCATAACAGCCAGCGCGGCTATGTCTCCTGCACTCTCACTCCCAGTAAGTTCACCGCCGACTACAAAGTCCTCGACAAAGTTACCGAGAAGGACCGGCCGATCCAGACCCGCGTCACTTACGTGGTGGAAGACGGACGGCCCGGCGCGCTTAAGGCTTAGGGCGAAACGACCGCTCTCGATCCAGGATCGTCCGCTTGCGGGCGATCCCCCAACGATAGCCGCCCATCTCACCAGTGCCGCGAATCACGCGGTGGCAAGGAATCACCAGCGCCACCCGATTTGTCGCGCACGCCCGCGCCACCGCCCGTGAAGATTTCGGCTCGCCCAATCCCGCGGCCACCTCGCCGTAGCTCTGCACCTCACCGTAGGGAATCGTTTGTAAGTAATTCCACACTCGCATCTGGAACGCCGTGGCCTGAATGTCCAACGGCAACTCCAACCGCGACCGGCCTCCCGCAAGATGCTCCGTCAGCCGCTCCACCCACTGCGCGAAATCCGGATGCGGCGGGTCCGGCATCGGCACCAATCCCGCCGCCGGATACTCAGCCGCCAGCATCGCGCGCAGCGCTTCCCCATCCTCGCCAAACTGGATGAAACACAGCCCCCGATCCGTCGCCCCAATCATCATCAAGCCCACCGGCGTCAGGATCGTCGTGTAAGTGATCTGCAGCTTCTCGCCGCCCCGGCGATATTGCCGTGGCGTCATCCCCAGGCGCGTATCCGCTCGTTCGTAGACCCGGCTCGACGATCCAAAGCCCGCCTCATAAACCGCATCGGTCACGCCACTCGCGCTTCGCAAACTCGTCTTCAGCCGGCGCACCCGGCACGCCTCCACATACTCCTTCGGCGTCACCCCGACGAGAGCCTTAAACCGCCGTTGTAAGTGAAACGGACTCAGCCCCACCCGTTCCGCCAGCACCTGCAGCGTGAGCGTTTCATCTCCATGAGCCTCAATAAAACGGCACAGCTCTTGAATGCGATCTTCCGTCGTCATGAGTCGAGCTTAAGCGCGCCCGGCCACCGCCAGCTACCCGATTCTTGCGCCATCCTCAATGCCGCGAATAGTAAGAGTACGCCGCCAACCCGAAGCCCACCGCCACCACCACCACCCGCACCACACTTACCTTCATTTTGCGCGCTACCCGTGCGCCCATGTACCCGCCGATTGTCGCCGCGATCGCCATTAGAATCGCGTACTTCCACACGATCACCCCCGCCAGCACGAACACCACCACCGTCGTCGCGTTCATCATCCCCGCCAGCACCGACTTTACGGCGTTCATCTGGTGAATGTTCGGAATCCCCACAAACGCCAGCGAACTCAACATCAGAATCCCGATCCCCGCCCCGAAGTAACCCCCGTAAATCCCCACCAACAATTGGAAAAAGATAATCGCCGCAATCGTCCGCGGTGCCGGTTTCTCCTGCGATACCGCCCCCAATTTGCGCGAGATCAACGGCTGCACCAACAGCAACACCGTCGCACCCAGGAGCAACCACGGCACCAGATTGGAGAACACCCGTTCCGGCAGCCGCGCCACCAACAGAGACCCGATCACCCCGCCAATCAAACTCGGCGGACCCAGCCGCCATAAGTGCACCCGGCACTCCGCCAATTCCTTCCGGTAGCCCCAACTCGCCGCCAACGATCCCGGCAACAGCGCCGTCGTACTGGTGGCATTCGCCGCAATCGGCCCCAGCACCAACATCAGGCTGGAGAACGTAAACAGCGTCCCCCCTCCCGCAATCGAGTTCACAGCGCCCGCCAACCAGGAGGCGACCGATAGCAATGTCCATTGGGCAACAGGATCCATAAAGCGCAATCTTCGAGGGTATCAGTAGTCCGTCATCTTCCCTTCGCCCAGGCCCACCCGCAGCGCGTTTAGCACCGCCGCCACATCGATTGCTTCCTGTGCCAGCGCCCCCGCCGCCGGCGTCAGATACCCGAACCCCGCCAACACCATGCAGATCCCGCTCAACGCCATCCCGCCCACCGCGCTCTGCAACGCAATCCGCCGCATCCGCCGGCCGATATGGATCAGTTGATCCACGCGCCGTAGCGAAGGCTCCAGAATCGCCGCATCCGCCGCCTGCACCGCAATTTCGCCTTTGTCACCCAACGCAATCCCCACCGTCGCCGCCAACAACGCCGGCGCATCGTTGATGCCGTCCCCAACGTACAGCACCGGCATCGTGGCTGCGATCTCCGTCACAAACCGAACTTTCTCTTCCGGGCTCTGCCCGAACTTCACCTCGGAGATGCCCGCCAGTTCCGCCAGATATCGGACTTCGCTCTCGCGGTCGCCCGACAACAACACCACCCGCGTCCCGCCATGCCGCTCCCCCAGGTGCCGGATGAAGTCCGGCGCGTCCGGCCGCGGCTGATCTCGAAAGCGCACCAGTGCCGCGAACTTCCCGCCCATCAGCACCACACACTCCAGGCCCGCGCCTTCCGCCGGTAGGGTCAAGCCCAGCACCCCTGCCCGCTTGCGTCCCGTCACCTCCACCGCCACTCCACCGGCCGTTGCCACCAGTCCCTGCCCCGGCAACTCCTGCAACGCCGTCACCTCCACCGGCGGCAAGTCCTGGCCGGCTTCCACCAAAGCCGTCGCCAAAGGATGCCGCGAGTAACGCTCCATGCTGGCCACCGCCCCCAGCACGCTCTCGCGCGCAAAACCCTCACCATAGATCACCTCCGACACGGCCGGCTTTCCGTACGTCAGCGTTCCCGTCTTGTCGAAGATAAACACCCGGCAGCGGTCGATATCTTCCAGCGCCGCCGCCTTCCGGATCAGAATCCCGTTCTTCGCCGCCAGCGAAATCGCCCCGATCACCGCCACCGGAATTCCGATCAACAGCGGGCAGGGAGTCGCCACCACAATCACCGAAAGAAAGCGCTCCGCCGAACCGCTCCACGCCCAGGCCGCACCGGCCATCGCCAGCGCCAACGGCGTGTACCAGGCACCCAACCGCTCCGCCAGCCGACGCATCGCCGGCTGATTCTCCTCGGTCTCCTGAACCACCTTCATGATCTGCGCGTAACGCGAATCCACCGCGGGCTTGCTCGCCCGAATCGTCAGCGCTGAATCGCCGTTCATCGCCCCGGACAGCACCGCGGAACCAGGCAGCTTTGCCAATAAATACGGCTCGCCGGTCAGGTATGCCTCGTTCATCGTGCCGTGGCCGGATACCACCACGCCGTCTACCGGACAGGCCTCATGCGGAAAAATCACCAACTGGTCCCCGGGGCGAATCTCGTCCGCTGGCACGTCCTCGGTCCCTTCACCCACCACGCGATGCGCCGTCCGCGGCATCCGCTGCGCCAAAGCATCCAGCACTGACGATGCCTTCTTCGTCGCGTACTGTTCCAGCACCGTGCCGCCCGCCAGCATCAGCACGATGATCGTACCGGCCAGATACTCCCGCAGGATCACCGACGTCACGATCGACACCATCGCCAGAATGTCGGCATCGAACCGCCCGGTTAGCACCCGCCGAGCCACCGTCCAAACCTGTGGAGCCCCGCCCAACAGCAGCGCCAGCACCAGCGGCCACTCTTGGCGCCCATCTTCCAGCCCGGCCCCGTACCGCAGGATCACGTGCACCGCGATCCCCGCAAACGCCACGCCCGCGCTCGCTATGTCCCGCGAAAAATTCATCACGCCCTAGTGTAGGCCGCGGGAGATCGAAGCGATGTCTCTATTTGGACATCATCTCAGTGGCAAAATGCAACGCCATCGCCCCGCCACGCGGATCTCGATCCCAAATCGCCATCCGTCGCAGATAGTCCTCCAGCGTCGGGAACTTGCCCGTCCCCTCGCAAACGTCCATCAATTTTCCGTCGCTCCCCGTCCGCGCCTTGATCGCGTCCCAGGCCCGATTCACCGCCGCCAGATACTGCGCACCCTTCAGCCACCCCTCGCGCAAGCCCTGGTGCATCGCCGACGCGATCATCGCCGTCGCCGAAAACTCCTCATACGCCGTCGGATGATCGATCACCTGCCGCCACATTCCGTTCTTCGTTTGATACGGCATCAAGGCGTCGATCAACCGCCGAAAATCAGCGATCGTCTTCTCCCGGTCCGCCGCGGGCAAGGCTGAAATCGTCAGCGCCATCCCAAACGCCGGAAATGCATTGCCGCGCCCCCAGGGCGCCTCGTTCAAAGGCGAATGTCGATACAGGCCGTCACTCCGCAAGCAAAGCTTCTGCATGAAAGCCAGGTGATCGAGCGCCGCCTCCACATATCGCCGCTCCCCGGTGAGCTTGCCCGCTTGCGCCAGCAACGGGCCGCCCATAAAAACCGAATCGCTCATTTCGTTATTCAACGCCCGCTGCGCAATGGCGAGGTCGGCCGCCGCCCGCACCCGAGCCACGGCTTCCGGGCTTCCCAACTGCGCAAACAGCAGATGCCCCGGAAAATGGCTGGCCGTCGCCTTGGCCAACGAATCTTTCTGCCCGCTCAAATACGGCGCCACAATCGCGTCGACATTGGCCCCCATGCGATGCCTCGCCATCACCGCCACCGCCGGGATGTACACCACTTCCTTCAGTTCATGTCCGTACACCTTCGCCAACTCCTCCGCCACCTCCTGCGGAGTGCGCCGCAATCGCCGCGCCCGTTCCAGCGCCAACGGCGAAGCGGCAATCTTGCGCGGCAACTTCGTCACCACCGGCACCTGGCCCTGCAAGGCCGCCTCCAGTGAAGGCATCGGCACCGCGGTCAACACCAGATCCGGCGCCGCGCTATGGATCGTTCTCCAGACGTGATGCGCCGCCCCGTTCTCCCGGTAAGCGGCACCCGCCGGCGGAAACTGCGCCTCCAACGCGGGCAGTGCGATCACCTCGTACCGCTTCGGCACCTTCACCTCGCCGATCGTCACAATCCGTGTCGCCGCCATCGCCGTCGTCGCCAGTAGATAAAGGAGTGCCCGCATAGTTGAAGCTCCCATGGTAGTAAAGTTGGGTGTGTGTTGATCCTCACCTACAGCCTGTTGCTGGCCGCCACACCTGAAGCCTTCACACACGCTGTGCGTCCGGCCCTCCAACAACACTGCGGCGCCTGTCACAGCGCCAAAAGCCGCGTCAATTTCCTCAAGGCTGAATCCGCCGCCGACATCCAGGCCCAGCGCGGACTCTGGCGCAACGTCGCCACCCAAATCCGCAATCGCACCATGCCGCCCGCCCCGGCCAAAATCACTGAAGCCGAACGCCTCGAAGTCGCCACCTGGATCGACGACCGCCTCCGCCAAACCGCCTGCGATGCCGGCAGCTTCGCCGGACCCGCCCTCGTCAAACGCCTCAACCGCCGCGAATACCGCAACACCGTCCGCGACCTCCTCGGCATCGACTTTGCCGTCAACGAAATCTTCCCCGCCGACGGCACCGGCGGCGAAGGCTTCGACACCAATGGCGAAACCCTTTACGTCCCCCCCATGCTGATGGAGCGCTACCTCGAAGCCGCCCAGCAGATCCTGGACCGCGTCATCATCACTCCCGCCCTCAATCGCACCATCAGCGCCAATTCCCTCCGCCCCGACTACACCGGCACCGGGCCCACCCGCATCGTCCTTCCCGGCGACGAAATCTCCATCCCCATCACCGTCTATGCCGACGGCGACTACGAAATGCGCGTTCTGCAGGAACGCTCCACCCAACACCCGCTCACCTACACCGTCACCGTGGACGGCAAACCCGCCGGCACGGGCAACATTGCCCGCTACGAAAGCAAAGGTCCCAACGGCGCCACCCGTGTCGTCCGCGTCAGCAAAGGCTCCCACGTCTTTGGGGTCAAGGCCAATGAGCATCCGCTCGAGGTCTATAGCCTCACTCTGAATCAGCGACTCACGGGGATCTCCGCCGAGAAGCGCGCGGCTCACTATCGCCTCTTTCAAATGGAACCCGGCGAGACGCCGCTCAATCCTCGCGCCGCGGCCCGCCGCCTCATCGCGCGCTTCCTCCGCCAAAGCTTCCGCCGCCCCGTCACCGAAGCCGAAATCGAGCGCATCATGTCCCTCTACGATCGCGCCGCCGTCCGCGACGATCCTTACGAGGAACGCATCAAGCTCGCCCTCAAAGCCATCCTCGTCTCGCCCTCCTTCCTCATCCGCGTTGAGCAGCCCCACGCCAAACCCGGCATCCAACCCCTCTCCGGCTACGAACTCGCCACCCGCCTTTCGTACTTCCTGTGGTCCACGATGCCCGACGCGGAACTGTCCGGCCTCGCCGATCAGGGCAAGCTGCAGGATCCCCAGGTCCTCGCCGCTCAAGTCGACCGTCTCCTCGACGATCCTCGCTCCCGCGTCTTCGCCAATTCCTTCATCGGACAATGGCTCGGCACCAAGGATCTCGGTGGCCGCGTCGCCCCCACCATCAACGACGTCGCCGACTTCTACACGCCCGAAATCGCCGCTGACCTCCGCGAGGAACCCATCATGCTCTTCCAGCACATCGTCGGCGAGAATCGCAGCCTGCTGGACCTGCTCAACGCCAATTACACCTACCTCACCGAACGCCTCGTTCGCTTCTACCAGGTCGAAGGCCAGTTCCCCCAGGTCCGCGGCAACGTCTTCCAGAAAGTCCAATGGCCCGACGACCGCCGCGCCGGCGTCCTCGGCATGGGCGCCGTTCTCGCCATGACCTCCAGCTTCAAACAGACCAGCCCCGTCCTGCGCGGCGCCTGGGTCCTCGACACCCTCTTCGGCACTCCCGTCCCACCGCCGCCCCCCGACGTTCCCCCGCTCGACACCGCGGCCGCAAAAAAAGAAAAACTCACCATCCGGCAGAAGCTCCTCAAGCACCGTGAGAACCAGACCTGCGCCACCTGCCACAACCTCATGGACCCCATCGGCTTTGGCCTCGAAAACTTCGACTGGATGGGCCGCTGGCGCACGGAAGACAACGGCCAGCCCATTGACGCCGCCGGCAGCCTCCCGGGCGGCGATCGCTTCGAAGGCCCCGTCGCCCTACGCAATGTCCTGCTCAAGCGTCAGGACGAATTCCTGCGTCACCTCACCGCCAAAGTCTTGGGCTACTCCCTCGGCCGCGCCCTGCAGGACGCTGACCACTGCACCGTCCAGCGCCTCGTCGACGCCGTCGCTAAAGACGGCTATCGCGCCAGAACACTGCTTCGCGAAATTGTTTTAAGCGTTCCCTTCCGCAATTCGCAAGCCGACGCCCGCCTTGTGGAACCGCCCGCCGCGCCGCCCAAACGGATCAAAATCACCGAAAAAGATAAGTAGACTAAGGACAGAGGTAAACGATGTTTAAGCCGATCTCCCGCCGCACCTTGTTGCGTGGCACTGGCGTAGCGCTCTCGCTGCCCTGGCTCGAAGTGATGGCTGCGGACAAGCTCGCTGAACCACCTCTGCGCGCCGCCTTCATGTTCATGCCGAACGGCGTCCGGCCCGACCATTGGACCCCGCCCGGCGACAGCGAACAGTACGAAATCACCCCGCACCTCAAGCCCCTTGAAGGCCTAAAAGACGACTTCATCCTCCTCGAAAACCTCTGGAACAAAAACGCCGTCGGCCGCAATGGACACTGGCCCAAAGACCCCATCTGGCTCTCTGGCGGCTACGTCCAACGCACCACCGGCAGCGACCTCGATGTCGGCGCCATCTCGCTCGACCAGAAGATCGCCCAACACCTCGGCACCCTCACGCCCCTCCCCACTCTTGAACTCGGCATCGACAGCCCCCGCTCCGGCATCGACACCGCCGGCGGCGGCTTCGCCCGCATCTACGGCTCCTTTATCTCCTGGCGCGATCCCCATACGCCCGTCCCCAAAGAGATCGTGCCGCAACTGGCCTTTGACCGGCTCTTCCGCAATCCTGGTCCCTCCGTCACCGCCGGCCTTGATCCCTCCAGCCCTGCCGTCATGAAGAGCCTCCAGCGCGACGACACCAGCGTTCTCGACCTCGTACTCGAAGACGCCAAAAGCCTGCGCCGCAAAGGCAGCGCCGCCGACCGCAACAAGCTCGACGAATACTTCGAGTCCGTCCGCAGCGTCGAGCAGCGCATGGAAGCCGCCCTCCGTCCGCAAAAGCGCTGGATCAATCAAGGCAAGCTGCCCATGGAGCGCCCCGCCCCCGGCATCCCGGCCACCCACGCCGAGCATGTCCGCCTCATGCTCGATATCCTCGTCCTCTCCTTCTGGACCGACTCCACCCGCGTCGCCACCTTCATGTTCGGCGACGCCCAAACCGGCCAGGATTACTCGTTCCTTCCCGGCGTCAAGGGCGGCTTCCATAGCCTTTCGCACCACCTCAACGAGGCCGCCAAAATGGAGCAGTACCAGAAAGTGGTCACCTGGCACTCCGAGCAAATGGCCTACTTCCTCAACAAGGTCAAGTCCATCGACGAGGGCGGCCGTTCCATGCTCGATAGCTCGATGATCCTCTACGGCTCTACCCTCAAAGACGGCAACCGCCACGACCCCGAAAATCTGCCCCTGCTTCTCGCCGGCCGCGGCAAAGGCACGCTCCGTCCCGGACGCCGTCTCCGCGCCCCCGCGCTTACGCCGCTCTGCAACCTACACCTCGCTCTGCTGCATCGCATGGGCATCCAGGATGAGCGCTTCGGTGACAGCACCGGCGTCCTCGCCGGCCTCAGCTAAATCAACTTGCGTCTCCTTGGCACCTTGCTCTTGATCTCCACCGCCATCGCGCAGGAGCGGCAACTCACCACCGCTCCGCGCAATCACGCCCTCGATAACAACGACAACTACTCCGCCAACGACCGTTTCCTCTGCTTCGATACCCGCATGACCCACGTCTTCGCCAACGGCGCTTCCGCCTCCATCATGAAGGTGGACGTCCGCACAGGCGAAGAGTCCGTCGTTCATGAGCCGCAGCCCGCCGTCATCACCCAAACCCAGGTCGCGCCCGGCGTCATCGCGGCTTCTTACCACCCCTCCGCCGACGAAATCGTCTTCATCCATGGGCCGCTCCTCAGCGAGACCGCCGAACTCGGCTTCTACGCCAACCAACCGCCGCGGAGCTGTCGCCCAGGCCGACGGCACCAGCGGCGCACGCTTTCTGGATCATCGCGACGTCACCTCCGCCGTCACCCCACCCGGTGCCCAACGCGGCGGCACCCATCGCCACGAATACAGCGGCGACGGCCAGCGCATCGGCTTCACCTACGACGATCACCTCCTGCCCGGCTACGGCCGCACGGTCGGCATGCTCGTCCCCCGCAACGATGCACCCGGCGGCGCAACCCACTGGTTCACCATTCTCGTCCCCGTCGTCCCTCAGAACGACGCCCGCCCCGGCGATCTGGTCTCCGCAACCTCTGACTCTTGGGTCGGCCGCCACGGTCTCCTGCGCGCCTTCA
Organism: Bryobacter sp.; assembly: GCA_022843605.1. GTDB lineage: Bacteria > Acidobacteriota > Terriglobia > Bryobacterales > Bryobacteraceae > JALHNI01. The sequence goes on from JALHNI010000045.1 coordinate 25,535, forward strand.
TCGGTCGCGTGAAAGAAGCGGACGGCACCTTCCACAATTCGCTCTACGTCGTCGACATCCCCGCCAACGTCGATGTCACCACCGCCCAGGCCGGCACCCGTAACACCTTCCCCACGCCGCCCCAAAGCGTCCGCGTCCGCCGGCTCACCCACACTAATCATCAAGGCATCGTCCGCGGCTCACCCGATGGCCAACGCATTGCCTACCTCGCCCAGGACGCCAACGGCAAATGGCAGGTCTTCCTGATCGGCGTCGATGGCCAGGGCGTCACCCAGCTCACCCGCTTCCCCGCCGGAGTCCGGCATGGCGCCCGCTGGCACCCGTCAGGACACTCGCTCGCCGTCGTCATGGACCAAGGCATCGCCGTCGTCTCCACCCGACCCGGCGCGAACTTCGGCAAGTCCGTCATGCTCACCAAACAAGCCGGAATCGAAGGCCTCGTCTGGTCGAACCGCGGCCGTCAACTCGCCTACAACCGTCGCGTCCCCCACCCCAGCGGCGCCAAGGATGGCGAAGCACTCCCCTTCCTGCAGATCTTCACCATCCCCGTTCCCGATAGAATCCTGAATTGAGCGCTCCGCCCTCCAGGTCTTGAACCTCTATCTGCCGAACCCCTAGACTGGAGTTCAGATGCCGCAGATCCTGATCCCCACGGCCTTGCGCCGTTTCACCGCCGAAACTGACTCCGTCGAAGTTGCCGCCACCACCGTCGGCGAGGCCCTTCGCGCCCTCACCACCCAGTTCTCTGACCTGGGCAAGAACCTCTTCAACGACGAGGGCAAGCTCCGCAGCTTCGTCAACATCTACGTCAACGACGAAGACATCCGCTACCTGCAACGCGAAGCCACCCCGCTCGAGCCCAGGGACGTCATCTCCATCGTCCCCAGCATCGCCGGCGGCACCCTCTCCAGCGAAGAAACCCTCCGCTACAGCCGCCAGATGATCATGCCCGAAGTCGGCCTCGAAGGTCAGGAGAAGCTCAAAGCCGCCAAAGTTCTCATGATCGGCACCGGCGGACTCGGCGCCCCCATCGGCATGTACCTCGCCGCCGCCGGCGTCGGCACCCTCGGCATCATGGACTTCGACGTCGTCGACGCCACCAATCTCCACCGCCAGGTCATCCATGGCACCAGCGACATCGGCCGCAAAAAGCTCGACTCCGCCGCTGACCGCATGCTCGCCATCAACCCCAACACCAACATCATCCGGCACGAAATGGCGCTCAGCAGCGAAAATGCCCTCGGCGTCATCAAAGACTACGATCTCGTCGTCGATGGCACCGACAATTTCCCCACCCGCTATCTGGTCAACGACGCCTGCATGATCGCCGGCAAACCCAATGTGTACGGCAGCATCTTCCGTTTCGAAGGCCAGGCCACCGTCTTCTGTCTCGATGACGGCCCCTGTTACCGCTGCCTCTATCCCGAACCGCCTCCGCCCGGCCTCGTTCCGTCCTGCGCCGAAGGCGGCGTCCTGGGCATCCTCCCCGGCATCATCGGCCTCGTCCAGGCCACCGAAGTCGTCAAACTGATCCTGGGCATCGGCCAGTCACTCAAAGGCCGCCTGATGCTCTACGACGCCCTCGACATGAAATTCCGTGAACTGCGCCTGCGCCGTGACCCCGCCTGCACCTGGCATGATCCGGCCCAGCCCAAGAAGCTCATCGACTACCTCCAGTTCTGCGGCGTCCCCCGCGAACTCGAGCCGCGCGACGTCAAAGCCAAGCTCGACCGCGGCGATCGCTTTGTCCTCGTCGATGTCCGCGAGCCCCACGAATACCACCTCTGCCGCATCGACGCCGCCACCCTAATTCCCCTCGGTGACCTGCCCCAACGCCTCAACGAACTCGACCCCGCCGCCGAAATCGTCCTCCACTGCAAAGCCGGCGGCCGCAGCGCGAAAGCCGTCGCCCTACTAAAGGAAAACGGCTACGGCAATGTCTGGAACATGAAGGGCGGAATTCTACTTTGGAGCGACCAGGTCGACACCACCATCCCCAAATACTAGGGGCCGGTCTCAACGATCATCCGGTCAGAGTGCTAAAGGAAAGCCCGCAGCAACCGCGACTGCACGTCTTTCAGCGACGAGTGCGCCGTGTCCAACTCCGAGATCTTCTCTTCCAGCGTGCGCAGCAACGTCGTCCGCTCCACGGCGCTCTTCAGCACCAGCAGCAGTTGCGAGTTGTCCCACGGCTTCTCCAGATACTGGTACAAGCCCACGTCGTTAATCGCCTGGATCGCACTCTGCTTATCCGCATGACCGGTGAGCAGCACGCGGGCCGCGGCCGGGTGCAGTTCCTTAGCCCGGCGCAGCATCTGGATGCCGTTCACCTTCGGCATTAGATAGTCGCTCACCACCACATCGGCCACGTTCGCTTCCAGATGCTGAATTGCCGCTTCCGGGCTGGTGAAGCTCTCCACATCCCAATCGGTCTCCAGCATCAGAAAGGCGCTGATGCTGGTGGTCACCATGTCTTCGTCGTCCACCAGAACGATGCGGGGGGTTTGGCTCACGCGGAAATCTCCTTAGAAGCGGACACCGGCTGCCGCAAGGGCAGCCTTAGATAAAAGGTCGTGCCGACGCCGGGTTCGCTCTTGAACCAGATGCGCCCGCCATGATTCTCAACGATGATCCGGCGGGCAATGTTCAGGCCCAGGCCCGTGCCCACGCCGAGTTCCTTCGTCGTAAAACCGGCGCTGAAGATACGGGCCTGATTCTCCAGCGGAATGCCGACGCCCGTATCGGTAATCTCTACCAGCGCCTCGCCCTCTTCCAGACTCGTGCGCACGGTGATCGTCCCTTCCTGCTCAATCGCCTGCACCGCGTTCATGATCAGGTTCATAATCACTTGGCTCAACAACGCGGGATAGCATTGCACCGGCCCGATCTCCGCAAAATGCGTCTCCAGCGCCACCCGGCACTTGCACTCGGACTGCACCAGCTTCATCGTGTTCCCGATTAGCTCTCCCAGGTCCACTTCTCGCAATTCGCTCTCGTCCACGCGCGCATACGTCTTCAACCCGCGGATGATCGTCGCGATCCGCTCGCACGCCATCCGGTCGACGTCCAGCAGGCTCTCGATCACCTTCATCATCTTCAAAATCGCCGGGGGAACATTCAGCGCCGGGTCGCTCAGTTGCTCCCGCACCTTGCCGCAGGAACGCCGGATCACGTCGTTATTCGAGAAAATCGCCCCAATCGGAGTGTTGATCTCGTGCACGATTCCCGCCGTCAGCCGCCCCAGCACCACCATCCGATAGTTCTCCTCCATCCGCAGCACGGTGGAGTCCAACTGTTGGCGAAGATCTTCAGCTTCGTTCATTGCTTGATCGCCTCGGTAATCTGCCGGAACCGGCGCACCAGCGTGGAGAAGATCGCCGCAGTGATCTCCATGTTGTCCGACAGCAGGTCAAAGAAGTCATCGCGGCTGATCCGCAGCAGATGCACATCGTGCGAAGCCGTTGCCTGCACCGGCAACGGCTCGGAATCGAACAGCGCCCAGGCACCCAGCACCTCGCCCTGCTGGGCCGTATGCAGCACGCTGCCATTGCTCGCCAGTTCCACTTTGCCGTCCAGAATCACAAAGAGCGAATCCTGCGCCGATGCCGCATCCAGAATCCTCTTGCCCGGCGCGTAGCGAACTTCTTTCGCAATCGAAGCAATCCGCGATAATTGCTCCGGCGACAGGTTCTTCAGCAGATCCACGCCTTCCAGCGCAATCACCCGTTCGATAATGTTGAGTTCGGCCATCTGGTGATACGCGGTCTACAGCACGGTGAGCGTCGCGCTCACCTGCGACGCAACCGCGCAGACCTCCTCTCCGGAATCCTTCAAGCAGCGGATGTCGTCCGATAACTGCTTCATTTTCCATTCTCCCGCCGTGGCCATCGCGCAACACACCAACCAGTTATCGCCGGACTTCATCAGCCGTCGCAGCGCTTCTTCCACTTCCGGCAAATTCACCCCGTAAAGCTCCTTGCCGCGCTCCAGCACGTTCGTCGAGCTATCCAGCAGCGGTAACACCACCCGCTTCAGATCCCGGTCCAACACCTGATCCAGAAACTCGAGTGCCGTCGTGTAGCTCTCGCCGGAACCCTTCCGCCGCACCGCCAGATACGCCGAATAAATCTCCGTCGGCGGAAACTGCAAGCCCAACAGCCGGAACAGCCGCGAAATCGTGTCGCGCAAACGATCCTGCAACGTGCGCACCAACAAACTGGCCGCCGGCGAATCGCCTTGCTTCTTTTCGAAGGCCGCCAGCGTCGCACTCATCTCGTAGTAGAACTTCGCTTCCGCATGGATCTGCGCCACCACCGGCTGCGTGCCATACGTAAGTTGCGGCTGTTCTTCGCGCAGTCCGTTCAGCGACCGTAACACGGTCGCCCGCAACGTCAGGTCCCGGGCGTTGATCGCCGCCAGCAAGGCATCGACGGAACGCTGCGTCGGGATGCGCCTCAGCACGCGCGGAATCTGCCGGCGCACCGCCACCGCCACCGTCTCATCGTTCATCAGGTCGGAAAGCGAACCGGTAATCTTATCCCCAAACGCCGCCAGCGCCCGCAACGCATCGCCCCGGTACCGGGCATGGCCCAGGCGCCCGAGCAACGCATCCAAATAACTCCGATTCTGCAGATGCCCGGCCGCGGCCAAGGCCGACGTCACCACCGCCGGGGCCGGATCGGCGAGAAGCTGATGCAGCACCGCCGTCCCCGCATCCCCGCGAATCCGCACCGCCGTTGCCGCTAACGCCCTGCGCTGCGGATCGGCATGCTTCGACGCCGCGTTCAACCACCCATCGCTCAACAGCCGCTGCGCCCGCTCCGGATGCCGCGCCAGATTGTCGAGCGCCGCCCGCGCCACGGTCGCGTTCTCGTGGTCCAGCAGCGCACCCACCTGCGTATCCGGGTCGCCCGATTGCGCCAAGAGGTAAGCGATCGCCTCGGGCACCGGCGCACCCCCCGCCAATTCTGCCTCCGCCCGCGCCATCAAACTTTTATCCCCCGCGGCCATCGCCAGGCGATACATAGGCGCCCGTACGGCCGCCTCCGCGGTCTTCGACATCTTCGCCAACAACGCCGCCGGATCGTAACCCGCCGATTCCGCGAGCAGAGACAACGCATAGGCCGCCTGCCGCGGCTGCTCGCTCTGCGCCGTCTGTTCCAACATCCGGATCGTCTCCAGATCGGTCACCGCCACCCGCACGCTTTCGAGGTCCAGCCGTCGCGAAGCCAACCGGTTGCGCACCGTCGTCACGTACTCCCGCTGCGCCAGCCAACTCAACACCATCCACAACACCGTCAACACCAGCACCGCAATGGCCACGTCGTCGATCCCCAGGTGCAGCCACGTCCCCAGCACAATCAGGATCGCGCCACCCAGCCCGCGCGCCAAACGGTCCACCACAATGTCGAGAAACGCCTTCACGCGGTTGCGCAGTTCCACCGGCAGCGGAAGATACAGTAACTCCATGCCGGTCCGGTTAAACGAGTACCGTGTGGCAGCTTCCGCCAGGCGCGCACCGGCCGTCGTCAGCACGCTGGGCGACAGATAGGTCACCACCGAAGCGATAAACAGCGTCACCGGCATAATCTGCAGCGTGCCGCCCACGCCAAACCGGCTCGCGACAAATGACGTCAGAAACAGTTGCAGAAAGAAGGTGATCAGATTCAGCCAAAGCCCGTAGAAATTCCCCAGAAATGCCGTCAATTGCTTTCCGGTCGGATCGCTCGCATAGGCTTCCTTGGCCATCGCCGAGAACTGATACTCCACCATCACGTCCACCACGTAGGTAATCGTGATGCTCGCCACAATCACCTGCAGGTGGCGGCTCTCCTTCACCGAACGCAAGATCTCGCCCAGCGAAAATTCGGCTTCCTCATCGTCGGCGCCCTTCGCCTGATCCAGGTTCACGCCCGGCAGCCGCAACATCAACCGGAAGAGTCCATAGGCGACCACCACCATCCCCGCGCAGGGAAACAGCAGATTGCCCACCCCGATCAAACCCACCAGCCATGCGGCGAAAGTCCCGCCGAAGGCCGCGCCGATCACCGAACCCACGCCCAAAATGCCGTAAAGGCGTTTCGCCTCGCGAGACGTAAATACGTTCCCCGCAATCAGCCATCCCTGGCTCACCAGCATGATGCTGAATAAACTCACCCAGATATTGAAAAAGTAGTAAGTCCACATCTGGCCGGTGCGCAGCAGCGGCACCAATCCCAGCAGCACCACCACGCTCACCGCCGTCGCGCCCAACACCGCCGCCTTCAGTGATGAACGGATCGCAATCTTGGTGTAGACGTAAGCCAGAATGCCGCCGAACAGGGCGATCAGAATATACAACCCCGGCAGTTTGTCGATATCAAACTTAGCGAGAAACAAGCCGCGCGATGCGGCCTTCAGGATGTAATACGCGAACAAAACGCTCATCATGTAGAGCGCCATGTAGAACGTTCGCCAACCCTCTCCGGGCCGGATATCGAAGAGATTTCGCAGGTAGGAGGGCAATCGCCTTTCAATGTAGCACGGCCATTTTATGGGGCAATCCGAACCGGCGTGGTTTTCCGTATCCTTGATCTGCCATGGGTTACATCTTCGTTACGGGCGCCACCGGCTACCTGGGTAGACACCTGATTCCCCGCCTCCTCGAGCGCGGCCACTCCGTGCGAGCGCTCGTACGTCCCGGCTCGGAGAACAAGCTCACCGGCGGCGAAGCCGTTATCGGCGACGTCCTTCAGCCCCGGGATTACTGCCTCTCACCCGGCGATACTCTGGTCCACTTGGCCGGCACCCCTCGGCCGAACCCGAGCAAGGGCCCCCAATTTCACGCCTTCGATCTCCCGGCCCTTCAGGCTGCAGCCCAGGCCGGTTCCCTGGCTGGTGTCGCCCATTTCGTCTATGTCAGCGTCGCCCACCCCGCACCCGTCATGCGCGACTACATCGCGGCCCGCGTCGCCGGTGAAGCTGAACTGGCCCGCCTCGGCCTGCCGCGCACCATCTTGCGGCCTTGGTACGTCCTCGGCCCCGGTCACCGCTGGCCTCTCATCCTGACGCCGCTTTACTGGCTCGCCGCAAGGTCCCCGGCCCATCACGAAACTGCTGCTCGGCTCGGTTTGGTCACCCTGCGCCAGATGGTCGAAGCTCTGGTTCACGCCATCGAGCACCCCAGCCCTCAGTGCCGCCTCGTCGAAGTTCCCGAAATCCGCCAAACTCGCGAAGTGTAACCAGTAGTGGCCGGACAACCGGCCCCTACTGGTTCGATAGGAGAGCGATGACCGCAATCACCAGAAGAATCGCCACGACCAGAAGCGCTATCTTTATCGGGCTGTATGGACGGTCGCCTTGCACCTCGCCCGTGCGCGCGTTCACCGCCATCTGGAACACGCGCCCCTGGAAGCGATACGCACCAATCCAAACCGGCAACAACAAGTGACGGAACCACACGTCGCGATACCGCGTCTCAATGGTATGAACTCTTTGTTCGTCTCCGCCAATGTCTCTGCGAATCCAACTCTCAATCGTGGGCTGCATCTTCTGCTTGGCGGCCTCAAAGCCCTCCGGCAGATCAACCTGGTATCGTTGCGCCTGAAAGCCCGACAGATAGGCCGGTTCATAAGTGGTGAGGGATTCGAGATCCCACGGCTCCAACTCTGTCACGCGCCGGTCCACCACCTTCGTCGCCACCACCAGCACGTCGCGAAACGGACCTTCCACAACTCCCTGCGCCCCTGACCATCGCACGCGCACCACTTGGCGCTGCACCCGCTGGCCTTGGGCATTGGTCTGCATCACCGTCTCTGTGTAGCGGTCGCCGCGTTCGCCTGTGTAGCGGCTGATCGTGTCGCTCGAATAGCTCCAGTAGGGCAGATAGACGCCCTTCATCGCATCCACCTGCGCCATATGCTTCAGGGCCGAGGGCGCGAACCACAAAGAGCCGATCCACGTCCGGACCAGCGCCCGGGCTCCATCGAGCGGAATCTTGAACGGCAGTAGGGCGTTCGGAGCCACCAGCGGGCTCGCCGCCTTTGGCTGGGTGATGATCTTCGCGGCGCAAAACGGGCAAACGCCCGCCACCTGGGGCGGTTCGAAAGCAAACACCGCGCCGCAGCCGTCGCAGTTCACTTCCAGGGCCGAGTCTGTAATGCGATGCTGATGCGCCCGGGCCTCCGCCAGCGCCTCATCGAACGAGTGCTCACCCGGCGCTCCGGCGGCGCCCTCCACGGCCTTCAGATTGCCACACGCCGTGCACTTCAGCTGACTCTGGCCGGGATCCCACGCCATGTCCGCGCCGCAGCCCGCGCAGGTGAATCGCGCCGCCACCCGCTACCTTACCGGCCTGACGATGATCTTCGACATCGAGCAACCTCTCTCCACCTGCGCACTACAAGCCCGAAACTTCAGGTTCTTGTCCAGGCACACGCGCACTTCGCGCAAAAATCTGCCCGAGCAATTCACTGAAAGCATGTTCGCCTTCAGACCGGGATTCGCCGCCACAAACCGATGCTCGATCTCGGCCGGCGAAAATTCTACCTGGGTCTTGGTCAATTGCTTAAACTCCGCCGGAATCCGGACATTGGCCCAAGTCGTCAGAATACTTTCGAAGTACTGCTGCGGAGTTAGGCCGGAACACGTGCCATGCTTGCGCCATTCATGTCTCATGAGCTTCTCCGAGGGCATAATCTCCAGAATGTCCCGCTTCAATGCGGCAGGCAGATTCAACGGTTCAACCGCGCAGTCCTGCGGCCAGCCCCGCTCGAACTGCGGCCACAGGCCATGCACCACGAAGTCGTAGCGGCGAGCGCCGCCGCATTGAAACCGGTCCCTCTCACCCGCTGGCGTCGCGCAGTAGTCCGGTGACCACGACAAACTCAGCACGTAATAGTCGAACTTACCCGGCGTTCGGCCACGCGGCTGAGCGCTGAGGCACACCACCGCCAGAAGCAAGAGGATCAGGGTTCTCATCAACCGATATTATAGGGAACGCATGAGCACCAGGATTGAAAACGTATCGTGGGGCGGCTGGCCCCATTGCTATCGGCTGTCAAGCGACGAGATTGAACTGATCTTAACTGCCGACATCGGCCCCCGCGTCATCCGCTGCGGCTTCATCGGCGGCCCCAACGTCTTGAAGGAGTACGCCGAAGAGCTGGGCGGACAAGGCGAATCGACCTGGAAGATCCGAGGCGGCCATCGCGTCTGGGTGGCTCCCGAGCGCGCCAACATCACCTACGAGCTCGACAACCACCCTGTCGAGGTCACCGTCGACGGCGATGTCGTCACGGCCACTTCACCGGTTGACCCGCGTACCGGACTGCAAAAATCGATGATCCTGAAGCTCGAAGGCCGCCGCGTCACGGTCACCAACCGAGTCGCCAACACGACGCTTTTCCCGATCGGTTGCGCCGCCTGGGGGCCCACCGTCATGGCCCCCGGCGGACTCGGCATCACCGGCTTCCCGCCCCGCGGCACCCATCCCGAGGACCTCGAACCCGTCAACCCCCTCGTCATGTGGAGCTACACGGATTTCAGCGATCCCCGCTGGCGCTTCACCTCGAAGTACGTCACCCTGCGCCAGGATCCCCAGGCCAAGGCCGCCCAAAAGCTGGGCTTGTTCAACCCCCACACCTTCGGAGCCTATCTGCTTGACGGGCACCTGTTCCTCAAGCAGTTCCACCCGGACCCGGTGAAGACCTACGCCGACATGGGCTGCTCGTATCAGTCGTTTACCAACTGCGACATGCTGGAGCTCGAGACGATGGGCCCTTACGAACAGGTCGCTCCGGGCGCCTTTACGGAGTTCACCGAAACCTGGAGCCTCGACAGGGGCGTGGAACTACCCGAGATCAGCGACGCCGCGCTCGACGCCATCCTGCTCCCGCGGCTTTACTGAATCGTCCGCCGCAGCCGGTCGAGAGCCTTTTGGGCCGCCGCGTAGTCGGGATCGATGTCCAGGGCGTGGTGGAAGCACTCGGTGGCTTTGCGGTACAGCTCCTGCGAGACATAAACCCGGCCCAGGTTGTACCAGGGGAACTGGTAGCTTTCGTAGCGCTCGCTTTGGGTCGCCTTCTCGAGCCAGGGGATGGCTTCTTCCAGGCGGCCCAACTCGATCAGGTAGGCTCCAATGTCGTTGTAAGGATTACCGAAAGCGGGGTCGATCGCGATGGCCCGCTTGCATTCGGCGATCGCGTCCTCCAGCCGTCCCTGATGACGGTAGGCGAAGCCCAGGTAGGTGTGGGCCTCGGCGGTCGGGTGAATCTCGATCGAACGCCGGTACAAATCGGCCGCCAGATCTAAATCACCCGCCTGTTGAAGCCGATAGGCGTCTTGGAAGATCTTGATTGCCAGCTCGACGAGTGATCCCATCGGAGTCATGGTAACCATTTTGTGTTCCCTGCGAAAGGTAGACTAGTTCATAGCGATGTTCCCTCCTGTTCGAAAAGCCGTATTCCCTGCTGCCGGCCTCGGCACCCGCTTCCTGCCGGCCACCAAGGCGGTGCCCAAGGAAATGCTGTCGCTGGTCGATAAGCCTCTGATCCAATATGGAGTTGAGGAGTGCGTGGCCGCCGGCCTGCTGCACTCGATCATCGTCACCAGCCGCGGCAAGACGACCATCGAAGACCATTTCGACCAGAGCTTTGAGCTCGAGCAGGTGCTGGCCCGGCGCGACAAAAAAGAACTGCTGGCCGTAGCGCGGTCTGTGGCCAAGCTCACCCAAATCTCTTACGTGCGGCAAGCAGAGGCTTTAGGCCTCGGCCATGCCGTGCTGTGCGCCCGTGAACTCGTCGGGCCCGAGCCGTTCGCGGTGGTGCTTTCCGACGACGTGATCGACTCGGTGGCTCCTTGCGTGGGCCAGTTGGCGGCGGTACACGCGAAGTACGGTGCGTCGGTGATCGCGCTGATGGAAGTACCGCGCGACCAGATCTCCTCCTACGGCTCGGTGGATGCGGACGAAGTAGAACCGGGGCTCTTCAAGATCAAGAGCCTGGTGGAGAAGCCGAAGCCTGAAGAGGCGCCCTCCAACCTGGCGATCATCGGGCGTTATGTGCTGACGCCGGAGATCTTCGACTCTTTAACCAAAATCACCCCCGGAGCGGGCGGCGAGATCCAACTGACGGATGGCATGCGCCACCTGTTGGGGACGCAGCCGATTTACGGCCTCAAGTTCGAGGGCCGGCGCTTCGACGCCGGGGACAAGCAGGGCTTTCTGCGGGCGACGGTAGAGTTCGGGCTGAAGCACCCGGCTCTTGGCGAGTCGTTCCGCGGCTATCTGAAGGGGCTGAGCCTCTGACGCCTGTTCCGTTCGAATTGCCGTTGCGCAGCAGTGAGGCAGCCGCCATCGCGGACCTGCTGTTTCAGGCGGTGGAAGGGCGCACGCTCACCAGCGATGCGCGCCACCGGCTGGCCGGGCGGCTGAAGAACCTGGAAACGCCAACGGTACGGGTGTATCCGTTGTCGCTGGAGCAGGATCCGATTCACCCTTCGAGCTATTATCTGGCCGTGGACGGTATGAATCACGGTGCGGTGACCCCGCTGTTGCTGCGGTTGGGCCTAGCCTCTTCGCCAGCCAGCGGATTGTTTCCAAAGTCCGTCCTGATCGGACGGATGCGGCCGGCGGGCGGCCGCGAGGTCGTCGTGAACGCGATTCCGTTCGGACCCGGCGATGCCGAACAGGTGCGGACCTTTACCGAGCAGGTGGCCAAGGGCTTTCTGCCGCGGCCGCAAGGCTCACAGCCGGCACTGATCGTGACCACCGAGGACGCGCCGGGGGCGTTCGAAGCCTTCCGGCAGGTGCTGCGGGACACCGGACAGAACCGGGCGGCGTTCGGCGTGGATCGGGCCGAAGCAGCCACCGCGGTGATTTGGGCGGCCGTGCGCGCGGGTTGGCGCGAGGGCTACAGCCTGGGGCTGACCGGCATCCGGTCTGCCGAAGGCCTGGAGCAATGCGGCATCTTCAGCCGCTACTCGGTGCAGGCCGAGGCAGCAGCCGTCTACGACACCCTACGGCGGCTGAAGCCGCGGGGCTTCGACTTCGAACTCGACCTGCGCGGGACCGCACTGACGACGGAGAGCCTCAGCGAGACGCTGCAGGCGTGGCGGGCCGCCGGGCGGCAGGTGCACTCGGTTGTGCCGCCGGAGGGCAGCGACTATGAAGCCTTGTCGACGGTCGCGCGGCAGTACAATGCGCTGCTGACCCTGGAGGGGCCGGTGAGCCTGAAGGCTCACGGACGAGGGCACCGTTGGCTGCGAGAACCCGGCGCGGAAACACTGATCGAACTCGGCCGCGACTAGAGGCGGATGGAGAGTCCGGGGCCGGTGAGTTGGCCGGAGTTGAGGCGTCCGTTGCGGACGTTGAAGAGTCCGGGGTAGCGGGGTTCCCAGGCTTTGCTGGCCGAGGGAACGTACTGACGGGCGTTGGCTTCGACGCCGGCGACGCCGGGGACGTGGCCGGCGATGCCGACGGAGTGGATGAGGGCGGCACCGGGACAGGTGAGGTCCTGCACGCAAAGAAACATGCCGAATTTCTGCCCGGCGGCCGCCATGAGCATGGCTTGGGTTTGTCCCTTGCAGGCCTTGAGGGCGATGCCGGTGTAACCGATCTCGCGAGCGAGTAACAGCGTTTCTAAATCTGTGAGTGACTCGTCGATGACGACGGGGCGTAACTTAGCCGCTTCGTGCATGACGTTCTCGCGGTCGGCCTTCAGGTTGCGTTGGGTGGGCTGCTCGATGTACTGGATGCGTTCGAAGCCGGCGGGAGTGGCTTCTTTCACTTTGCGGAGGATTTCGATGAGGTATTGGACGTTGGGGCAGCGCTCGTTAAAGTCGAGGCAATAGAACCACTGTTTGAGGTTGCGTTTCGCCTGGATCTGGGTGGCAATGCGATCGATGTTGAGGATGCGGGAGAGGTCGTTTTGTAAGTCGCCGCCGTTCAGTTTGATTTTGATGCGTTCGAGGCCGGAGTAACCGATCCACTCTTCGAAGGCGTTGGGGAGGCCGTCGTTGAGGGGCGTTTTGACTTCGGCTTTGGTGAGCGGGTCGGAAGCGCCGACGCTGTGAAAGAGATAGACGAAGGGTCGCGGCTTTTTGCCGATGTAGCGCTGTAAGTCCTCGCCTTTGAATTTATCGCCAAGGTAGTGGCCAAGGTCGTAGCGCATGAGGTCGCGGCCGTAGATGGCGTAGCTGCTGCGGCCATGTAAGTTGCCGAAGGCATCGCTGAGGGCGGCGTCGAAGGGGCTACCGACGACGAGGGTGCAGAGTTTGGGGATGGGCTCGGGGTCCTTTTGGCTGACCTGCGCGGCGGCGGTGAGCCATTGGGGTTCGAGGGCATGGTTGAGGTCGACGGGGTGGCCGTATTCCTTGTGGGCCCGGGTGATTTCGCCGATGCGGAGGGCAAGCCGCTTCATGGCGCCGAGCGTGTCGTCGTAGTTCATCTTCTGCGACGGGAAGGCCCACTGGTTCCCGAGGCTCATGGCAGCGAAGCCTTTGGCGCGCTTGCCGGTGCGGCTTTCGACTTCGCAAGTGACGTTGAGCATGGTGACGCGGTCGACTTTGCGGCCACCGAACATGTAGGGAGTGCGGTAGAAGAAGTCCTCAAAGGTGGGCTGGAGGCTGAGGATCCGGATGTCGGTGGGGTTGGGGGCCGCCAGGAGGTGGGGCGCAGCGAGGGAGGAAGAGAGTAGAGCGCGGCGAGTGAGCTGGGGCATGGTCAGTTGCAGTGTATCGGGTTTTGGGGGCTGATTTCGAGGGTTCCGGAGCGGAGCCAATTTCGGGGTTTGCTTTTTGGATGGTTGGGGTTGGACGGCGCTGGAGGCCGAAGAGACCGGCGCGTTCGAGGGCGCGGAGGGCGCGTTGGTATTCGTTTTCGATCTGGGAGCGGTAGCGGAAGAAGTTTTTGTGGAGGAGGTCGTGGTGGGGCGTTTCGAGCATGCAGAGGGCGAGGCCTTCGAAGGGGTCGGGGGAGGGTTTGGGGTTCTTGGCGAGGCGGAGGCCTTCGGCGAGTTGGGCCTGGTAGAGGGTGTTGAGCCACGCGGTTTCGGTGTTGGCGAGGCGCTGGACGAGCCATTGCTTTTGGGCGAAGCGTTTGACGAGGAGGGTTTCGGCGGGGCCTTGAGGGGCAAGGTCGGCGAGGAGCGAGGCCTCGAGGGCGTCGTATTCGGCCTGGTTCTCGAAAGGGAGAACGGTGAGTTGAGCGGCGAGGCCGTGTTTGAGGGAGTTGAGACGGGTGGTTTGTTTGCCGGCGTCGGTTTTGGGGCCGGTGGACTTTTGGGCATTGCGCCGGTTGGCGGCGCGCTGTTTTTCGGTGGGCATGAGTTCCTCCACATTCAGGGTGACATCGGGGGCCAAGAATTTTGAGGGCGGCGCAGGGGGGCTGAGCAGAGTAAGTGATTGAAAGGATGATGGTTATGTGGCCTGGTGAATTTTGAGATTCGTTGTGATTGACGGCAGCGTCGGGGGCCAGAAATGCAACAATGCGAGCTAACGTGTTGATTGTAAGTTACTTCGGCGATTCAGTCCGAGGCTTGCGAATGACTACTTGGCCGCATACCCATGAAACTAATAGAGTTAGTACTTAGTCGGACAGGGTATCAGGGGTAGGGTATCAGGGGTAACAAACGGATGGAATGGATCCCTGGTTATCTATCTCGTTACGCGAGGGGCGGCAACGGGGATCGGGGGCAAGCTTTGATGGAGTGGTGCGCAGGTTCTTCTTTCGCAACTGCGCCTTTTGTAACGGGAAGGTGGGCGAGGGCGGGTAAAGTGTTGATTCCGTTGGTGGTGGGCGTTTGGCCCTTAGTCTGCATGTAGCTGGAACATGAAAAAAAGATTTTCGATTCTCGTGATGGCGGCTGCTCTGGTCCTGGCGACGTCGTGTGAGCGAACGGCCAAGGATGACATCAAGGATGCGGGTGGCGACTTGAAGGACGCGGCGAAGGCGACGGGCCGGGCGGCGGACAAGGTGATCGACAAGGCCGCCGACAAGGTGAAAGAGGGCGCGGAGAAGGTGAAGGACTAGACTCAGCCGTAAGGACGGTCCAGCTAGCGGGGGGCGGCCGCGAGTTGTTGGCGGAGGTAGGCCGGAATCTGCTGGTCGGCGGGGGCGAGGCGGCCCGTGCTTTCGAGGGTCTCGGCGATCGCGAGGGCTTTTTGCCAGTACTGTTTCTCCTGGGTGACCTGGCCGAGTCTGGCGTAGCTGACGATGAGGTCCCGCTGCGCCGCCGCGCTCGACGGGTTCGCCGCCGCCAGCTTCTCGCGGATCCGCAGCGATTCCCCAAACCGCTCCCGCGCCTCCTTCAATTCCCCCGCCTGCACCAGCACATCCCCCAACTTGTTCAGGCTCACCGTCACGTCCCGCTGCGCCTCCGCGCTCGACGGGTTCGCCGCCGCCAGCTTCTCGCTGATCCGCAGCGATTCCCCAAACCGCTCCCGCGCCTCCTTCAATTCCCCCGCCTGCACCAGCACATCCCCCAGTCGATCCAGGCTCACCGTCACGTCCCGCTGCGCCTCCGCGCTCGACGGGTTCGCCGCCGCCAGCTTCTCGCGGATCCGCAGCGATTCCCCAAACCGCTCCCGCGCCTCCTTCAATTCCCCCGCCTGCACCAGCACATCCCCCAACTTGTTCAGG